>CAZJSH010000039.1:0-21682 GCA_964548715.1 uncultured Halomonas sp. | reverse complement strand
CACCCGGAAACTGCTCGGACGTGACGCTGCTGGAACTCGACGACCCGGCCGATCCGGCCTTCGACCTGTTCTGGTCGGGTTGGGACCGCCGCACCACCAGCGCTGCGACGACCTGCGGTCCGCAGGGGGCGCCGGGCTCGACCGACGGCCTGTGTGCATCGATCCATCATCCCGGCGTCGACGAAAAACGCATCACCTTCGTCGAGCAGGACTATTTCATCGACGACATCGCTGGCGCCCAGGACGTCCACTGGCGGGCCCGCTGGCACACCGACCCGCCGGTGGTCGCCGGCATCCCGGAGCCCCAGCCCACCTCGATCCCGCCGGGCGTGACCGAGCCCGGCTCGTCCGGCTCACCGCTGTACACCGCCGAGCAGCGTTTCATCGGCGTGCTCAGCGGCGGCCCGGCGTTCTGTGGCGCGACCGGTACCCAACTGTCCGACCTGTACGGGCAGTTGGCGCATGCCTGGGAAGGCCTGGGCACGCCGTCGACCCGGATGCGCGACTATCTCGACCCGCTGAATACCGGCGCGGAGTTCATCGATGGCATCGGCGCCTCGCCGTTCCGACTCGCAGCGACACCCGCGTCGGCCGGCGCCTGCACCACGGACGGTTCGCTGGACATCGTCGTCGATGTCGACGCCGATGCCGGATTCAGCAACCCGGTGACGCTTTCGTCCTCCGGGGTACCGGCCGGTGCGACCTCCACGTTTTCAGTCAATCCGGTGTCGCCGCCGGGCAGCTCGACGCTGACGCTGGGCGGCCTCGGTAGCGTGACCGCCGGCAGCTATCTGCTCGACATCGAAGGCACGGCCGCGGGCGAAGACCCGCTGAACCTCGAGGTGCCACTGGAGATTTCCAGTATCGTCCCGCCGGTGACCGGTCTCGTGACGCCCGCCGATGGAGCCCTGAACGTCTCCAGCACGCCGGTGTTCAGCTGGTCGGCTTCGACCGAGGCCACGTCCTACCTGCTCGAAGTCGCCACCGATCCGGCCTTCGGAACGATCGTCCTGTCCCAGGCCGTCAGCGGCACCAGCTTCGAGCCGGCCACGGCATTGCCGACCTCGACCGAGCTGTTCTGGCGCGTGACGCCGAGCAACCAGTGCGGCACGGCCGACGCCAGCGCAGCGTTCGCGTTCACCACGATCGCCGCTCCCGGCGACTGCGGCCCGGGAACCGCGGCCGAGGTTCATTACTTCGACGACATGGAAAGCGGCGACAACGGCTGGACCCACGTCGCCGGCAGCGGCTTCACGATCGATACCTGGGAACAGAGCACCAGCGACGCCAACAGTCCGGTCACGTCGTGGCGCGGGCTGGATGTCGCGGAGGAGAGCGACCAGCAGTTGATCTCGCCTCCGATCAGCGTGCCCGCGGGCGTCGACGCGCTGACGCTGCAGTATTTCGGCAAGCGCGATATGGAAGATGGCGGCTCGGGATGCTACGACGGCGGTGTGCTCGAATATACGAATGACGCCGGCGCCAATTGGCAGGAAGTCACCGCGTCGATGCTCGAGACCAACCCCTATGTCGGCCCCATCGACGATGGATTCAGCAATCCGCTGGCAGGCCGCGACGCCTGGTGCGGATTCCAGGACTGGACCCGGACCGTCGTCGACCTGGCCGGCCTCGATGGCCAGACGCTGCAGTTGCGCTACCGGCTGGCTACCGACAGTTCGGTCGCGGCGGACGACTGGCACATCGATGATGTGCGGGTCCAGAGCTGCCGGGTGGTCCAGGAGGAGATCTTCGCCGACGGGTTCGAGACGGCGACACCGTAAGCGACCGGGCGCCATGGGCCGACCGCTCCGGACCTCCGGGGCGGTGCACCGGAGACTTGTAGCGGACGCGCCTTGCCGCCGAGCGGGGTTTGCCGGGATAATCGGTGCATCGACTTCCAGGATGTGCCCATGTCTCGTTGCGGACGTTCGCTGCTTCTCGTTGCCGTACTGACCCTGATGGCGGCCCCGGCTCTTGCCGATCCGGAACGTCCGGCCAGCTGGCTCGCCGGACCCGGCGTCGCCGAGGTCACCGAGCAGCGGCTGCTTCCGCCGCTCGACGGCGCGAAGCTCGCGGCCGAAGACGCCGTGGCCGAGGCCTTCGGCCAGCCGCCGCGGTTCGCGATGCCGTTCGAAATAGCCGAGTCGCCGGCCAAGTCCGGCGGCTGGACCGATTTCGGCGATAAGGTTGTCTGGCGCCTGCGCGTCCAGGCACCGGATGCGGTTTCGCTGAACTTCGGCTTCCACAACGTTCGCCTGGTCGAGGGCGCCAGGCTGTGGATCTACGCCGCCGACGCCGCCGGCAAGGGTGAGTTCGACCGCGAACGCGTGCTGGGCCCTTACGGTCCGGCGATCAACGAGAAGCACGGCGAGTTCTGGACCCCGGTGCTGGCCGCCGGTGATGCGATCATCGAACTCGAAGTGCCGGCTGAGCGCCGCAACGAGGTATCGCTGGAGCTGGCCCGGGTCAACCAGGGGTATCGCGGGTTCGGCCGGGTGATCGAGGCGTATCGCCAGCCTGCAGCTGCCGGGGAAGGCAAGCGCGAGTCCGACTGCGACAAGAGCGACGGCGGCGCCCGCTCCGGTAGCTGCAACATGGACGTGGCCTGCCTCGCGCCGGACGACCCCTGGAACCAGCCGCGCCGTTCGGTGGCGAGGTACACGCTCGAAGGACAGTTCCTGTGTACCGGCTCGCTGGTCAACAACACCGCCAACGACCGCCGGATGCTGTTCGCGACGGCCAGCCACTGCGGTGTCGAACCCGGCAACAGCTCGACCATCGTCGCCTACTGGAACTACGAGTGGCCGAGCTGCCGCACGCCGGGAAGCTCGGCCTCGTCGCAGGTCAACCCGCCCGATTCGTCGCAGACCAGCAGTGGCGCGGTCTACCTGGCCGGCACCCGTGATCCGTTCTCGTCGGAAACCTGCACGAATCCCGACGACTGCTCGGACTTCGCGCTGGTCGAGTTCGATGATTCGGCCGACCCGTCGCTGGACCTGTACTGGGCCGGCTGGGACCGACGCGTCACGCCGGCCAGCTGCGGACCGCAGGGTGCGGCCGACAGCACCGAGGGCCTGTGCGCCAGCATCCACCATCCCAGCGGCGACGAAAAGCGCATCACCTTCGTCGACTCCGACCTGCTGCAGGGCTCGATCAGCTTTGCGCAGGGCGTGCACTGGCACGCGTTCTGGCACCCGGATCCGCCGGTCCTGCCGGGTATTTCCGAGCCACGGCCACCATCGATTCCGCCGGGCGTCACCGAACCGGGCTCGTCCGGGTCGCCGCTGTATTCGGCCAACCAGCGGCTGGTCGGCGTGTTGTCCGGCGGGCCGGCGTTCTGCGGTGCGACCGGTGCCAACCTTTCGGACTTCTACGGTCAGCTGGCGCATGCATGGAACGGCCTCGGCACCGCGTCGACCCGGATGCGCGACTACCTCGATCCGGTGGGCAGCAACCCGCAGTTCATCGACGGCATCGGCGCCGCCCCGTTTCGGGTGGAGTACGAAGAAGGGTTCGTCGAGGCCTGCAGCTCGGACGGCGCGGTCGAAATCGCCATCGGCATCGACGGCGATCCCGGCTTCAGCGCGCCGGTCAACCTCGCCGCGACCGGGCTTCCATCGGGCGCCAACGCTTCGTTCTCGCCGAACCCGGCCACGCCGGGCAGCTCGACGCTGACTGTCGGCAACCTGGCCGGCGCCGCCATCGGGCCGGCGACGATCGTGGTCGAGGGTCTCAGTGGCGGCAGCAGCGGTTCGGCGGTCGTGCCGTTTCACCTCGGAAACGCCCTGCCGGCCTCGGCCGGCCCTGCGCTGCCGTCCGATGCGGCAACGGTCGAGACGCCCCAGGTCGAGCTCAGCTGGACCGGCGTCGGCCAGGCGGCCGGCTATCGGGTCGAAGTCGCGACCGACTTCGCGTTCACCGACGTGGTGGTCGATCAGGTCGTCCGCGGCGCAAGCGCCGTGAGCGTGCCGCTGGCCTCGCGCACCCAGTACTTCTGGCGGGTCACCGCGCAGAACGGCTGCGGCACCGCCGAGCCATCGGCCACGCGCTCGTTCATCACCGCACCGCAGGCCGGCGAGTGCCCGATCGGGCAGCAGTCGACCGAGTTCTGGTCCGATGACATGGAGTCCGGCCCGAACGGCTGGACGCTCGGCGCCGGCAGCGTCCAGAACACCTGGGCACAGATCACCAGCGACTCGGTCAGCGGCACCACTTCGTGGAATGCGATCAACGTCGCATCGATCAGCGACCAGCGGCTGGTCTCGCCGCCGATCGAGCTGCCCTCGGGCGATTCGCTGACCCTGCGGTTCCAGAATCGTCAACAGATGGAGGATGCAGCCGCCGGTTGTTTCGATGGCGCGGTCCTCGAAATCTCGACCGACGACGGTTCGACGTGGGCCGAACTCACCGGTCCGCGGATCGGGTTCCGTCCACAAGACGGTCCGATCGACGCCGGGTTCGGCAATCCACTGGCTGGCTCGCCCGCCTGGTGCGGCGATCCGCGCGGCTGGGAGAACTACGCGATCGACCTGTCCGACTTCGCGGGTCAGACGGTTCGCCTCCGCTACCGGGTGGCCACCGACAGCTCTGTGGGTGGCCGCGACGGCTGGCTGGTCGACGACGTGCGCGTGCTCGGCTGCGGCGGCGTCACGCCCAAGGCGCCGCTTTCCGGCAACTGGTACAACCCGGCGCGAGACGGTGAAGGCTGCCAGCTGACGCGTGAGGCGAACGGATCGACGTACATTCTGACTTGCTACGTTTACCAGGACGGCGACCAGGTCTGGATGATCGGGGCGGGCAGCGTGGACGACGGTGCCTTCGTCAGTACCGGCATGGTCATCACCGAAGGTGCGCAGTACGGCTCGGCCTTCGATCCCGACGACGTGACCCGGATCCCGTTCGGCTCGGTGGCGATGGAGTTCGACGACTGCAACACGGCCGACGTCATCATGGACCCGGTGGCGCCCGGGTTCGAGAACGTGGTGCTGCCGATGCAGAAGATCGTGCCGGTCGATTGCGCCGCCGGCATTCCGGACCCGGCCAATGCGGTGCGCGCCGGCAACTGGTACAACCCGGATCGCGATGGCGAGGGCTTCCAGCTGGCGGTGGAAGGCAGCGACGGCCTGCACGTCATCACTTTCTACACCTTTATGGATGGTGAGCCGATCTGGCTGATCGGAGCAGGCACCATCGATGGCGACACGATCGAGTTCGCCGATACGGTGATCACCTCGGGGACGGGCTTCGGCTCGAACTTCGACCCCGCCGATGTCGTCCGTACCTCTTTCGGGTCTCTGACCCTGACCTTCGACGACTGCAACAACGCGACCATCATCGTCGACTCCGATCTGCCGGAGTTCGAGGACCAGACGATCGCGCTGACGCGGATCGTGCAGGGGCAATGTCCTTGAACGGCAGGGGAGAGGGACTAGGGGCTTCGGATTAGGTAGGGATAACGGACCAGGGCAGAGGGACTTGGGACGAGGAACAAGGGACTAGGGGAGAGGGACTAGTCGTGAGTGGCCGCTGTTGCCGATCCCACTCGTCCCTCGTCGCTCGTCCCTGGCCGGATCAGCCCCACCCCGGCGCTGCGGCATGAATCGAGCCCCACGGCCTGCGGTTGCGCCGCGTTTCCACTCGCTCCTTGTCCCTCACCCCTCGTCCCTGCCTCACCGATACCCGATCTGCACTGCCACGACCATGAACACCGCCGCCAGCGCCAGCAGCTTCAGCAGCAACGGCAGCACGAACTTCAGCCAGCGCAGGTAGGGAATGCCGGCCAGGCCGAGGATGCCCATCAGGACGGGGTTGGTCGGCGCGACCAGGTTCACGAAGCCGTCGCCGAAGTGGTAGGCCAGTACGCTGACCTGGCGCTCGACGCCGACCAGGTCGCCGATCGGTGCCATCAGCGGCATGGTCAGGTACGCCTGGCCCGAGCCCGAGGACACGAACAGGTTGATGACCGACTGGATTGCCAGCATGCCGACCGCGGACAGCTCGGCCGGCAGGCCGACCAGCGGTTCGGCCATCGCATTCACGATGGTGTGCAGCACCTGGCCGTCCTCGAGAAGCAGGGCGATGGCGCGGGCGAAGCCGATCAACACGGCGGTGCCGGCCAGTTCGGCGGCACCCTTGCTGAAGGTCACTGCGATCCGGTCGGTCGACATCCGGGCGACCAGTCCGACCGCGATCGCGACGCCGATGAACATCGCGCCGAGTTCATCCAGGTACCAGGCGCGCTGGGTGATGCCCCAGATCATCAGCCCGATCGCGCCGGCGGTCAGCGCGATGACCAGCGAGCGGGTGCGGTCCAGTTCGGGCTGTTCCTCGACGGCCGGCGGCTGCGCTCCGGGGATGTCGGCCACCAGGCTGGCCGAGGGGTCGGCCTGGACCCGCGTCGCGTAGCGCCACACGTGGTGGATGCCGATCGCCAGGAACGGCAGGAAGATCAGCGCGCGGAACTGGATGCCGGAGCCGGGCTGGAGTTCGGCGATGCCCTGCGCGATGAACAGCGTGAATGGGTTGATCAGCGTGGCGCCGTAGCCGATGCAGTAGCCGCAGACCATGATGCCGATCGCGGCGACCGCGTCCATCTTCATCGCTCGGCACATCGCCATCAGGATCGCGACCAGCGGAATGAATTCCTCGGCCATGCCCAGGGTGGCCGACACGATCGCGAAGATGAACATGCCGGCACCGATCAGCAGGGCGGGGCGGTGGTCGAAGCGCGTGATGAACTTCGACAGGAAGGCCTCGATGGCGCCGGTTTCGCGGATGACCGCCAGCGCGCCGCCGATGATCAGCACGAAGAAGATGATGTCGGCCGCGTCCATCATGGCCCGCGGAACCGCCGTGAATAGCGCCCAGGGCGGCAGCATCTCGGCGTCGTCGATGACGGCATAGGTTCCTCCCACGACGACCTCGCGCCCGGCCTCGTTGGTGACGATCTCGTAGCTGCCGGCCGGCAGGATCCAGGTCAGCACCAGCGCGGCGACCATCAGGAAGAACATCAGCACCAGCGTGTCCGGCATGCGGAATCCGCGGGGGGCAGGGGCGTCGTGGCTCATTGGGGATTCCGGCGTGAAAGCGCCGTAGTGTAGCGGTGGCGTTCGCTGCGCGCGAATTGTCGGGTCCGGCGACGATTCGGGATATAATTGCGGGATTTACCCGCCGGAGATGCCGCCATGCGCCTGATCGAAGAAGCCCTGACGTTCGATGATGTCTCGCTGGTGCCGGCCTTCTCCGAGGTCCTGCCCAAGAACGCCGACCTGACGACCCGGATCACCCGCGACCTGCAGATCAACATTCCGCTGATTTCGGCGGCCATGGACACCGTCACCGAGGCGCGGCTGGCCATCACCATGGCCCAGGCCGGCGGTGTGGGCACGATCCACAAGAACATGACGGTCGAAGAGCAGGCCCACCAGGTCCGGGTGGTCAAGAAATACGAGGCCGGGGTCATCAAGGACCCGATCACCGTCGACCCGTACACGACCATCCGCGAGGTCATCGAGATCACCCGCCGCCACAACATCTCCGGCGTGCCGGTGGTCGACGGCGGCGAACTGGTCGGTCTCGTGACCAGCCGCGACATGCGGTTCGAGAAGAAACTCGACGACCCGGTTCGCAACATCATGACCCGCAAGGAAAAGCTGGTCACCGTGCAGGAAGGTGCCAGCCAGGACGAAGTGCTCGAGTTGCTGCACCGCCACCGGATCGAGAAGGTCCTGGTGGTCAATGACCACTTCCAGCTCCGCGGTCTGATCACCGTGAAGGACATCCAGAAGTCGCGCGACTTCCCGAACGCCGCCAAGGACGATTCCGAGCAGCTGCTGGTTGCTGCGGCCGTCGGCGCCGGCGGCGACACCGGCGATCGCGTTCCGGCGCTGGTCGAGGCCGGGGTCGATATCCTGGTCGTCGACACCGCGCACGGCCATTCCAAGGGCGTGCTCGACCGCGTTGCCTGGTGCAAGAAGCACTACCCGCACGTGCAGGTCATCGGCGGCAACGTCTCGACCTCCGACGGTGCCGAGGCGCTGGTCGAGGCCGGCGCCGACGCCGTCAAGATCGGCCAGGGACCGGGTTCGATCTGCACCACGCGGATCGTCGCCGGTGTCGGCGTGCCGCAGGTCAGCGCGGTGGCGGCCGCGGCCGCCGCGATGGCGAAGAAGGGGGTCCCGGTGATTGCCGATGGCGGTATCCGGTTCTCCGGCGACCTGGCCAAGGCGATTGTCGCAGGTGCGTCGGCGGTCATGATCGGCAGCCTGTTCGCCGGTACCGAAGAAGCGCCGGGCGATGTCGAGCTCTACCAGGGCCGCTCGTACAAGAGCTATCGTGGCATGGGCTCGCTGGGCGCGATGCAGCTGGGCTCGTCGGACCGCTATTTTCAGGGCGATACCGAGGCCGAGAAGCTGGTGCCCGAAGGCATCGAAGGCCGCGTACCGTACAAGGGTCCGCTCGGCAGCGTCGTCCACCAGATGCTCGGTGGGCTGCGCTCCTCGATGGGCTACTGCGGTTGCTCCACGATCCAGGAAATGCGCACCAAGCCGCACTTCGTCCGCGTAACCAACGCCGGGGTGACCGAGAGCCATGCCCATGACGTCTCGATCACCAAGGAAGCGCCGAACTACAAGCTGGGTTGAACGGCAAGGACGAGGGCAGAGGGGCGAGAGACGAGTGAACCACCGCCTTCCTCGCGACTTGTACCTGGCCTTTAGCCCCTAGCCTCGGAGTCGCCATGACGCACCACGATATCCACGCCGACCGCATTCTGATCCTCGATTTCGGGTCCCAGTACACGCAGCTGATCGCCCGGCGCATCCGCGAGATCGGGGTGTATTCCGAGATCCTGCCGTTCGACGTCGGCGACGAGGCCATCCGCGACTTCGGCGCCAGCGGCATCGTGCTGTCCGGCGGACCGGAGTCGGTCGGGCTTCACGACAGCCCGCGGATTCCGCAGGCGGTGTTCGATCTCGAGGTCCCGCTGCTGGGCATCTGCTACGGCATGCAGGCCATGGCGGCGCACTATGGCGGCACGGTCGAGCCGTCGGATGAAAAGGAATTCGGCTACGCCGAGGTCGCGCTGGGCGAGACCTGCCGGCTGCTCGACGGCATCGAGGACCGGGTCGATGCAGAGGGAAAGGCCTTTCTCGAGGTCTGGATGAGCCACGGCGACAAGGTCACCCGGCTGCCGGAGGGCTTCTCGACGATCTGCACGACCGGCTCGGCACCGATCGCCGGCATGGGCGACGACGACCGACGCTACTACGGCCTGCAGTTCCACCCCGAGGTGACCCACACCTCGCAGGGCCGGCGCATCCTCGAGCGTTTCGTCCACGAAATCTGCGGCTGCGCGGCCGAATGGACCACCGAGGCGATCATCGAGGACCAGATCCAGCGAGTGCGCGACGAAGTCGGCGACGACACCGTGTTGCTCGGACTGTCCGGCGGTGTGGATTCCTCGGTCGTCGCCGCGCTGCTGCACGAGGCCATCGGCGAACAGTTGCTGTGCATCTTCGTCGACACCGGGCTGTTGCGCTACCGGGAGGGCGACGAGGTCATGGCGACCTTCGCCCAGCACCTCGGCGTGCGCGTCGAGCGGGTCAATGCGCGCGATCAGTTCATGCAGGCGCTGGCCGGCGTGAACGATCCGGAAGAGAAGCGGAAGATCATCGGTCGCGAGTTCATCAAGGTGTTCGATGCGGCCGCGAAGGATCATCGAGAGGCTTCATGGCTGGCACAGGGCACGATCTATCCCGACGTCATCGAGTCGGCGGGCGCGATGACCGGCAAGGCCAAGGTGATCAAGTCGCATCACAACGTCGGCGGCCTGCCGGAGGACATGAACCTCAAGCTGATCGAGCCGCTGCGCGAGCTGTTCAAGGACGAGGTCCGGAAGATCGGCGTCGAACTGGGGTTGCCGGCCGAGCTGGTCATGCGTCACCCGTTCCCGGGGCCCGGCCTGGGCGTGCGGATCCTCGGCGAGGTCCGGCCCGAGTATGTCGAGCCGCTGCAGAAGGCCGATCACATCTTCATTTCCGAGCTGCGCGCCGCGGGCCTCTACGACAAGGTCAGCCAGGCCTTCGCGGTGTTCCTGCCGGTCAAGTCGGTCGGCGTGGTCGGCGATGCGCGTCGCTACGAATACGTCATCGCGCTGCGCGCCGTCGAGACCATCGACTTCATGACCGCGCGCTGGGCCTACCTGGACCACGAATTCCTCGACCACGTATCGCGCCGGATCATCAACGAATGCCACGGCATCTCGCGCGTGGTCTACGACATCTCCGGCAAGCCGCCGGCGACGATCGAATGGGAATGAGGTAACGCCGGCTGCACGCCGGCGTCGTGGTTCATCCGGACCGGCGAACGGCCTGTGCCGGTGCGAGACCACGCGCGAGGTAGGGCGAATCGGTTTCGAGGCCTTTCCGCCGCATCACCGCGACAAGGTGCGTCGGGCTCAGCGTTCCGTCGGCAAAGCCGGCTTCGTCGATTTCATGGAGTCGATCGATCAGGCGCCGGTCGTGGTCCGAATCGACCGAGAAGTTGTGGCCGAAGCCACGATCGATGAATGGATCGACGACGTTGCCGAATGCGATGAACACGTCGAAGCCGAAGCGTTCGACCAGTAGCGGCAGGATATCCTGTGCGCGAATTCCCTCGAAGCTTTCCGAGGCGCAGTCATGGTTGACGAAGTCCAGCTGGAGTTCCTGGAGCTGGTGGTTGTATTTGTAGCGGTCGCCGAGTTCGGCCCAGACTCCGCGCACGATCTTCTCGGCTTCCGGCCATCGTTGGTGGCCGTTTCGGCCGATCATGTCGGAGGTAATGAATCGACCGTGTTCGCCGAGTGACCGCTCGATCGCGCTGAACAGCCCTTCGAGATTCTGTACATGGTGCAGGCACTGGTTGGCAAGGATCGCGTCGTATTGACCTTCCGGGGCCCAGTCGTTGAAATCCCCGTGGATCGGCAGGACCCGTTTGTGCAGGCCGCGTTCCGTGGCCATGGCCCGACCGCGCTCGAGCATGTGGGGGTTGATGTCGATGCACTCGAACGTGAAACGATCGAGGCCGCGCGCCACCAGCTGATCGGCCAGTCCACATTCGACGTCGCAGTTGCCGGCGCCGATGCTGACGAACCGGGGACTGCTCCGCTTCGACGCTGATGCGGCTTCGAGCAGGTACTTGACGAACAGGTCTTCCGGATGCGTCGTGCCGACGCCTTCGAACATCGGACGGATATAGCGGTTCGACCAGTAGTGGAAAATGTCGGGCAATGCGTGGACGTCGACATCATCCAGGTAGTACTCGATCTCGCGTTCGATGCGTCTGGCGTACTCGGTTGCATCGACGTTCACGTCGGCCGGTGACGCCGAGATGTCCGCGGCGAAGTGCTCCGTTGGGGCGCGCTCGCTTCGGGTATCGCGTCGGGTGTGGCGAAACCAGCGTTTGAGCCTTGGAAACATGGCGGGATCGTATTCTCTTGTGCCGGTCGAGCAGCATGATCGGTCGCGCGGCGGGCTGAACACGAGCCCGAGCCGCAGCATGTCGTGCGAGTCTACCAGCGCGCGAATACGATCGGACGACGCTCAGAGTACGTTGAAGATTCCGATCTCCAGCGATTCGCCACTGGCCGGATCCCGAATCGTCAAGCGGTGGGGGCCCGCTTCCAGCGCGGCATAATGCGGTACCCGGGCCGAAACAAGGCCCGTTCGTACCGAAGTTTCCAGCGGCGTTCCATCCAGCACCAGTTCGCTCCCCGGCGGTGCGCAACCGATTCGCACCCAGAACGCAGCGCTGCCATCCGGTTGTTCGTTGAATGCCTGGCCCTTGGGTGCATGGTCCGGCCCCCAGCGCTCGACCTCGCAGAACACCGCCGACGAGGACCCGTCGGCCAGGATGGCTGCCGGGGGACGCGGGCGAACGGTGAGATATCCGACACGCTGCGCGACGTTGCGGGCCGTGTCGACCATCACCAGGGGAACCATGCCGGCGGTCGCGATGATGCGATCCATGTGGTCGGGCTCCAGGCTGGCGGTGACTACACCCGGCTCGAAATGCGTGGCCAGTTCGACGCCATCGAGCATGAGCCGGGTCGAGCCGGGGACCGGCTCGGCCACCCGGATCCAGAAGCCGCCCCGACCGTTGCCGATCGGATTGAAGACCTCGCCCTCGATGGTTTCATCCGGCCCCCAGCGCTCGATCGAAGCAAAGTCTTCGAAACGCAGATTGCCCTGCTGCGCGAGCACCGGGTCGCGCAGGCCCTGGTTCGTCGCCGCTGCAGCCAGCAGCAGGCACTCGGTGCGGGCCAGCTGCCAGCCGGCGATGTCGATGCGGTCGCCGGTACTGAAATCCTGCTCGAGCGCGATCGAGAATGCGTTCTCGAGCGACTGAGCCGAAGTGGCGCGGAGTCGCTCGAGCAACGCGTCCAGCGGTTCGGTTTCACCCACTTCATCGACACAGACCGGACCTACGAACTCGATCCCGTCGAGCCGACCGGCCAGGGACCGCAACGTCTCCAGGGCCTCCGGGTCGTCGGGCCCGACGGCGAGCGAACGGCCGGAGTCGTTGCCGCATCCGGCCAGCAGGCCGAACTGCAGTCCGACGAAGGTCAGCCCAGCGGTTTGGAGAAGATCGCGCCGACGCATGGCTCAGGCTCCCAGACGCTGATCGAGATGCGCAGCCATGCGCACGGCGAGCGCGCAGATGGTCAGCGTCGGATTGGCAAAACCTGCGGCGGGATAGACCGAACTGCCGGCGATATACAGGTTCTCGCGATCCCAGACCCGGCCGTCGGGATCGACCACCCCGTGTTCCGGGGCCGCCGCCATGCGCGTCGTGCCCATATGGTGATAGCCGACGCCGACGTTGTCAGCCAGGGTCGGCGCATTCTGGCGGGTCCACCGGACTCGCGCCCGGTTACGCGCGCTGATTCCGTCCATCCACCGTTCGAACAGCGCGATGACGGGTTCGAACTCCGTGGGCGGGAGATGCCAGTGGAGATGAGGCCGACGCAGACCCAGCCGATCGCGATCCGCGCTCAGGGAGATGCGGCTTTGGCGATGCGCGGTGGGCGCATTGATCATGCTGATCCGGTAGTGCGCGCCGGGGGCATCGCCGCTGGTGCGATTGGTCCAGAACGCAGGCGGAAGAACGTCGTCCGGCGCGGTGGAGGTCACCAGCAGGCAGGAATGCGGTCCTTCGGTCCCCTGAGACGGCGCCATGACCGTCATCAGGTCGTCGCCGGCAATCTGGCCGCGCTCGTACTGGAGTCCGGCATCGGCCAGCATCAGCCCGGGCGTGAATCCGAAATGGTCCATGAACCCGCCGCCGACGAGGTCGGACTGATTGCCGGGAATCCGGTCCTGGTTCAGCAGGAAGCGCGCGTTCTCGACGCCGCCCATCGCGATGACGAACTGACGCGCGCGGAGGGTGCAGGCCGCGCCGTCCAGCGTGACGGCCCGGGCGCTCTGGACCGCGTCTTCGGTCTGTTGCAACTCGACGAGATTCAGATTGACCCGGCAGTCGATGTTGGCGGCTTCGTCCAGCGCCGCACCGTAGCGGGTTCCGAACCGGGTCGGCGGGCTGAAGCGGAACACCTGATGCTCGAACCCGGTTCCCGAAAGGTCGAGCAACCGGGCTCGTCGCTCGAGCCCGATCCGATCGGTGTCGTAGTCCGCGCTTCCGACCTCGCACCAGGCTGCCGCCTTGCGATAGCCCTCGGTCAGTGCATCGGCAGTGATCGGCCAGCCCGGCAGATCGCCTGCCGGTGCATCCGTGAAATCCCGGGGGTCGAAGGGTCGGACCCAACCCCCCCAGTGATTCGTGGTTCCTCCCAGCCAGCGCAAGCGCGAGCCGGTGAGCGGGTAGTCTCGACCGCTGGTGGTGTTGTCGTAGATCGATGTACCGCCGTTCGGTGATTGCTGCCCGCCGCCTTCGATCAGCAGCACTCGCCGTCCTCGCTCGGCCAGTTCGAGCGCCAGCGCGATGCCGGCCGGACCGCCGCCGGCGATGGCAACGTCGGCTTCGAGGACATCGGGCAGGTCGGTCCTGGCGTCTTTGATCATCGGGTTCGGTACTGCAGGGCCAGCGATCCCGAAGTATAGCCAAGCCGTATCGGCGCGCGGGCCGGAACGCCGGTTCGTTCGAATCGGTCGGTACCGGCCTATAATGCGGGGCGTCCACAGCGCGGTCCGAAGTCGTCCGCGGTCCCTGCAGCGGGTCCGGTAAGGAATCGACGCCTGTCCGCCGAGAGACGCTTGTCGACCACCGTCGAGGATCGACCGACATGCCGATGGATGGCATCCCGCAGACGAATTCGAAAGCGAGCGACGAGCGCCATCTCGAAGATCTGCGCTGGATGCGTCGTGCGCTCGATCTCGCGCTGGAGGCCGAATCCGCCGGTGAAGTACCCGTCGGCGCCGTGCTGGTCGATGCCGGCGGGAACGTAATCGGCGAAGGCGCAAACCGCGTCATTATCGACGCCGACCCGACCGCGCATGCCGAGATCGTCGCGCTTCGCGTGGCCGCCGCGTCGTCCGGTAACTACCGACTTCCGGGGACCACGCTGTACGTCACGCTCGAACCCTGTGCCATGTGCGCCGGTGCGCTGGTCCATTCGCGGATCCGGCGGGTGGTGTTCGCCGCCTGGGATCCGCGCGCCGGCGCCGGGGGGTCGGTCTTCCAGGTGCTCGATCATCCGGCGCTGAATCATCGCTGCATCGTCGAACAGGGTCCGCTGGGCGCTGAGGCCGGCGAGCGGCTGCGGGCGTTCTTCCGCGCCCGGCGGGGTTGATCGACACGGGGATTGACGCACGCGGTTCCGGCCCCGAGAATGGCGCCGCCGTTGCCGGACTCTCCTTCGAATTCCAGGCGTCGACTCGATGATCGTTACCCGCCCCGAAGACTTTCTCGACCAGCTCCGAAAGGACTGGCTCACCGATGACTCGCCCGCGGTCCCGCGTGCGGTGTTCCTGGTCGAGCCTGACCAGTTCCGCCTGTCGCGCCAGGCGGCCCGCGACAACCGTTACATGGACCTGACCGTCGGCGTCAACCCATCGCTGGCGCTGGAGCAGCATCGCCGCTTGACCGACGCCATCGCCGGCTGCGGCATTCCGGTGATCCGGTTTCCGGGGCGCGAGGCCAACCCCGACGACCTGTTTCCGAACAACGTGTTCGCGACTATTCCCGGTCGATTCATCGTCGGCGCCATGCGCCACCCCGAGCGCCAGCGCGAGGCCGAGCGGCCCGACATTCGCGCTTTTTTCTCCGACCTGATGGACTACCCGACCGTCGACCTCGGCGCCCGCCGGAATTGTGTGGCCGAACTGACCGGGGCGCTGGTCGTCGACCGTGGGCGCCGGCTGGGCTTCTGCGGCATGACCACGCGGGTCGACGAAGCGGGTTGTCGAGCGATGCACGACGCCTTCGAGCTGGCGCTGACGTTCCGCTTCGATCTCAAGCCCGAGGAGTACCACACTAACGTGGTGATGTCGGTGCTCGCCTCCCGCGTGCTGGTGATCTGCCCGGACGCATTCCTCGATCCGGACGTGCCGGCCGCCATCGCCGAGGCATTTCCGGGCCGGGTGCTGGAGCTGAGCCGAGAGGAGAAGGAGGCCTTCGCCGGCAACTGCCTGGCCGTGAACCTCGACGACCTGTTCATCAGCGCAACGGGTTGGCGGGCGCTTGCGGCGGAAAAACGCACCCGGCTGCAGGACTGGGGCTTCCGGGTGCACGCCGTGGCGCTCGACGAAATCGAGAAGGCCGGGGGCTCGCTGCGCTGCTGCATCGCCGAAATCTTCTGAATTTCGGCTCGGATTGACGTGGTTTCGTCACGAAACGCGTTTATAAGGTTGGGACACTAGAGCGGTGCTTGCTCCGGAGGTCGAGATGTTCGTGGCCGAACAGTGATCGTGATCACGACATTCGTTCGGTTTCCGGCGCAAATCGGGGATTGGAAACCCGACAGGAATGCTGCTACTATCGCGCTTGGCGGTCTGTAGAACGACCCCGGCGGGGAGTGTGCAAGATACCGAGGGCCCAAGGTGCGACCCGCTGCACGAAAACACCGTTGTTGCAACATATTGAAATCGATGACATTCAGGAGTTGGTTCTCATGAGAAACACGAATTCGAAATCCATCCTCGGACGCACGGCCGCTGCGGGCGCTTTGCTGCTGGGCGCAGCATTCGCCGGCCAGGCCGCGATGGCTTGCACGCTCGACAACTGGAGCAGCAACACCGGGGCGGTCGCCCCGGGCGATCCGCTCAACGACAGCGTTGCCCGTTATGCCGGTCTCTGTGGCATGGAAGTCACCGGCGCCGGCTATGTCCAGGACGACAACCCGGGCGGCATCGACCGCATCGTGGCTCGGACCTATTTCTGGGCCGGCAACAGCGACCTGGCTGAAGTCTATGCCGGGTACGGCGACGCCACGGGCGGCAGCGAACGCTTCAACGTCACCGTCGATGCTTCCGGCACCGTCACGCTGACCGACACTGCAACCGGCCAGTCCGTGTCGCAGTCGGGCAACAGCGGCGCATGGAACTCGATCGAAATCGATTGGGCCCAGGGCGCCGGCACCGGCGTGATCTCGCTGTCGGTCAACGGCGCGACCGAGACCGAGAACACCACGCTGAGCAACGCAGGTGCACAACTTCAGTCGGTTCGTCTCGGAAATCTCAACACGCATGGCGGCACGACCTACTTCGATGCCTACGAGTCGCGCCGCAGCACCGCAGTGGGTCGGCTCTGCAATTGCAATGTGAACGGAGACGCGGGTGGCGTCGTGAATGTTCAGGACGTGATCCAGATTGTTACCGAAGCTGGTGGTGGAACTCTGGCGACCGGAACCCCGGATTGTAGTCAGGACGGTGCGATCAACATCCAGGACGTGATCCAGATCGTAACGCTCGCGGGCACGACCGGTGCCTGTCAGGTAACCCAGTAATCACTCCCTGTCTGAAGGAGAATCGAATCATGCGTATCAATCAAGGATTTGCGATCGCGGCGGCCATGTTGTTGGCCTCTGCGGCGGCTAACGCCGAAAAAGGAAACGTCTCGGGCAGCGATCTGTGGATCCAGCCCAACGGGAACAGCTACACCGTGGAATACGTGTCGAACGGCCAAGTTGTCGGCCTGCAGTTCGACGTCAAGGGGATCAAGGTGGCCGAAGGCCAGTTCCAGTGCGGCACGAGCGTCGCGGAGACGCACATCGCGAACTGCACGATCAACGAGAAGGGCAACCTCCGGGTGATCGTGTTCTCGATGGAAAATGCGCCGCTTCCGGACGGCACGCTGGTGACCATTTCGGCACCTGAGCGTGACCAGGCCAAGCGTATGGAATTGCGCCAGGCGGCGGCTGCTGTCGCGCCGACCGCGCAGTTGGCTGGTGTCGTACTTTCTGACGTGCAGGGTGTGGACATCACGCCAGCCCACCTCAAATAACTAGAACACCGATCTCAATCCAGGAGTGAGACTACCCATGATTTACAAGAAACTTCTTCCGGCAAGCATCGCCGGGGCCGCTCTGCTGGCCTCGGCTAGCGCCTTCGCCGACATAAGCATTACAGTTAACAGCGCTTCGGGTGCTGTTGGCGGAACTGTCGTGGTGACCTACGACTATTCTGCGCTGGATGCCGATAACGTCGGCGGCTTTCAGTTTGACATCACCTATGATCCAGCCTCACTGACGCCGACCGATGTGTCGACCTGCGGCAACAATATCCCGGCAAGCCATTCGTCATCGTGTACCGAACCGGGCGGGGCAGGAAACGGCACCATCAGGACCCTGATCGCCGACCTGGCCTTTCCCATCGATGAAATCACGCCGTTCAATATTGCTCCGATGGGCCAGTGGACGTTCCAGATCGACCAGCCGGGAACGCATACCCTGACCTTCACGAACGCGTCGGGGTCAGATCTGGGCGGTGGCACCGTGGCCATTGGAGGAACGAATGGCCAGATCACCGGCTCGATCACCGGCGACGCGGGCTATGCCTCGACGCCGCCGTCGGGTTCGCCGGCCATCAACGTCGGCGCAGCGCTTGTCGGTGAAACCGCCGATGATTCTGCGGCCGACATCACGGTCTCCGAAATCGGCGATCAGACGCTGGAAATTACCGCCACGCCGCTGACCGGCGCCAATGCCGGTGACTTCACCGTGGTTACAGCCCCCTTCACGATCGCTGATGGTGGCGCCGATGTTCCCGTCGACCTGACCTGTACGCCGGGCGCACGAGGTGCGCGTACGGCTGCCGTCGAGCTGACCAACAACTCGATCAACGAGCCGAATCCTGTGTACGCCATCAGCTGTGCGGGCCTGGCTCCCGACGTGACCACGTCGACCGCCTCTCTCACGCTGAACGGTCTGACCACCGACCCAGCCGATCCGAGCGACACCGTGACCGTGTCCAATGCCGGTGATCCGTTCAGCGCTCCAGCAGACGTCACGCCGACCCTCGGCGGTGCGAATCCCGGTACGTTCACTGTCACACCGGCAGGCGCCACGACCATTGCCACCGGCGGCAACCAGGTCTACACCGTTTCCTGTGATCGGACCACCGCGGGCAACTTCTCGGCCACGATCGATTTCGATTCGACCGACGCCAACGGCGGCAACGCGGACACCGACAGCGTCACCGTGACCTGCGAAATCCTGGACGAGTTCCCGACCTACACCTCGGATCCGGCGGTCGGCTCGACGCTGGCGTTCGGCACCGTGACCAACGGCACGCCCTCGACCCCGATCCCGATCGACGTCTACAACACGGGTAATGGTTCCGGCACGGCGTCCGAGCTGACGATCGGCCCGGCCAACATCACCGGTGGTGACGCCGCGGCCTTTGCCGTGACGATCAACAACACCGGCCCGTACCCGGTCGTGGGTGCGCCGGATGGCGGCGCCGACATCGAAGTGACCTGCACGCCGCCGGCCGCCGCCGGTGCGCTGTCGGCCACGCTGGAAGTCACCAACAACGACACCGCGTCGCCCGTGACGTACCCGCTGACCTGTTCGGGCCAGACCGACGCCGTGTTCGGATCGAACCCGGCCGACGGCGGCACGCTGAACCTCGGTGTCGTTCCGCCGGCCACGATCACGCCGCCGGGCGATCTCGTGTTCTCGAACGCGGGTTCGGTCGACAGCTACGACGTGGCGTGCACCGTGACCGATCCGGACGGCGTGTTCACCTTCACGCCGGACCCGATCGACTTCACGGTCGCTGCCGATGGTTCGGCCTCGGCATCGTTCCAGTGCTCGCCGACCGCTCCGGGTATCTTCCAGGCCGACGTGGCCTGCACCATCACCGGCGCCGACGTGACCGAAGCCAATTACTTCGTCACCTGCCAGGGCCAGCCGCTCGTGATCCCGACGCTGGATCGCTGGGGTCTGCTCCTGATGGCCCTTGCGCTGCTCGCCCTGGGCGGGTTGGCCGGCCGTCGCATGATGGCGTAAGCAACGACTTCGGCGTCTGACGCCGACGTTCGAAAAAGGCCGCCCCCGGGGCGGCCTTTTTCGTTATCGGGGGTGGCTGCAGGTCCCTCCATGGTTCAGCACGGATTCAGACGTGCCGTCTAGAATGGCGTCATGATGAAGCCGTTTTTCAAATCGATTCTCGTTTCCGGTCTGATGGCCTTCACCCTGCTGGCCGGGCCTGTCGTGTTGCCGGGTGGCGAGGCGCGTGCAGACAGCCTGCGCGAAGTCGCCGAGCGAGTTGCCCGGCAGAACGATGCACGCGTGGTGTCGGCCCGCGTCATCGAGCGCAACGGGCGGCGCTTCTACGAAATCCGCATCATGACCCGTGACGGCGTGGTCAAGACCGTCCGGGTACCGGCCGACGATCGACTCGGGAGGGCTGGCGGATGAGGCTGCTGTTGATCGAAGACGAGACCGCGCTGCGTGAAACGCTGGCCGACCGGCTGAAACGGGAAGGCTTCGTCGTCGATGCCTGCGGCGAAGGGATCGAGGGTGCCTACATGGCGCTGGAATACCCGATCGACCTTGCAATCGTCGACCTGGGGCTGCCCGGGAAGTCGGGCCTCGACGTGGTCAAGGAACTGAGGCGCGCCGACAAGCGCTACCCGGTGCTGATCCTGACCGCACGCGATCACTGGCAGGACAAGGTCGAGGCGCTCGAAAACGGCGCCGATGATTATCTCACCAAGCCGTTCCGAACCGAGGAGCTGCTGGCCCGGGTCAACGCTTTGCTGCGGCGCGCCGGCGGCCACGCCAGTTCCGACGTGACCTTCGGACCGCTCCAGGTGCAGTTGAATTCGCAGAAGGTCATGCTGAACGGCGAACCGCTGGACCTGACGCAGTTCGAGTACAAGCTGCTGGCGTATTTCGTGCTGCACCCCGACCAGGTGCTTTCCAAACTGCAGCTCAACGAACACTTGTACGAGGACGACGCTGATCCGGAATCCAATGTGATCGAGGTGATTCTCGGCCGGCTGCGCCGCAAGCTCGATCCCGACGGCCGCTGGAAACCGATCCAGACCCTGCGCGGGCGGGGATATCGCTTCAGCCCGGACGCCTGACGCGGCCGATGACCGAGCCCGGCCCGCACGGTTCGACCCGGCCCCTTGCGGCGGCGCACGATCCGGACCGGCCGGACCGGGCGCCTTCGCTGTTCGTCCGGCTTTCGATTTCGGCCCTGCTTGTGCTGCTGGTCGCCCTGGGCCTGATCGGCCTGGCCGTTCAGCAGGCCTACCGCAGCGCCGCGGAGCTGGCACTCCAGGAGCGCCTCGAGGCGGCCGCCTTCCAGGTGCTGGCCGGTATGGACGTCGACGCCGACGGCCGGCTGGTGCCGCCGTCGAACCTCGGGGATTCCCTGCTGACCCAACCCGCCTCCGGGCTGTATGCCGGACTGCGTCTGCAAGCGGCCGCCAGAGCGTCCGACTCGGCGCAGACCTGGCGTTCGCCGTCGTTGCTCGGGATCGACCTGGAGCCATCCAGCCAGCCGATCGAACGCGGCTCCAGCCGCTTTCTGCCGGCCGGTTCCGGGCGCTATCATCGCGGCCAGATCGGGCTGGGCTGGGAGTTGTCGGACGGCCGCATCCTCGACCTTGTCGTCTGGTCGGCCGAAGATCGTAGGCGCATGGACGAAACGCTGTCGCGGTTCCGGACCGTGCTCTGGCGCTGGCTCGCACTGGCCGGCCTGGTGCTGCTGGTTGCGCTCATCGTTCTGCTGGTCCAGCCGCTGCTTGTGCTGCGCCGCGTGGCCGGCGAGGTGGCGGACGTCGAGGCCGGCCGCGCCGATCGGCTGCGCGGCCGCTATCCGCGCGAACTCGAGCCGTTGACGGCCAACCTCAACGCCCTGCTGGACACCGAACGCACCAACGTGGAACAGTACCGTCGCGCACTGGGCGACCTGGCCCACTCGCTGAAGACTCCGCTGGCCGTGATCGGTACGCAGCTGGACGACGACACCGTCGATCTGCAGTCGCTGCGCGAAACGGTCGAGCAGATGCGGGTGCGGGTGCGTGACGAACTCGATCGGGCGCTGCGCTCCGGGCGCCGGACGATGCGTGCGCTGGTCGGTGTGCGCCCGGTCCTGGCCCGCGCGATCCGGACCCTCGGCAAGCTGTATCACGATGTCGAATTCGAGCTCGACGTGGCCGAGGGCCTGGCCGCCAATGTCGAGGCGCGCGACCTGCTTGACCGACTCAACCAGCTTGAGGCCGAGCCCTG
>CAZJSH010000038.1:0-22914 GCA_964548715.1 uncultured Halomonas sp. | reverse complement strand
AAGCCTTCTTCTTGGAAGCCTTCTTCTTGGAAGCCTTCTTCTTGGAAGCCTTCTCCTGGGTGGCAGGCTCCACCGGCGCGCCGGCGGACCCGGCGTCGTCGCCGACCTGTTGCTCTAAGGTGTTTTCGCTATTGTTCTGCATCGTTTTCCTCCCCGGTCAGCGATGTCGACTTCGGTTCTTGTTGGCCACGTTCCACGGTCAATTCGGTCAGCGGCTTGCAATACGTTGACGCGTCTGATTGATGTGATTCAACCATTCCTGCGCCGCTTGTCTGAGTCTGCCATAGTCCGACGCCTGAATAAAGGCCTCTTCGGCTGCGTCGTAGTTGCCGAGATTGAACAGCGACATGCCCATCAGGATGTGTGCATTGCCTGCCTGGGAATCGGTCAGGTCGCCTTTCTCCAGTGCACGTGCGGCCGCAATTCGCGCCGCGTCCCAATCTTCACGGCTGACCAGAATCGAGGCGCGCTGGAAATCGATCTTGCCGCTATCGGAAAGCTCACCGGCTCGATCATAGGCCGACAGCGCGTTTTCCATCTCACGAGCTTCGTACCAGGCACCGGCGGTCATTTCCCAGTTCTGGGTCGTGGCTTCGACGATCCCCTTCTCCAGGCCGTCCTGAAGAACGGAGGCGGCCTGCCGGGGCGAGTCCAGTTCCTGCAGCAGGCCGGCAAGTTGAACGAACTCACTGCCCTTGTCCAGGAGACCCTTGCGCCAGGCCAGACGGAGCGCAGCCATCGCTTCTTCGTTATTATTCAACTCGATCTGGATTCCGGACAGCTGGATCCAGTACGCCTTGCGGTCGGGGTTCATGGCGATAAGAATCTTCAGAACCTCGGTGGCCGGTCGCCATTCTTCGAGTTCCATGTGCATGCCGAGCTTGACGCGGTACCAGCTCTCGGGCGGATCCTCGCGAAGTTCGATCGCAGTATCGATGGACTCCAGCGCCAGCCGGAACTCGTCGCGCTGCATGTGCAGGTTGGCCTTCAGCAACCAGACGCTGGCCTGCTTCTTGGCGTCTTCGGTCGACACGCAGAACCACAGGTCGAGCTGCTCGAGCGCCTGGTCGTACCGCTCGATCGCGTTATAGAGCTGGGCGACCTGCAAAATCATCTCGAAATGCTGATCGTTGGGCATCGAGTTGATCCGGATCGCCTCGCTGAAGTGCTCGATGGCCTGGCCGTAGTCTTCCTGCTGGGCCGCCGCGAAGCCCATGGCCTGCTCGACCGACGCCTTTTCGTAGTCCGACAGCCGTCGTTCCCGCATCTCGGCGAGGTCGTTGTACGCTTCGGCGAACAGTTCTTCGCCGAACTTTTCGAAGATGTCGTTCAAGCGGCGGTAGACCGGCTCGGACAGCAGGCCGGGATCGACCTCTCGCTCGACCCCACAGGTCACCGTACCTTCCGCCTGCGCGAACACCGTGGTCGGTGCGGCGGCTGCCGCGGCAAGAGCGGCCGCAACGACCGCGGCCAGGGTCAGGGAAGACGTCGTTCGCATCATGATCCGTCCAGGGTGAAGTCGATCTGCTGGGTCGCAGGCCGTGCGACGGCCACGCCGTCGATGATCCGCGGCTTGAACTTCCAGCGAAGGATAGCGCGAAGCGCGGCGCGATCGAATACGCGCGGCGGCTCGGCATCGATGACGCGCGGATTGGTCACGGTGCCCGTCTCGGTAATCGTGAACTGCACCCGCACCCAACCCTCGATCTGGTTCATTGCCGCATCACGCGGATACTGCGGCTGGATGCGCACCAGCGGCACGACATCCCCTTCGGCATTGCGGTTGGTATTGAAACTCCCGAGCACCGGATTGCCACCGGTCGGCGAGAAGTTCAGGTCGGGCATGTCGAGTTCCGGCATGTTGACGGACTGCTGCTCCATCTGGGCGATCTCGAGGTCGGGGGGCGGCGGTGGCTCCTCGGGCGGCGGCGGCGGCTCGGGCCGCTTGCGCTGCTCTCTCGTCAGTTCCGGCTCGATCTCGACCGGACCGAAGCGGATCCCCGGCGGCGGTTCGATCTCTTCCCGCTCGCCACCGGCGCCGGAAATCAAGCGATGCATCAGGTAGAACGCTGCCAGCGTGACGATCACGGCCAGCAGCACGGAAACGACATAACGAAGTCCTGCACCCATGTTCTTACCCCCCGCCGACTTGTTCGGCGGAAATTGCCATGCGTGAAACGCCCGCAGCCTGAACCTGATCCATGATGTCCACCAGCGTTCCGGTCCGGGAGCCCTTGTCCGAGATCAGGATAACGGAGCCTTCCGGGTTCTCGTCTCGCGCGCGGGACACCAGGGTCCGCACGTCGCTCAACTCGATCTGACTACCGTTCATCCAGATCTGGTCATTGCTGTCGATACCGATCAGGACATTACCCTGCGGCCGTGCTTCCGAGGTGATGGCCGTCGGTTTCTCGACCTCGACGCCCGTCTCGCGGACGAAGGTTGTGGTGACGATGAAGAAGATCAGCATGATGAACACGATGTCCAGCATCGGCGTGATGTTGATCTCCGGCTCGTCCTTTGCAGCGTGTCTGCGTGCCATTGAAGATGAGTCCTCGGTTCAGTCTCAGTCGTGCTGCAGGATGTCTTCGAGCTTCTCGGCCTCGATATCGGCCTTGCGGTCGAGATGCGAAGCGAAGTAGACCCCGGAAAGCGCGGCGACCATTCCGGCCATCGTGGGAATCGTGGCCTTCGAGACCCCGGCGGCCATGGCCCGTGCATTCCCGGTTCCGAAGAAGGCCATCACGTCGAATACCGCGACCATGCCGGTGACGGTACCGAGCAGACCGAGCAGCGGACAGATCGCGACCAGCGTCTGGATCGTGCGCACGTGCTTCTCGAGCTGACCGCGCAGCTGGCTGATCATCTCTTCCTTGACCCGGTGGGCATGCCAGGAGCGGTGGTCGCTCCTGGCCTGCCAGCGGTCGATCATCTCGCGGCGCTCGGCCGGGAGAACCCGCAAGAGATACCAATACCGCTCGATGATCAGCGTCCACATCAGAAGCAGGACGGCCATGATCGCCCACAGGACGTCGCCGCCGATCTCGATGAAGCCGCGGATCGACTCGAGAAGGTTATACAGAGCGACCATGACGCTCTTCCGCGGTTCTCGCGATGATGCCGGCCGCCTGCTCCTCGAGGATCTGGATCAGCCCCCGCGCGCGCGACTGCAGGACGCTGTGCACCAGCGTCAGCGGAATCGCAACGACGAGGCCGAGCACCGTGGTGATCAGCGCCATCGAGATCCCGCTGGCCATCATCCGGGGGTCGCCGGTGCCGAACAAAGTAATCTGCTGGAAGGTCACGATCATGCCGACCACGGTACCCAGCAGGCCAACCAGCGGCGCGACGACGTACAGCACCTTGATCAGCGGCAGCCCCGACTCCAGCGGCGCGGTCTCGCGCAGAATGGCCTCGTCGAGCTTCAATTCGAGGGTCTCGACGTCGGCATCCGGGTTGTCTTCGTAGACCGCGAGAACGCGGCCCAGTGCGTTGCCCTTGTCGGCGGAATCGCGCTTGGCCTGGCGCTTGATGGCATTGCCCCGGATGAACAGCACGATGCCCTTCCACAGCGCGAACAGCACGCCGAACACGCCCATCACGATGATGACCATACCGACCGTACCGCCCTGCCGAACGCGTTCGCGAAGGTTCGGCGAGCGGACCACGGAGGCCAGGATCGTGCCGCGCGTGAAATCGACGGCCATCTCTTCGACCGTGCCGGGCGCCGCGCTCTGGAAGTCGGCCGCCATGGACTGGAACCTTCCGGCCGGCTGGCGCGGAAGCTCGATCAGCGTTTCGCGGGTCGAATCCCAGCGCAGGAACTTGCCGTTGGACACCGCGTTGAACACGCCGAGGCGCGCCACCGCCCGACCGGACTCCAGGTCCCCGTCGGCGTTGACGACGTCAGCCGTGAACTCGACGGTCTTGCCGGACGCGGCAATTTCGCGAACGATCGCCGTCCACATCTCGCGCAGCTCTTCGACCCGCGGCAGGCGGTCGCGCTGGGCGAGGTCGGACAAGAACTGCGAGCGACCCGGATACTGCGCCGAGGTCATCGAGTCGTCGAGCGTCGAAGCGAAGTCGCCGGCGACCTGCCGGACCACGCCGAACAGCTCGCCGAGGTTGCCCTGGCGTTCGGCCAGCGTGGTCTCGAGGTCGGCCAGCTCGCGTTCGTTGTCGTCGAACTCCGCGTTCAGACGATCGGAGCGCTGCTGCTGCGCGCGCAACTCGGCGCGCGCTTCTTCCAGCAGCTGCTGCTGGCGGTTCCGCTCGGAGCGGAATTCCTGCAGGCGCTGCTGGTCGATGCGGGCTTCCTGGGAAGCCGCTTCTTCAACCTGACGCAGCAGGTCATCGAGGGTTTCCTGCGCGAACGCGCCACCCGGAACCAGCAGCCAGGCGCTCGCGACAACAAGGATCAGACGATTCATCATTCACTCTCCGGTGCGGGCACGGGCAGACGCACCAGATCCGGTGCAACCTGGTTCTGGGCAATCGCCAGGCCGTCGCTGACGGGCAGGCGGTATTGATCGCCGAGCTGTTCGAACTGGCGAGTGTTGGGGTTCCACCAGCCGGTCTGGGTTCCGTCGAGCGACTGATAGAACAGCAGCGTGCGACCGACGCGCAGGAAGTTGACTTCCTGGCCGCTCGGCAATTGACCGCTGTATCCTTCGGTCGTCCGGCCGAGCTCGATCTCGTCGAGATAGGCCTCGAGAATCCGGCGGTATTTCTCCGAAGTGGTCACGTCGGCAAGGTCCAGCGCGTCGACCAGGAATTCGGCGCGGTCCATGCGCTCTTCGAGCCGGAACGGCACGTCGGCCTGAATCAGGCGCGGCAGCGTTTCGGCCATCTCGATCATCAGCGGCACGACGTCGCGGTTGGTCGCTTCGAGATTCGCCAGATCGTCATTGATCTGGACGATCTCTTCTTCCTGGCTGTCGACGACGCGCTGCAGCTGATCGTTGTAGATCCGCAGGCTGTCGATCTCGTTGAGCAGGCTGCGGTATTCGGCAACGATATCGTCGGTCTGGTCGGCGACCTGGTTGATCTGCGACTGGACCTGAGCCGCGTTCCGAGTGATCTGGTTCTCGGTATCGATGCTGCGGTCGAGCACCTGGGCATTGGCCGTCAGGGAAAGCGTCAGTGCGACGCCGCCGGCCAACGCCGCGGGCAGCGCGCGACGAAGGAGTTGATGTTTCGACATAGTGGAGTTTCCGCTTTTCATGGTTCGGATTCGTCGTAGGCGGCGCGCATCATGCACCGCCCGGGGTCATCGTTTCAACACGGAGCCCGGTGCCTGCGACACGGGCTTCGGTCGTTTCGGGCCGTTCGGGGCCAAGAATACAGGGACGCCGCTGCTTTGCAAAGCCGACGGCGCGATCCGACCCGAGCGAGAACCGATTCACGATCGATGAACAGGTTTACGATTCGTACAATCGCGTCGGCCTGTCGAAACAGGCCAATCATCTACTATGCCACAATCGCCCGGCCGTTCCAAACCGCTCGTTGACCGCCATGCCCGACTCCGATGCCCGACCCTGCTCGTTGCCCAGGCGCCTCGCAGCAATTGTCTATGACGGCTTGATCCTGACCGGGCTGTGGATGATCGCGACCGCGATCGTGATCATTCCGGTCGGCGACGCGGTCGAGACCGGCAACCCGGTCTTCCGGTTCTTCCTGCTGTTGGTGGCCTTCGCCTACCTCGGCGGTTGCTGGCGGTACGGCCGGCAGACGGTCGGCATGCGCGCCTGGAAGATCCGGCTGGATGCACCGGATGATCCGCCGCCGATTTCCCGACTGGCGCTGCGCTTCGTGGTCGGCATCGGGTCGATCGTCGCCGCGGGCGCCGGGTTCTGGACCGCACTGTGGCGTGACGACGCGGCCACCTGGCACGACCGCGCCAGCGGCACGCGCCTGGTCGTGATCCCGGATCAGCCCCGCCGAAGCAGCCCGTAGGCCGCGCCGCCGAACAACAGCGCCGGCAGCGCGTGGGTGACGCCGAGCGGCACCGGCATCACCGGCGCCAGGCCCAGGCTGATCCGCTGCACGACGACGAACCCCACCCCGAGCGCAACGCCGGCGAACACGTTCACCGCCGTGGAGGCCTGGCGTCCCGGCCGGAACAGCAGCGGCAGGCCGATGAGAACCATGGCCAGCAGGTTGACCGGGTACAGCACGCGTCGCCAGAACGCTTCCTGGTAGGACGCCGCGTCCAGCGCGTTGGCCTCGAGGTAGGCACGGATCCGCAGGATGTCGGCAATCGGCAGCAGGCGCGGACGCGTTGCCAGTGCATCGAACACCTCGGGATTCAGGGCCGAGGCCAGTTCGGCGCGCTCGAAGCGCTCGGTCGCGCCCGTCGCGAGATCCAGCCGGGTGCCCTGCTCCAGCTGCCAGGCCCGCCCATCGTGGTTGCCCCGCTCGGCGCGAACCAGGGTGGTCGGCCGACCCTCATCATCGGCCAGATAGACGTCGAGTTCAGCGAAGTCGGCGCGCGCGTCGGGCGTCCAGAGCAACAGACCGACATGGACCATGCTCGAACCGTCGCGCAGCCAAAGGCCGGAATCCTCGGTGGTGCCGACGCTGCCGGTCCGCGCCTGCTCCCGATCGATACGCGCCGCGGCGTCAAGCGTCGGCACGGCGAATTCCGCCAGCACCATGACGCCGAGCGCCAGCGCCATCGTGCCGGCCGCCGCACGCGTCGCGATGCCGGCGCGATCGAGCCCGGCCGCCCGCATCGCGACCAGTTCGCGGTGCGCGGCCAGCTGACCGAGGCCGACCAGGACGCCGATCAGCGCGGCGAACGGAAAGATGTCGTAGAGCCGTGTCGGTACGGTGCGCGTGACGAACAGCAGCATGTCCGGCACGCCATAGTCCCGCTGCAGGTCGCCGGCTTCGCGCACGATGTCGATGCCGACATACAGGCCGACCAGCAGCAGCGTAACGCCGCCGATGCCGATCACGGTCCGGGCCACCAGGTAGCGCGTCAGGCGACCGGGCATCACCAGCGACGTCTCCATGCCGTCAGGGCGATCGCCGCGGACAACGCGACCAGCCCGTGCACCAGCCAGGCCCGGGCAGGATCGAGGTCGTCGCGACCCAGCACCAGGTTCAGCGCGTTGGTATAGAGGAGATAGACGACCAGCGCCGGCACCACGATGCCGAAGCGCCCGCTCCTGGGCGAGGCGACCGCAGCCGGCAACACCAGCAGCGTCAGCAACAGGCCGGCGAGAACGGGGGCCAGCCGCCAGTGCAGTTCGCGACGATCGTCGATCGATCCGTTGCGGAGCAGCTCGAGCGTGTCGCGCGAGCGCACCGGATCGGACGCGCCGGCGTCGACCGGCACCGGCACGTCGAATTCGTTGCGTGCGAACCGGATGATCCGCAGCGGAAGTCCCGCGCCGTTATCGGCATGGCTGATGTGGACGCCGTCATAGAGCGTCAGCAGACGCAGCCCGCGGCCCGGATCGACGCGTAGCGCCCCACGCGGCGCTTGGAGGATTTCCGTCCGGGCCTCATCGCTGCGCTGGATGAACACGTCGCGCAGCATCGCGGTCTCGGCATCGGCACCGCCGACGAACACGTTCAAGTTGCCGCCACCGAGGCGCTGGAACTGGCCCGGGCGAAGCCCGGACAGCAGGATGTCCTCGGCCAGCCGGGCGTCGAGCGCAGCGGTCTCGCGCGCGGTCCATGGCGAAACCCAGCCGCTGACGGCAAGCACGGCAGCCGACCACAGCAGCGCCAGAGCAATCAGCGGCCATGCGAGCTTCGACGGCGCGAGGCCCGCAGCGCGCATCACGCTGAGTTCGCCGCCGGATGCCAACTGGCCCAGCGTCATCAGCACGCCGAGCATCAGCGCCAGCGGCGCGACCAGGTGCACGGCTTCGGGAATGCGCAGCGCCAGCAGCAGGAACACCGAGCGCGATGCAGCGCGGCCGTCGGCGACCTCGCCGAGCAGCTCGGCGAGAAACAGCGCCAGCGTAACGCCGAGCAGCACCAGCAGCGTGGCCAGCGCGGCGCCGGCCGCCTGGCGTCCCAGATAACGCGCCAGCACGCCGGCAGTCATCGACAGGATTCCGGCCAGCGCGCGGCAACTGCGGGGTTCGACCATCTCGGAGACATCGATGGGGGCTCGGCGACCGGCTGCGACAGAAACCCAAGGGTACAATGGGGCGACACCCGATCGCGCGCGGCCGGCCCGAGAGTTCGAAAGGCGTCGCACGACGCCCCTGCGCCGCCGCGCCCACGATGCAAAAGGACGTTCTGCATGACTCAATCCCGTATTTCGTTTTCCTCGATCGATGCCGAACCGATATCCATCGATACCGACTGCCTGATCATCGGCTTGTCGCATGCAGCCGACCTGCCCGACTGGGCACGGCCGCTCGACGCAGCCACCGGCGGCCTGCTGCAGCGCCTGCATGACGCTCACGAGTTGCCGACCTCCGCAGGCGGCAGCCTCATGCTGCACGAACCCGAAGGCCTTTCGGCGCATCGCCTGTTGGTCATCGGCACCGGCAAGCCGGGCAAGTGGAGCGAGCACGTCTATGCCGCGGTCACTCGTGCGGCCGGAAAAGCGGTGCGGGCCAGCCGGGCACGCAGCGCGCACTGCCTGCTGCCGCTGCTCGAGGTGCCCGGCCGCGATGCGCAGTGGACCACGCTGCAGGCCGCGATCGGCCTGGACCACGGCGACTACATCTACACCGCGACCAAGACGCCGCGCACGGAAGACGCGCCGCCGACCGAATCGGTTTCGCTGCCGTCCGTCGACGGCATCGACGCGGTGCTGAGCCACGCCGATGCGATCAACGCCGGGGTCCGCACTGGGCGCGACCTGGCCGACCTGCCGCCGAACATCTGCACGCCCGCCTACCTGGCCGAGCGCGCCACCCAGCTCGCCGAGGAAATCGACGGTCTCGAAGTCGAGGTGCTCGAAGAACACGCGATGATCGAGCTGGGCATGAACGCGCTGATGGCCGTCGGCAAGGGCAGCGTCAATCGGCCCCGCCTGATCCGGCTGCGCTGGAGCGGCGGCAGCGGCGCTCCGTACGCGCTGGTAGGAAAGGGCGTGACCTTCGACACCGGCGGCATTTCGCTGAAGCCACGCGAACTGATGGAGCAGATGAAGTTCGACATGGGCGGCGCCGCAGCGACCATCGGCGCGCTCGAGGCGGTCGCCCGGATGAAGCTCCCGCTGAACGTCGACGGCGTGGTCGCGGCGGTCGAGAACATGCCCGACGCCAACGCCTACCGGCCCGGCGACGTGATCACGTCGATGTCCGGAAAGACCATCGAAGTCCACAACACCGACGCCGAGGGCCGGATGATCCTGGCCGACGCGCTGACCTGGACCGAACGCAACAGCAAGCCGGCCGCAATGGTCGACATCGCGACGCTGACCGGCGCCTGCGTGGTCGCGCTGGGCCACCACGCCAGCGGCATCATGACCCGCAACGACGAACTGGCCGAGCAGCTGCTCGCCGCCGGTCTCGAGGCATCCGACCGCGGCTGGCGCCTGCCGCTCTGGGACGAGTACCAGAAACAGATCGAAACGCCGTTCGCCGACATGAAGAACATCGGCGGCATGCCGGCCGGCTCGATCACCGCCGGCTGCTTCCTGTCGCGCTTCGTCGAAGACACGCCCTGGGCGCACGTCGACATCGCCGGCTCGGCCTGGCAGTGGGGCAAACCGGAAAGCGCCACCGGGCGTCCGGTCGGTCTGCTGGTCCGCTGGCTGATCGATCGCGCAGGCTGACGCGCCCGGCGATGCGCATCGATTTCTACGAACTGTCCGGCCGCTTCCAGGACCCGCTGGAAGTAGCCGCGGTGCTGGTCGGCAAGGCCTGGCCGGACCTGGCCGACATCGTGCTGGTCGCACCGCGCGGCGTGCTCGCCGAGCTCGACGATCGACTCTGGCGCAAGCCGGCCGGCCGTTTCCTGCCGCACGGCATCGATGACGAGACCGCGCCGATCCGACTGGTCGAACAGGCGCCGGATCGGGCCTCGCTACTGATCAATCTCGACCCGGCGGCACCGCTGCCGCGGGGTCGCTACGACCGGGTGCTCGAACTGGTACCGGCCGACGAAGACGCGCGGCCGCGGCTGCGGCAGCGCTGGAAGGATTGGCAGGCCGCCGGCGCCGAACTGCACCACCATGTACTGAACTGACGCCCACCGGACAGACGATCCGGACCCGTCCGGCGGCCCGCCCGCGGTCGGCTCGCAGTACCATTGACGTTTCAAATAGCGAACCCGACCGGCGGCCCTTGCCCGGCCGCCCCGACGCCATGGAAACGACCTACGATCCCGAACGCATCGAAGCGCACTGGTATCCCGCCTGGGAACAGGCCGGCTGCTTCGAACCCTCCGGCGAGGGCCGGCCCTACGCCATCCTGCTGCCGCCGCCGAACGTGACCGGCACGCTGCACATGGGGCACGCGTTCCAGCACACGCTGATGGACTGCCTGATCCGCGCCCACCGGATGAAGGGCTTCGACACGCTGTGGCAAGTCGGCGTCGACCACGCCGGCATCGCCACCGAGATGGTCGTCACCCGGCAGATCGAGGCCGAGGGCGGCAAGCGCGACGACTTCACCCGGCAGCAGTTCATCGACCGCGTCTGGCAGTGGAAGCAGGAATCGGGTTCGACGATCACCTCGCAGATGCGGCGGCTGGGGGCATCGGCCGACTGGTCGCGCGAACGCTTCACGATGGACGACGACTTGTCCGAGGCCGTGGTCGAGACCTTCGTCCGGCTGCACGCCGAGGGCCTGATCTACCGCGGCCCGCGGCTGGTCAACTGGGACCCCGTGCTCAAGACGGCCATTTCCGACCTGGAGGTCGTCAACAGCGACGAGCAGGGCCACCTGTGGTCGATCCGCTATCCGCGCACCGATGGACAGGGGGACGTGATCGTTGCGACCACCCGGCCCGAGACGCTGCTCGGCGATGTCTGCGTCGCGGTTCATCCGGACGACGAGCGCTACACCGACCTGGTCGGCAAGACGGTCAAGCTGCCGCTGACCGACCGCGAGATTCCGGTGGTAGCCGACGACTACGTCGATCCCGAGTTCGGCACCGGCTGCGTGAAGATCACGCCGGCCCACGATTTCAACGACTGGGACGTCGGCGCGCGGCACGACTTCGAACCGATCAACATCTTCACCCCCGAGGCACGGATCAACGACGGCGCTCCGGAAGCCTACCGCGGGCTGGACCGCTTCGCGGCGCGCAAGCGCATCGTCGACGACCTGAAGAGCCATGGCCTGCTGGTCGAAGAGAAGCCGCACGCGATGGTCGTGCCGCGCGGCGACCGTTCCGGCCAGGTCATCGAGCCTTATCTGACCGACCAGTGGTTCGTGAAGATGGACACGCTGGGCAAGCTCGGCCTCGACACCGTCGAGAACGGCGACGTCGAGTTCGTGCCCGGCAACTGGATCAACACCTACCGCCACTGGATGGAGAACCTGCAGGACTGGTGCATCAGCCGCCAGCTCTGGTGGGGTCACCGGATTCCCGCCTGGCACGACGAAGCCGGCAATGTCTACGTGGGCCGCAGCGAATCGGAAGTCCGCGAGAAGCACGGCATTGCCGACGGTAAGGCCCTGCAGCAGGACCCGGACGTGCTCGAGACCTGGTTCTCCTCGGCGCTGTGGGCACATTCGACGCTGGGCTGGCCGGACCCCGAGCGGATGCAGTCGCAGGGCTACGACCGCTATCTCCCGAGTTCGGTGCTGGTGACCGGCTTCGACATCATCTTCTTCTGGGTCGCCCGGATGATCATGATGACCGGCCACTTCACCGGCAAGGTGCCGTTCGAGCAGGTCTACATCACCGGACTGATCCGCGACCGCGACGGCCAGAAGATGTCGAAATCCAAGGGCAACGTGCTCGACCCGATCGACCTGATCGATGGCATTGCGCTCGACGACCTGGTGGCCAAGCGCACGCATGCGCTGATGCAGCCGCAGATGAAGGCGGCGATCGACAAGCACACCCGCGATGAATTCCCCGACGGCATTCCGGCCTTCGGCGCCGATGCGTTGCGATTCACCTTCACCGCACTGGCCGGCCACGGCCGCGACATCAAGTTCGACCTGTCGCGCTGCGAGGGCTACCGGAACTTCCTGAACAAGCTCTGGAACGCATCGCGCTTCGTGTTCATGAACATCGGCGAGGACGCGCTGCCCGAAGCGCCGGCCGACGACGTGATCTCGCGCTGGATCCGTTCTTCGTTGTCACGGACGATCGAGAGCGTGGACAAGGCGCTGGCCGACTACCGCTTCGACCTGGCGGCGCAGGCCTTGTACGAATTTACCTGGAACCAGTTCTGCGACTGGTACCTGGAGCTGGCCAAGCCGGCGCTGGCCGACGACGCCGATCCGGCGGTCGCCGCCGGCACCCGGCGCACATTGGCCGAAGTACTCGACGCCCTGCTCCGGCTGCTGCACCCGTTCGTGCCATTCGTTACCGAGGAGATCTGGCAGAAACTCAGGGGCCCGCTGGCGATCGACGAGCCGTTCCTGGCCGGCGCCGCCTGGCCGGACGGCAGCGCGATCGACGACGAGGCAGAAGCCGACGCCGAGTGGCTGAAGACCGTGGTCTCCGGCATCCGCTCGGCGCGCACCGAGCTGGGGCTCGCGCCCGGCAAGCCGATGCCGCTGATGGTCCAGAACGCGACCGAGGCCGACCTCGACCGCTTGCGGCGCTTCGACGGCCTGATCCGCCGCCTGGCCCGACTGGAATCGATCGAGACCGTCGCCGCCGACCGCGATACGGCCGACTGCGCGGTGCAGCTGGCCGGTGAGATGCGGCTGCTGATCCCGCTGGCCGGCCTGGTCGACCTCGGCGAGGAGATCACTCGCCTGGAAAAGCAGCTCGAGCGCGAGCGCAAGGGCGAGCAGGTCGCGAGCAACAAGTTGGCCAACGAACGCTTCGTCGCCAATGCACCTGCCGCAGTGGTCGACAAGGAACGCCAGCGCCTGGCCGAGCATTCGGCCAGGGTCACCGAACTGGAAACCCAGCTCGAGAAACTCCGGGTGCTGATCTGAGGAAGATCGAGCGCTCGACCGGACCCGTCGGCCGGGCGCAAACCGCGCCGTGAACGGCGTAGGATGACCGTTCATTCGGAGGGAGTCCCGAATGGCCTTGACCGAAGCCAGATGGACGCAAGTCGCTGAGTGGTTCGACCGACTGGCCGACCTGACCGGGCCGGAGCGTGACCGCGTCCTGGAGGGGCGGCACCTGCAGCCCGAGATCCGCGGGCTGCTGGACCAGCTGCTGAACGCCCATGACGCGCCGGAGCCGGCGCTGATCGACCAGACCGTGAACGTGCTCGCCGGCCAACTGCTCGGCGACGATGACGCCACGCCGCCACCGGCCGACTGGACCGGCGTGAGGATCGGCCACTGGCGCGTCACCGGCGAGCTGCAGCGCGGCGGCATGGCCACTGTGGTGCTCGCCGAACGCGACGACGGGCAGTACGAACGCCAGGTCGCCCTCAAGGTCCTGCACGCGACCCGCAGCGACGGCGAATCCGGCCGGGGCAGCCGCGACTCGCTGGAACACGAACTGCGCCTGCTCGCCGGCCTGGCGCATCCCGGCATCGTCCACCTGCTCGATGGCGGAGTCAGCGACGAAGGCTGGCCGTACCTGGTCATGGAGTACGTCGAGGGCGAGCCGATCGATGCCTGGTGCGATCGGACCGGCGCCACGCTGGAGACCCGTATCGAGCTGCTCCGCCAGGTCGCGTCCTCGGTGGCTCATGCGCATGCCCGGCTGGTCGTGCATGCCGACCTGAAGCCGAACAACGTGCTGGTCGATGCCAACGGCCGGGCCCGGCTGGTCGATTTCGGCATCGCCCGGCTGACGGATCGCGATGACGAAAACCGTCTCCGGGCGCGCCTGCACTGTTCGCCGGCCTGGGCCGCACCGGAACAATTGAGCGGTGCGCCGCCGCGCGTGGCCACCGACATCCACGGCCTCGGCATGCTGATGTACCGCCGGCTGACCGGCCGGCCGCCGCGCTCGGCCAGCGCGGCGACGCGGGCGTTGCTGGGCCGGCCGCTGGAACCCTCGCCCGGCCGGCCGTCGGACCATCCCGACCCGCGCTGCCCCGCGGCACGACTGCGCGGCGATCTCGACGCGATCTGCGTGACCGCAACCGCCGAAGATCCCGAGCAGCGCTACGGGTCGGCCGAGGCGTTCGAGCGCGACCTGGCCGCCTGGCAGGCACAGCGCCCGGTGCGCGCCCGGCCGATCGGCGCGGCGAATCGGTTCGGCAAGTGGCTGCAGCGCAATCGAGGCGTCGCCGCGGCCAGCGCGATGGCCATCATTTCACTGATCGGAGGAACCGGAGTGGCCACGTGGCAGGCGCTGCGTGCCCAGAACGAGGCGGCCACCGCGATCCGCCAGGCGGATCGCGCAGAGACGATCAAGAACTTCCTGGTGACGATGTTGACCTCCGCCGATCCCTGGCGCGCCGGCGGCTACGAACTGGACATGCGCGACGTGCTCCGGCAAGGCAGTCTCCAGATCGAAAACGAGGCTGCGATGGATCCGGCCACTCGGGTGGATCTGTTGCTGACCCTGGGCGACGTCCAGGTCGGGCTGGGCTGGCACGACGAAGCCGGCCAGGAACTCGAGCGCGCCAGGAACGTGCTCGATGCACACCCGGAGTTGCCGGCCCTTCTGCGCGCACGACTCTGGATGGAGCGCGCCGTGCTGGAGGGCTCGCGCAAGAACTACGCGGCACAGCGTGCGGCACTGGACCGCATGGACGCGGTGCTGCCGCCCCCCGATTCCGAGGAGGCGCGGCGGCTTCATCTGCGCATGTGGACCGAGTCTGCAAGCGCCCATGCCAACGAGAACCGGCCCGAGGCCATGGCCGCCGCGATCGAGCGAGCCGAGACGCTCATGTCAGCAATGGATGATCCACCGCTCGACGTGCAGAGGATCCTGCAGGCGGCTCGCGTGAATCTGGCCTACAACCAGGGCGACCTCGAAACGGCCTACTCGGCGGCGCTCGGGAACCTCGAAATCCAGCGTCGAATGGGCAGCGCCGAGGCAACCAACATGGTGACCACCCTGTCCAACCTGGCCGCGGTGGCCGCCCAGCTCGGCCGGCTCGACGAGGCACTGGCCCATGATCGCGATGGACTGGAACTCGCCCTCAGGGTCTTTCCCGAAGGCCATCCGCGCATCGCACGCGCCCGCTACTCGCTGGGCGACACGCTCCGACAGCGCGCTCGGTTCGACGAGGCGCTGGCCTTGCTCGACGATGCCGCTGCGGCACAGGATCGGCCCGGCCTGGAGATCGAGCGCGCGTTGACCGACCTGACCCGGGCGCGCACCCTGCTCGCGCTGGGTCGGGGGGAGCGCGCTGCCGAGGTCGCGGTGGATGCGCGCGAGGTCCTGGCTGACACCTGGGGACCGACCTCGCTGGCGGTCATCCAGATGTTCGACGTCGAACTCGCGGGACGCGCGCTCGCCGACACCGATCCCGCGATCCTCGATGACCTGGTGGCGCGCGCCCGAGAGCGACTCGGCACGATGGACGCGCCGGCACGATGGCATTCGCTCGCCCAGGCACTGCGCTGGCGCATCGCGCGGATCGCGCTGGAGCGCGGCGACCGCGCCACGGCGCAGGCCTTGATCGACGAGGCGGCCCGGGCGACGGAGAACGCGGCACGACACCCGTCGACCCAGCTGCGCTTGCTGGGCCTGCGACTCAGGCTGGCTGCCGACGGTGCCGGTGATCCGCTGATCAAACGCATCGAACGCGAGCTGGCCGACGCGGCCGCGGCCGATGACGCGCGCGCCTATGCGCTCTGCAGTGCGGCCGTCCACGCAGCGACCCGCGAACCGGACCACCATGCCGCCCTTCTCGATCGACTCGATGCACTCGCCACATCCGGCGGCCTGTCGCACGAGGGGCTTCAGGACGTGCACTGCATCGAGGCACACCCACCGTCGGATGGAATCGAGACCACGCTCGGCTCGGCGCGCGAATCGCGACGCTGACCACGGGCCGCGGTCGCGTCAGTCGTAGAGCGCTTCGAACTCGTTTCCGGTGATCCGGGCCAGGCCCTGCTCGTCGAGCTGCATCCAGGCCGCGCGCCAACGCTCCTTGTCGCGCACCAGCGGCGCGATAAATCGGGTGCAGGTGTCTTCGATGATGGAATCGGTCAACCCATCGGGCGTTTCGCCGACGTGGCGGTACCAGATCTCCCGGGCGATCATCGGGTGTTCGATGCACAGTCGCGCGCTCTCGGACACCACCCCGACTACGCGCTCGATCACCTCGGGATGACGCTTCATGAACGCCGCGCCGGTGAACAGTTCGAACGCCGCGAGGTTCTCCAGTCCGACCGAGCGGGTCGACAGGAACCGCGCATCGACCTGTCGCTCGATCGCCTCGACACCTTCGAGATTGGCAAAGCAGGGCCAGGCCGCCTCGAAGCCCGCGTGAAGATTCTCGATGTGCTGGAAGCCGGCAGCGGTCGTCCGGATCTGGTCGAGACCGATCGACGGGTGATGCGAGTCGAACCAGCGACGCAGGATCTGGATCGCGATCGTCGCGCTCAAGCCGCGCCCATTCGGGACAGCCAGCCGGATCGCGTCACCGGCCGCCAGTTTCTCCATCGCGGAATTCAGGACCAGGACGCCGCCCTCGGTCTCGAAGAAGCAGCCCAGCGCGCGCAGCCCGGGACGCGGGGCGTCCAGCATGTGCAGCGGGGTGCTGCAGGCCAGGTCGATCTCGCCGGCGGCCGTCGCGTCCAGTCCAGCTTCGTGATTGACCAGCTCAACCTCCAGGCCGGCCTCGCCGAATCCGCCCTGGTCGATGCCGACGATCAGCGGCAGGTGGTTCGGGGTCTGAAAACCCTCGAGGGCAAGTCGGATCTTCATGTCCGGTCACTCCGGGGGCAGGGAATCAGCTCGTAGACCACGCCGGCCCGCGCCCGGACCCGGATCGGGCGGGGCTCGAGCCCCATGTCGAAGGTCTCGCTCGATGGATCGGCGCGCGCGCTCTGATGCATGACCACCGTCGAACCCAGAGGGAGACCGGGATCGGCGCCCGCAATCCGGTGCATCGGCTCATGGAGGACGCCCCAGATCGGACCCAGCGTCGCGCCCTGGGCGGCGGCGAGCTCACCCGCCCGCCGGGTGGCTTCGCGGATCGACGCGACCCGGGCCTGCTCCTCGAGCTCCGCGCGATGCGTCTCGGTCAGCCCGAAGGTCGGACCGCGCATGGACGAGAACTCGAACTCGGCGAGCCGGTACTGCAACGCGTTCAACTGGTCGAAGTCGGCCACCCGGACCTCGAGGCCGAAGCTGCCGTAGTACCCGGCCGGCACGCGGCCCTCCTGCTCGCGACCGTACGTGCGATGCTCGCCGAAGGACATCGCTTCCAGTCGCTGGCTGTCGACGGCCGCGTCGAATTCGGCCAGCACGTCAAGAACGCGTTCGAGCAACTTGTCGATGCGGGCGCGAGCCGCGTCCGGCGTCGCCTCGACATGGCGCCCCGACAGCTTCACCACCGCGAAATCCGGCGGCCGCTCGACTTCGGCGTCGGCGCTGGTGGAAATGTACGGGCCATCCGGCAGCGAGATGTCCCGCGCCGAAAGCGGCGTTGCAAGGCTCGAGGCCAGCACGAGCAGGATCAAAGATACGCGCATTACAGGCTCCACTTCGATCGAGGGTTTCAAGGTAGCCCGGCGGCGCCGACGATGCAATCGCGTTCACCGGCTGTCCGGCCGCCCGCTCACTCGTCGTCGAACCGGCCCAGCCGCTGCCGACGCCGATCGACCCGTAGCTCGAACACGTCGGGCCGCGAATAGTGCCCGGCCGGATCGAAGGCCTGGCGTGCTCTGCGAACCGTTGCCGATTCGAGATCGACCACGAACACACCGGCCTCGTCGAGCACCGGCTCGAGCAACCATTCGCCGTCGGGCCCGGCGATGCAGGAGCCACCGCGCGCCCACGGCAGGTCGGCGGCGGCCCGGCCCAGCGCATCGGACTGCGGCAGTGCAGCGATCGCCTCGTGCGGCAGGTCCTCGCGACGCAGCAGACCGGACACCGACAGCACGAAGCTGCGTCCTTCGCGGGCGATGTGGCGGGTGATGTCGACGGTGTTGTGCGGGTTGCCGGGCCAGATCGCCACGTGCAGGTCCTCGCCCTGCGCCTGGAGGCTGGCTCGCGCCAGCGGCATCCAGTTCTCCCAGCAGTTCAATGCGCCGACCGTGAACCCGTCCAGCGGCCAGGTCCGCAGGCCCTGCCCATCGCCACTGGCCCAGACCAGCCGCTCCTCGTAGGTCGGCACCAGTTTCCGATGGGCTGCGCGGATCGCTCCGTCGGGGCCGATCGAGACGGCCGTGGCGTACACGCTGTCGCCGCGCTCGGCGGGTCGTTCCAGCACGCCGAGCACTACGCCGATGCCGCCGCGCCGCGCCGCATCGAGGACCGGACCGAGATCGCCGGCATCCAGGTCCACGGCCTGGTCGACGTAGTGAGCCCACAAGTCGGTCTGGACCGGCGACGCGAAACGCGCGCCGTCGGTCCGCTCCACCCAGAACGGATAGCCCGGCACCAGGCATTCACCGAACGCGACCAGCCGGGCGCTCTGCCCGGCGGCCTCGTCGATCGCGGCCACCACGCGATCGAGCGTCGCGTCGCGGTCGAGCCAGGCCGGCGCGATCTGCGCGGCGGCGACGCGCAGCGACGCGCTCACGGCCCGGACCGGCCTTCGGCTTCGTCGAGGTGGCGGACCATGACCAGCGCATCCTCGCGGCCATCGTCGGCTGGATAGTAGCCCGGCCGCTTGCCGATGGTCCGGAAGCCGTTCTTACGGTACAGTTCGACGGCCCGGGTGTTCGTCGGCCGGACCTCCAGGAACAACCGGCCGGCACGCAGCAGCTGCGCCTCGACCAGCGCGCCGTCGAGCAGCACCCTGGCCAGCCCGGCGCCACGGGCAACCGGCGCCACGCACAGGTTCAACAGGTGCGCCTCACCGGCACCGGCCGACAGGATCATGTAGCCGCCGAGTTCACCATCGACCTCGGCCACCCGGCAACAGTAGCCGACGCGCAGACAGTCGGCGAACACCCCGCGTGTCCAGGGAAACGGATACGACACCGCCTCGATGGCGTGAACCGCGTTCAGGTCGTCGCGCCGCATCGGGCGCAGCTCCACCCGGGGCTGAAGCACGGCCACCATCAGCGGACCTCCAGCAGCGGCCGCAGCGACCGCCACATCCGCTTGCGCGCTTCGGGCGACGCCACCAGTTCTCCGAGCGGCGGCAGGCTCAGCACCGCCGGATGCGCAGCCCCGGGACCGCCGAAGTCCAGCACCCACTCGATGCCGCGCTCGGCCCAGTCCTCGGCCGCCACGCCGGACTCGGCGCTGTCCGACCACTGGCCGAACCGGCACGCATCGGCACCGAGCAGGCCGCGCAGGTCGTCGAGCAGCGCCCGGACCTCGGGCCGCTCGGTACCCTCGCCGAGGAGCAGCCAGCGGCCGCGGCCCGGCGCCAGCCGAATCCGCGGAACCTCCGCCGACGGTGCCGACGGCGGCGATGCGTCGGCCGACACCCCGCCGGCCGAGCACTCGGAATGCTCGCGCAGCAGCCAGACGTCGACGCCCAGCGCGCGCAGGCGTCGCAGCCGACCGGCATCGAGACGAGTCCCGCTCCTGCTCATCGCCGCAGCCTCCGCTTGCGCTGCTGGTATCGCCCGTGCAGGGTCAGCGCGATGCCGGAGGCCACGTACAGGACACCGATCGTGAACAGCACGGCGGGCACGTCGATCGCCAGCAGCACGATCAGGACCAGCAGCAGGAAGATCCAGGCGATCGGCACCCGCTTCTCGCGCGCGGCGCCGCCCTTGAAGCTTGCGTAACGGACCCGGGAAACCATCAGCGTGCCTAGCATCACGGTCAGCACCAGCATCGGCCAGGCGACGGACTCGGCCTCGATCCCGCGACTTTCGAGAAACCAGATCGTCGAGACCAGCGTGCCGGCTGCGGCCGGGCTGGCCAACCCCTGGAAGAAACGCTTGTCGGCGACGCCGGCCTGGCTGTTGAATCGCGCCAGCCTCAACGCGCCGCAGGCAGTGTAGAAGAACGCCACCAGCCAGCCGAGCTTCTCGCCGAGCGGCCCCGAGAGCTGCAGCGTGGACAACGACCAGCTCCAGACCAGCAGCGACGGTGCGAGGCCGAACGAGATCAGGTCCGACAGGCTGTCGTACTGGACGCCGAACTCCGACTGGGTTCCGGTCAATCGGGCCACGCGGCCGTCGAGACCATCGAGAACGCCGGCGATGACAACGGCAACGCAGGCCGGCACGATCTGCCCCTGGACGCCGGCGATGATCGCGTAGAAGCCGGCCATCAGCGCGGCCGTGGTCAGCGCGTTCGGCAACAGATAGGCACCGCGGGCCAGCGGGCCTGGGCTGCCGTTGGAATTGTCGCTCGGGGGGGGAGTCACGCCGGGGCTGGCCTCGCTCGGGAATTCGGAAGAATCCAGGGACGCGCCCCGGACGGGTATCGTAAACCGACCCGCCGCGGCTTGCATCCGTCGCCGCAACCTCGCTACTCTGTCTCCTTACATCATGACCAACTATGGGCGGTACGAGATGAACATCCTGAAGATTGCCGGGCTGGCACTGCTGCTGGCCGCATCGACGTCTGGATGGGGGCAGACCTACTTCAAGTGGACCGACGACGAAGGCACCACGCACTTCACCGCCAGCCCTCCCCCCGACCGCCCGTACGAGACGGTCAACACCTCGATCAGCGTAGTGACGCCGTCGGCTCCGTCCGCATCACGCGAGGACGCCGAGGGCGAAGCCGAGGGCGCGCCGACCGAGGAGGCCGCGATGCCGCGACGCGGTGAGCCGGACCCCGAGGTGGTCGCGGCGCGCTGCACGCAGGCTCGGGAGAATCTCTACTGGCTCGAAAACCGCCGCCGGATCGAGGTCGAGCGGAGCGACGGCACGGTAGAGATCGTCGAGGGCGAAGCGCGAGAAGCGCAGATCGCCGAGACCCGGGCCTTCATCGAGGAGTGGTGCGAAGACAACGGCTGACGTCCGGCGCAGCCGCCCGCTGCTCGCCTGGCGCCGTTCGAACCGCTGTCGGTAACTGGTAGACTTGCGCGCTTGTCCGTGCCGCAGACCCGTGCCCATGAAGACCAGCGCGTTCCACCTCGCCACGCAGCGTGAAGTCCCTGCCGATGCCGAAGTCGCCAGCCACCGGCTGATGCTCCGGGCCGGCATGATCCGCAAGCTGACCGCCGGCATCTATACCTGGACGCCGCTCGGCCTGAAGGTGCTGCGCCGGGTCGAACAGGTGGTGCGCGAGGAGATGGATGCCGCCGGCTGTCTCGAGGTGCTGATGCCGTCGGTCCAGCCCTCGGAGCTGTGGAAGGAAACCGATCGCTGGGACACCTTCGGCCCGCTGCTGCTGAAGATGACCGACCGGGCCGGCCGCGAGTACGCCTTCGGTCCGACCCACGAGGAAGTCATCACCGAATTCGCCCGCGCCGAACTTCGCTCCTACAAGCAGCTGCCGATCTGCTTCTATCAGGTCCAGACCAAGTTCCGCGACGAGATCCGGCCGCGCTTCGGCGTGATGCGAGCCCGCGAGTTCCTGATGAAGGACGGCTACTCGTTTCACATGGACGAGAACGATCTCGACGACTTCTATCGGGTCATGTACCAGACCTACACCCGGATCTTCGAGCGCCTCGGACTCGAATTCAAGGCGGTGACCGCCGACTCCGGCAACATCGGCGGCGCGACCAGCCATGAATTCCACGTCCTCGCCGACTCCGGCGAAGACGTCATCGCGCATGTCCAGGGCGGCGGCTACTCCGCCAACGTCGAACTGGCCGAGGCCGTGTGCACCGACGAGCGCGCTGCGCCGAGCGAAGACCTGCGCACCGTCGACACCCCCGATGCGGTCACCATCGACGACCTGGTCGACCAGTTCGGCGTGCCGATCGAAACGACGATCAAGACGCTGGTCGTGGAAGCCGCCGAGGACCAGGAAGTCCCGCTGATCGCGCTGCTGGTGCGCGGCGACCACGAACTGAACGCGGTCAAGGCCGAAAAACTGCCTCGGGTGGCCAGTCCGCTGGTGATGGCCGACGAAGAGGCGATCCGCAGAGCAATCGGCGCCGGCCCCGGCAGCCTCGGACCGGTCGGGCTGCCGATCCCGATGGTCGCCGATCGCGCGGTCGCCACGCTGAGCGACTTCTCGGCCGGCGCCAACGTCGACGGCCGGCACCACTTCGGCATCAACTGGGAGCGCGACGTGCCGCTGCCCGAGGTGGCCGACCTGCGCAACGTGAAGGCCGGCGATCCGGCGCCCGACGACTCCGGCGAACTGTCGCTGATCCGCGGCATCGAGGTCGGCCACATCTTCCAGCTCGGCACCAAGTACTCCGAGGCCATGAACGCCGTGGTCATGGACGAGAACGGCCGCGGCCAGCACCCGTGGATGGGCTGCTACGGCATCGGCGTCTCGCGCATCGTGGCCGCCGCCATCGAACAGAACCACGACGAACGCGGCATCATCTGGCCGGAACCGCTGGCGCCGTTCAGCATCGCGATCCTGCCGCTGAACCACCAGAAGTCGACCCGGGTGAAGGAATTCGCCGATACGCTGTACGACAGCCTCACCGCGGCCGGCATCGACGTGCTGATGGACGACCGCCCGCTGCGTCCCGGCGTGATGTTCGGCGACGTCGAGCTGCTCGGCATCCCGCACGCCCTGGTCATCGGCGACAAGGGCCTGGACCAGGGCATCGTCGAATACCGCAAGCGCGGTGGCGAAGGCGGCGAGGTGAAGCTGGACGAGGTCGAGGCCTTCGCGCTCGAGCTCGCCGGGAAAGGCTGATAGACGAAAGACCTTTACCGCAGATTG
>CAZJSH010000037.1:0-22959 GCA_964548715.1 uncultured Halomonas sp. | reverse complement strand
TGCGGCAAGTCAGGTACCCGGGCCGCATTCCATGCACTCGTCGAGGTCGGTCGCGGTCTGTTTCAACGCGCCATTGAGATCGCGCAGCGCGCTGCGCAGCCCCTCCTCGACGACCGGGTGATAGAACGGCATGTCGAGCATCTCGGGCACCGTCATCCGTTGTTGCGCCGCCCAAGCCAACAGGTGGGCGATGTGTTCCATCGCCGGCCCGTACAGCTCGGCACCGAGAAAGCGCCGGGTGCCGTGCTGACCGAACAATCGGATCTCGCCGCGATCGCGCCCCATGGTGCGGGCCCGGCCCTGATTCCGCAGCGACGCGCCGCCGACGGCCAACTGATCGCCACAGCGCGCCTCGGCGTCGTCGCGGGTCAGGCCGACCTGGGCGATCTGGGGATCGGTGAACACGATAGCCAGTGGACAGCGACGCAGGCCGGCGCGCACGTCGGGCCAGCGACCGGCGTTAGCGCCGGCGATGCGGCCCTCGTCGGCGGCCTCGTGCAGCAGGGGTGCGTCGTTGTCCACGTCGCCGGCGATGAACACCGGTGCGTCGCCGCACTGCATCGTGTAGCGATCGAATACCGGCACGCCGCGATCGTCGAGCGCCAGGCCCGAATGCTCCAGCCCGAGGTCGTCGATGTTGGGCCGGCGCCCGGTGGCGGCCAGCAGCCACTCGAAGCGGTCTTCCTGAACCGTGCCGCCCTCGCGCCAGCGCACGGTCACGCCGTCGTCGTGCCGCTCGATGGCCTCCACGTCGGCGTCCGGGTCCAGCGGGAATTCCTCTCGGAAGCCCTCGAGCGCCAACGCGCGGATGGCCGGATCGCGAAGCGGCCCGACCGCGCCGCCGACACCGAACATCCGGATACGCACGCCGAGACGGGCCAGCGCCTGGCCGATTTCCAACCCGATGATCCCGGGCCCAAACACGGCCAGCGAGGCCGGAAGATCGGTCCAGTCGAACACCTCGTCGCTGGTGATCAGGCGATCGCCTGCCGGCTTCAGCGGCGGCACGACGTCCGTCCTCGAGCCGGTCGCGATGACCACGCGGTCGGCCCGGATCCGTTGGCCGCCGTCGATCTCCAGCAGGCCGGGCTCGACGAAGCGAGCCCGACCACGGACCAGCGCCTCGTCGGCGATGCGCTTGTGCATCGACTGCACCGCGAGCCGGACGAAGCGGTCGCGCTCGCGCCGAACGCGATCCATCACCGCCGCACCGTCGATCTCGATCGCGCCGGTGCGCACGCCGAAGCGCTCGGTCCCGGCGGCCCGGTGGGCAGTCTCGGCGGCCGCGATCAACAGCTTGCTCGGCATACAACCGACCCGGGCACAGGTCGTGCCGTACTCGCCGTCCTCGATCAGCACCGCCGAGTCGGTGTGCTTGCGAACCTGTCCGAAGGCGACCAGTCCGGCGCTGCCGGCCCCGACCACCGCCACATCCACTTCGCGAGTCGCCATGTTGCCTCCGCTTGAACGTCGGAAAAGGGGTTCAGGGTACCGGAAGGCTGTGGCACACTCGCCGCCGATGGCCGATCTCGATTCCGTGCGCCCGTATCCCGCCCTCGAACGCCACCGGCGCGAGCTGCGCGATGCCGCTCGTCGACGCCGCCGCGGATTGCTGATCGGCGTTCCGCTGGCTTCGGCACTGATTGCCGCGCTGTACATCGTCAGCCCGCCCGGCGCGCTGCTGGCCGCCGCGGTCGCCGTGATGCTGGGCTTCTTCCTGCTGCTGCCCGGTGCCAGCTCGGTCGATCCCGGTGAACTTGCCGGCGTCGAAGGCGAACGGGCCACGCTGGACCGGCTGCGCGCCCTGCCCGACGACTACCGGGTGATCAATCGCGTGCGCCTGCCCGATCCGCGTCTGCCCAACGGCGAGCGCGAGCTGGACTTCGTGGTCGCCGGGCCGACCGGTCTGTGGGTGATCGAGGTGAAGAACACTCCGGGGTTGGTGCAGATCGTGCCCGGCGCGCGCCGCTGGCCGCTGGCGAAACGCTCGGGCTGTTCGAGCTGCCCGGCCTGGAACGCGATGGACAACCCGGAGCACCAGCTCCGCAATCAACTCGACGCGCTGCGCCAGTGGCTACTGATCAACGGGGTCGCGCTCGAGCCACGCGGCGCGATCTGCCTGGCCCACCCGGAAGTGGCCATCCGCGACGCCGACGACGCGGCCTATCCGGTGTGCGTGCCCGACCAGCTGCCGGACCGCCTGCAGTCCGAGAGCCAGGTCGCGCGGCCGCGGGCCCTGCCGGCGCTGCTCGACGCACTACGGGCCTCGCCGTCACGTGTTCCGGGCCCGACCGCCGGTCGATCGGTCAGAAGTCCCAGCGCAGACCGCCGGTGATGAAGTTCGACCCGCCGTTGACGTCCTCGAAGATGCCCTTTCCGCCGGAGCGGTGGTGGAGCCGGACGAACGCGGCGAACGGCGAGTCGTTCGGCGGCGAGAACTCGAACTCGATCATCAGGTAGCCAAGCAGCTTGGCGCTGTCCTGCTGGCCGATCTGCTCGGCCCGCGGCTCGATCAGCGGCACATCCGTGGCGTAGGACACGCCGGCGCCGACGGCGAAGCTGGTGTCGACCACGTGGTCCCAGAAAAACGGCATCCAGCGCGCGATGTAGGCGCCGTTGAATTCCCAGTGGTCCTGGAAGTCGCCCCAGTGCTTCACGGCCTGTCCCTCGACCTCGAAGCGCCAGTTCTTCGTCTGCATGTGCACCCAGCCCGGCGCTACCGCGACCAGGTAGGAATCGATGAACGGCGTATCGAACTTCGTGATGATGTCCAGCAGGCGATCGACCGCGGCCTGTCCCGAGTAGGCCGAGACGTGCCACTGCCCGGTTCGATCTCCGCCGGTTCCAGTATCGGCACCTTCGGCCGTTGCCGCGGTGGGCGCCATCAGCGAGGCCATGCAGAAAACCAGAACGACAGGAAATTGGGAGGGGTTCATCGTGGTTCGAGCGGAATCGGCCAGCCGGTATCCTACCCCCTCCGTCCGGCAGCGGGGTCGTTTCAGGCGCGCGGAAGGCCGAGCCAGCGTGGCACTCGGCGGCAGCAGGCATCGAACGCTGCACCGAAGCGTTGCCGCAGGATCCGCTCTTCGGGCCGAATCTGGAAGCGGTCCAGCCAAGCCGCGAACAACAGCGGACCGGGCAACGCCCAGAGCGCGTCGAAATCCAATGCGGCTCCGACCAGCACGATCACGAAGCCCGCGTACTTCGGGTTGCGGCCGACCGCGAACACGCCGCCTTCGACCAGCTCCGTCGTGCGATGCGGGCGCATCGGATCCAGCGTGGTCCGGTGCTGCCGGAACCGCCAGGCGGCGGCAATCGTGAACAACCCGCCGACAACGATCAGCACCGTCGACAGGGCCTCCGAGAGATCCTCAGCGACCGGCAGCGGCGGGCCCAGGCTCGCGCCGATGCGCATCGTGATCAGCACGGCCAGCCAATCCGACCACAACCGGCGGAACCTTCAGCACGAGCCGTTCGGCCAGGCGCATCACTCCTTGCCTTCGATCTGCGCCCGCCAACCCGCTTCGCCGATCCTGCGCAGGGTCTCGATGTTGCGGCGATAGATGGCATCGGGATCGTCGAGCCCGGCCACCGCGTGGGCCACGCTGGCCTCGCGCAACAGGTGCAGGATCGGAAACGGCGAACGGTTGGTGCAGTTCGCCGGGTCGTCGGCAGGCGCATCGGCGAACCGAAAGTCCGGGTGAAAGCCGACGACCTGGAACTCGCCTTCGAGATCCAGCGCCCGGACAACGGCCTCGGCGATGTCGAGAAAATCGTTGAAGTCGAGGAAATCCTCGAACCGCGTCGGGCTTGCCAGAAGCGTGGTTTCGAGTTCGACCGGGTCGGCATCGACCAGCCGGCGGAGCTCGGTCTCCAGGTCGCCGACCAGCCCATCGTCGGTCCGTGCAAGGCTGACCACGATCCGTACCCGGCCGGACTCATAGGGCCGGCGGGCGAACGGACACAGGTCCAGACCGAGGACCGCGCGCTCGAGCCAGCGCCGGACTTCGATGTCGATCTCCTCGATGGTTCTATCGGCGACCATGAACGATGCGTCCGGATCGGCAAGCCGGCAGTCTACGCCGAGCGCGGCCGATGAACCAGCCAGCCCGGTCCGGCTGCTACACTTTCGCGCTTGTCCATCGGCCGCCACGCATGAACGAGTCCTCCAGCTCCTCGACCGTAGAACACGACGCACCCTCCGACTTCACCGAAGAACCGGTGCGCGAGATCGAACGGGACGGTGTGCACTACACGCTGCTCGGCACCGCCCACGTCTCGCCGGCCTCGGCGGCCGCCGTCCGGTATCACATCGAATCCGGCCAGTTCGACGCGGTGGCCATCGAACTGTGTCCCTCGCGCCACCGGGCCTTGTCCGATCCGGATGCATGGCGGTCGATGAACTTGTTCCAGATCATTCGCGAGCGCAAGGCCGGGATGATGATGGCCAGCCTGGCGCTGGCCGCCTATCAACGCCGGATCGCCGAGCAGTTCGACATCGAGCCCGGTGCCGAAATGAAGGCCGCGATCGAGGCCAGCGATTCGCACGAGCTGCCGCTGCAGTTGATCGACCGCGAAATCGGCATCACCCTTAAGCGCACCAGCCGACGATTGTCGTGGTGGAAGCGCTGGGTACTGACCAACGGCCTGGTGCTCAGCCTGTTCTCGCGCGAGCGGATCGAGGAGGAGGACATCGAGCGGCTGAAGCAGGGCGACATCCTCAACGAGACCTTCAGCGAATTCGCCGAGCAGTCGCCGGAGCTCTACGAGAGTCTGATCGCCGAACGCGACCGCTATATGGCCGCGCGGCTGCGGCAGGACAACGAAGGTCACGAGGGGCGCAGGGTCCTGGCGGTGCTCGGCGCCGGGCACCTGGCCGGCACCGCCGAGGCTCTCCGGCACGACGTCGAGCCGGCCGGCGAGGTCGAGCAGCTGAACGCCACGCCGCCACCGTCGAGGTTCTGGAAAGCCATTCCATGGATCATCCTGGTCGCCGTGCTGACCGGCTTCGGCATCGGTTTCTGGCGCAGCCCCGAGCTGGGCTGGTCGCTGGTCCTGACCTGGGTGGTCATCAACGGCGGCCTTTCGGCGCTGGGCGCGGCGATCGCGCGGGCCCATCCGATCACCGTGCTGGCCGCGCTGTGCGCCGCGCCGCTGACGTCGCTGAACCCGACGATCGGCGCCGGCATGGTGACCGGCGCCGTCGAAGCCAGCTTGCGCAAGCCACGAATGGGCGACTTCGAGACACTGCGTGACGACGTGGTCCAACTGTCTGGCTGGTGGAAGAACCGGGTGGCTCGGGTGTTCCTGGTGTTCTTCCTGTCCAATCTCGGCTCGGCGCTGGGCACCTGGATCGCCGGGGCCAGCATGATCCGCCAGCTGGCCGCATGATCCGGTTCGACCCGGCAGGTCGCTTGCAAATGGCGGTCCTCCGGCAATCGATCGCCGCCAGTTCGGATCGCATCGAGCAACGAGCGTCTCCGGCCCGGCCACGTGGACGCAGTCGCCCACTCCGCTTGCCGTAGAAGGAGCCGGCATTCATCGGGCCGCGTCGTCGCGACCGCCGGTGGCAGCGAATCGAGAAATCAAGCACAATCCCGAAAAGCCCGGCCGAACCTCGTTGCCTGGTCCGACCCTTCGGGCCGACCCGTCACGTCGTCGATGGGCCCGATCGAGCGACCGGTCCCGCGAAGGCCGGCGCACACTCGTCATTCTCAATGAATCGGGATCGCTGGATGAGCCTCAAAGAACGCCTGTTCGGGCGACCCTGGGAGCACAAGAACGCTGAGGAACGCATTCGGGCCATCACCGGCAGCACCGACGCCCGGCTGCGCGACGCCCTGCCCGGCCTCGCCAGCAACGATCCGGACCCAGGCGTACGCCTGGCGGCGCTGAAGCGGCTGGACGATGAGGCTGCGTGGCTGAAGGCGCGACGGGACGACCGGGACGACCAGGTCCGCGCGGCAGCAGACCGGTCCGTGCTGCACTGGATCACCACCGAAGCCCGCCCGGACGCGATCGAAGCTCGACTCGACTGGTTGCGAACGGTCGAGTCCGTCGACCTGCTCAAGCGCGTGGCCGAGGCCGCGTGCGATCCGGAATTGCGCCGCGACGCGCTGGCCCGGATTCGGGCCCAGGGCTACCTCGGCGACCGCTACTGCGAGGAGCTCGACGACGAGGTTGCCGCGGGTCTGCTGGCGCGCATCGACCAGGTCTCGACGCTCAAGCGCGTGGCCGAGCGCCTGCGCACCCGACACAAGCAGCGCCACCAGGCCGTGCTTGAGCGGCTGGCCTCGGTCGACGACGACGGCGGACGCGCGACCCGGGCGACGCTGGCGCGCGACCTCGTCGACCGGATCGAGCAACTGGCACGCGGCCAGTTCAGCGGCGATCGGGCGGCCCGCGCCGACGAACTGCAATCCCGCTGGACGGCCATCGGCGATCCGGATCCCGCGCTGGCGCGCCGGTTCGATGGCGCCATGCAGATCGTGCGCCGCGCGCTGCAGCCTCGGGTCGAACCCCGCGCGTCCGCGGACGAGTCGCCCGCGGGCGCAGACTCGACGCCGCCGCTGGATCGAGCGGTCGAAGCGCTCCGGACCCTGGCCGCCCAACCGGTCGAAGACGGCACGGCAGACCGCCTGCGCGAACGAGTCGCCGAATTCGAGCAGGCCTGGAAGTCGATGTCCGATCCGGACGAAGCGAGCCGCCAGCAGGCCCAGCACTTCAAGGCGCTGGCCGACGAGCTGCGGGCCCGGCTCGCGCCGACCTCCACGCCGGCACAGAAAGCGAACAAGACCATGCCGAGCGGCCCCGACCCCGCACTGCTCGATGCGCTGGAGGCCTCCCTGGATGCCGCCGAGCGGGCCCTGGACAGCGGCGAGATCGCCTCTGCGCACGAAGCGATCAATCAAGCACGAAGCGCACACGACCGGCTTCCGAAGCGTCACCGGCCGACCGAAGCCGCGGGCCGCCTGGCCCGGATGGCCGGGCGGGCAAAGGAGGTGCGCGACTGGCAGCACTGGTCGAACAACAAGCTGCGCGAACGACTGATCGAACGGGCCGAAGGCCTCGATCCGGCCGAACTGCATCCCGATGCGATCACCGAGCGGCTGAAGGAACTGCGCGAACGCTGGCGCGCGCTGGACGCGCAGGAAATCCTGCCCGGCGAAACGCGCAAGTTCGCCGCGCCCCACGCTCAGTGGCGCCGATTCCAGGCCGCATGCAAGCAGGCCTTCGAAGGCGCCAAGCCCTACCTCGAGAAACGCTCCGAGGTGCGCGAGGAATCACTCAGCGAGCTGACGTCGTTCCTCGAAGATGCAGAGCGACTGGTCGCCGACGGTGCAAGCGACCGCGACACGCTGGTTCGACACCAGCGCGCCGCCCGCGAAGCGATCCGCAACCTCGAACAGGTGCCGCCCAAGGTGCGCGGGCAGATGGCCAAGCGTATCCGGGCACTGATGGACGCCATCTCCGCGCGGCTCGATGCCGCGTCCGAGGCCGTCGAGCAGGAAAAACGCCGACTGGTCGCCGAGGCCCGCAAGCTCGCCCATGAAAAGGACCGCGCGGTGGCCATCGACCGCGCCAAGGCGCTCCAGGCGGACTGGAAGAAGGCCGGTCGCGGCCGCCGCACGATCGAGGACGCACTGTGGAAGGAGTTCCGCGAGCCGATCGATCCGCTGTTCGACGGGCTGAAGAAGGAGCGCGACGAACAGCGCGAAAAGGATCGCGCCGCGATCGGCGAACTGAAGGCCCTGTGCGAACGGGCCGAGGCGCTGGCGAGCGCCGACGAAGACGCCCTGGAGGCCGCTGCCGGCCCGCTGGCCGGGCTGGAAGACGAGTTCAGCCAGCACGGCCGGGTGCCACCGGCGCTGCGCAAGCGAATGGACGCAGCAGTGAGGACCTACCGGCGCCGGATGATCGAACTGCAGGCAGCGCGCGAGGACGCAGCGCGGGCGCATCTCGACGCCCTGGCCGAGGCGCTTCAGCAGGCCTGGACGGCGATCGCCGGCGGTGACCCGGCCGTGCCGGACCGGCCCGACGTGCCGGCCGACGATCCGCTGGCCCAGCAGATGAACGCCCGTCTCGATGCATTCCTGGCCGCCGACGCCGACCCGGAAGTACTGGCCGACGAGGTCCAGCGCGGGACCGACCGGGCCCGCCAGGTCTGCGTCGAGATGGAGTGCCTGGCCGGCATGGAAAGCCCGGCGGCCGACAAGAACCTGCGCATGGACTACCAGCTCAGCCGCCTCTCCAGTCGACTCGGCGAACGGGCCGCCCGGCCGGACCTCGATGCCGAGCGCGCCGACCTGCTGCGCCGGTGGCTGGGCACCTTTCCGCATGACCCGGCGGCGCACGCCGCCCTGGCCAAGCGCTACCGCGAAGCCGATCGAATCCTCAAGCAGATGAGCGCCTCATGACGCGAATGCTCGCAGCCGCGGCAATGCCGCTGACTCTTCTCGCCCTGTTCGTCCTGCCCGGCCCGTCACTGGCCCAGGAGGCCGGCGCCTCGCCCGAGAACGCCGGCTGGATTTCCATCCTGCCGCCGCTGGTCGCGATCGGACTGGCCCTGGCGATCCGCCAGGTCATCCCCGCGCTGTTCGCCGGTATCTGGATCGGTGCCTGGGCGACCACCGGTTTCTCGCCGGTCGGCCTGCTGTCCTCGCTGATGGAAACCGCCGACACCTACATCCGACTGGCGATCGCCGAGCCCGATCACGCCTCGGTGATGTTGTTCACGCTGCTCGTCGGCGGCATGGTCGGCGTGATCTCGCGCAACGGCGGCATGCTGGGCATCGTCGAGCGGATCGTGGTGTTCGCCGACACCACCCGCCGGGCCACGATGGCCACGGTCGGCATGGGGCTGGCGATCTTCTTCGACGATTACGCCAACACGCTTGTCGTCGGCAACACCATGCGGCCGATCACCGACCGGCTGAAGATCTCGCGCGAGAAGCTGGCCTACCTCGTCGACTCGACCGCTGCACCGATCGCCTGCATCGCGCTGGTCACGACCTGGGTAGGCTACGAGGTCGGGCTGATCCGCGATGCCATGGCCTCGATTCCGGGCCTGGACCTGAATCCCTACCTGGTGTTCCTGAACTCGATCGCCTACAGCTTCTACCCGCTGCTGGCGCTGGTGATGGTGTTCAGCGTGGTCGGCTTCGGCCGCGACCTCGGCCCGATGCTCGTCGCGGAGCGCCGGGCCCGGCACGAAGGCCAGGTCGCCCCACCCACCTCGGGTGCAAGATTGACCGCCGACGACATGAAGGACGTGCAGCCCGAGCCGCACATTCCGCTGCGCGCGATGAACGCGGTGATCCCGATCCTGACCCTGGTGTTCGGCGTGATCGCCGGCATGTTCGTCACCGGCGACGGCGCGACGATCCGCGACATCGTCGGCTCGGCCGATCCGTACAAGTCGCTGATCTGGGGCTCCCTGGCCGGCTCGCTGGTCGCGATCGGGCTGTCGATGGGCCAGCGCATCCTGTCGCTGGAAGACGCATTCGGCGCCTGGTTCTCGGGCGCCCGCGCGATGCTCTACGCGATCGTGATCCTGGTCCTGGCCTGGGCGCTGTCCGGGATCACCGACGTACTCGGCACGGCCGACTATCTGGTTTCGCTGATCGGCGATTCGCTGCATCCCGGTCTGCTGCCGGCGCTGGTGTTCGTGGTGGCGGCACTGACCGCTTTCTCGACCGGTTCGAGCTGGGGCACGATGGGCATCCTGCTGCCGCTGATGGTGCCGCTGGCCTGGGCCCTGATGGCCGCCCAGGGCATGGCCGGGCCCGAGCACCTGCCGATCCTGTACGCAACGGTCGCCTCGGTGATGGGCGGCGCGGTCTGGGGAGACCACTGTTCGCCGATTTCCGACACCACCATCCTTTCCTCGATGGCCAGCCAATGCGATCACATCGAGCACGTACGCACCCAGCTGCCCTACGCGCTGCTGGCCGGCGCGGCCGCGCTGCTGTTCGGCGCGCTGCCGGCCGGCTTCGGCGTACCGTGGTGGGTCGGGCTGACGCTCGGCGCAGCGGTGCTGATCGGGATCGTACGCTGGAAGGGGCAGCCGGCCTGAGCCGGCCGGATCAAGTGCTGTAGCGCGCCCGGAGGATGCGGACCCGACGCAGATATTCGCGGGTCTCGTCGAACGGCGGCACGCCGTTGTAGCGATCGACCGCGCCCTCGCCGGCGTTGTACGCGGCCACTGCCAGTTCCCAATCGTTCTCGAAACGCTCGAGCAGTTCGGCCAGGTAGGCCACGCCGCCGGATATGTTCTCGACCGGGTCGAACGGGTCGGCCACGCCGAATCGCACCTGCGTGGCCGGCATCAGCTGCATCAACCCCTGCGCGCCGGCATGCGACTGCGCCTGCGGATTGAACCACGACTCGGCGTGCATGATCGCTCGGACCAGCGCCTCGTCGACGCCGAACAGACCGGCCGCCACCTGCACCTCCTCTCGAAACGGTTCGCGCTTCAGCGGCGTGGCATGCCAGTCGACGCCCTTGATACAGGTGCCGTAGCAGCCGATGTTCTCGAGATCGCCGTACCGCCCGCGTTCCGGCGGAATGTTGGTCAGCACGGTGATGCCGTTCTCGTCGGTGTAGCGGTAGACCTGGCCGGCGACCGGACCGGCCAGCACCACCAGGGCGAAAAGCGCCGCCGCCCGCACGTCAGAACCCGCCGGTCACCGTGATGCCGCCGTCGGCGGTGATCACCTGCCCTGACAGCCAGGCCGAGTCGGGCCCGACCAGGAAGGCGATGACCCGGGCGATGTCGTCCGGCTCGCCGATCCGGCCCAGTGGCGTGGTGGCTTCGAAATGCTTGACTGCGCGCTCGTCGGCGAGCAGGGCCTTGGAGAAGTCGGTCCGGATCAGGCCCGGGGCCACGCCGTTGACCCGAATACCGTCGGCGCCGAATTCCAACGCCAGGTTGCGCACCAGCTGATTCTCGGCCGCTTTCGACATTCCGTAGGCGCCGATTACGCGGTTGCCGAGCAGCCCGGCGATCGACGAGACCAGCACCACGGCGCCGCCGCCCGCATTCGCGATGTGCGGCCGGACGAGATGGCCCAGCCGCAGACTGCCGTAGACGTTGTTGTGCATGATCACGTCGAAGGCCTTCCGATCGACGTTGTCGGACGGACCGTAGACCGGATTGCTGGCGGCGTTGAGAACCAGGTGATCGATCCGTCCGAAGGTCTCGGCGGTCTTCTCGACCAGCGCTTCGAGCTGCTCGTCCTGGCCCACGTGACAGGCGATCGCGATCGCCTCGCCACCGTTTTCGCGGATCGCTTCGGCCACCTCTTCACAAGAGTCCTGGTTGCGGCTGGAGATGACCACGCGGTGCCCGCGCGAGGCAAGCAGTTCGGCGGCTGCGCGGCCGATGCCGCGGCTGGATCCGGTGATGATGGTGACGGGGCGTTCGGCCATGCAGGAGGTCCTTGGATCGAAAAAGGGTTCGGTTCAGGCCAGGGTGCGCTCGCCGGCCTGCAGGTGCTCGACGCAGTTGATGCGTTCGACGTGCCAGCGTCCGTCGGGCTGCCGATGGAATTCGGTCACCGAAGCATTGTACAACGCGACATTCAATCGACGCTGCCAGGCCAGATCCTCGACCAGCAGGGCCGCGGCCAGCGTGCTGATGACGCCGGCCGACGTGACCGCGGTCACCGTCCCCGCCTCGTCCAGTCCGCCGACCAGCCGGTCGCCGGCCCGGCGCACCCGCTCGTCGAACGCCGCCCAGCTGCCGTTGACCGGACAGCGCAGCCGTGCCGACTGCCAGGCCGCCAGCACCTCGGGAAACACGTCGAGAAACAGCTGGAGGTACTGGGCCGGATCCGCCACCGCCTCGGCCGGCGGCCGCTCCAGATCGAGCCCGGAAGCCGGATCGTACGCGGCCTGGAACAGGTGATCGACGCGATACTCATCGAGTTGTTCATCGACGTCGTGGCGTTCGGCGATGGACTCGGCCGTTTCGCGGTGCCGGCGCAAGCCGCCGCGCACGATGCGCCGAGCCCCGTCGATACCGCGCAGGTGTTCGCCCAGCTTTCCGGCCTGGGCATGGCCGGTCGGAGAAAGGCGGTCGTAATCGTCGGTGCCCAGGGAACCCTGAGCATGACGGACGAGCAACAGGCGATGTACGGGCGCGTTCATGCAGATAGACTAGCTTGAATCGCGATCGAACCGTGCGAACGTTCGGCTCGAACGCGTCGATTCCGTATCGGACCACACCTGGGAGCAACGCATGACCGTCGAAAGCCTTCTCGGCATACTGATCATCGGTGGCCTGGCCGGCTGGGTCGCCGGCCTGCTGGTCAAGGGCAAGGGCCAGGGCATCATCATGAATATCGTGGTCGGCATCGTCGGCGCGGTACTCGGCAGCTGGCTGTTCGATTTCTTCGGCATCACCGCAGCGGGCACCATCGGCAGCTTCGTCATCGCTGTGGTCGGCGCCGCCGTGCTGCTCGGCGTCCTGCAGCTGGTGCGCAAGTAGGCGCGTCCCGGACCCGCCGCGATGCCGATCGAACTGAAGATCCTGGGCCTGGCGGCGCTGCTTCAGTGCGTGCAGCTCATTCTGATGGCCGTTCCCGTCAATCGCCAGCTCGGGGTCGACTACACCGCAGGGCCGCGCGACGAACCCAGGCAAGCCACCGGCACCGCCGGCCGGCTGGTCCGCGCCTACAACAATCACTTCGAGGCCCTCGTGTTGTTCGCGATCGCAGTGCTGGTCGTCGTCCTCGGCGAGGGCGGGGACCGCGCGACCGCGACCTGTGCCTGGGTCTACCTGGTTGCCCGCGTCCTGTACGTGCCGGCCTACGTCCGGGACATCTTCCTGCTGCGCTCGGCCATCTGGGCGGTCGGTTTCCTGGCCACCGTGGCGCTGCTCGTGATGGGGCTGTTCTGAGCACGGTCCGTTCACTACGAATTCGACCCTGGAGGATGCGATGACTCGCGAGACCTTTCTCTGGCATGACTACGAGACCTTCGGGGCCGATCCCCGACGCGACCGCCCGTGCCAGTTCGCCGCGCTTCGCACCGACGCCGAACTCGAACCGGTAGGCGAGCCGGTCGTGCTGTACTGCAAGCCGGCGCTGGACGTACTGCCTACGCCCGAGGCCTGCCTGATCACCGGAATCACGCCTCAGGAGGCCGACCAGAAGGGGCTGCCTGAATACGAGTTCGCGCAGCGGATCGAGGCGCTGATGGGAGAACCCGGAACCTGCTCGGTCGGCTACAACAACTTCCGCTTCGACGACGAAGTCACGCGTTTCCTTTTCTGGCGCAATTTTCTCGACCCGTATCGCCGGGAATACGCCAACGGCAACAGCCGCTTCGACCTGATCGACGTGCTCCGGATGACCCACGCGCTGCGCCCCGAGGGTATCGAATGGGCACGGCGCGATGACGGGACCCCGGGCTTCCGGCTCGAGGACCTGGCCGCGGCCAACGGGTTCGACACCGAGCGCGCGCACGACGCACTCGCCGACGTACGCAACACGCTGGGCATGGCCCGGCGGCTGAAGGCCGCCCAACCGCGGCTCTGGAACTGGGCGCTTCGGCTGCGCGACAAGGCCTTCGTCGACGGCCTGCTGAGCAAGCGCGAGATGCTGCTGCACGTCTCATCGCGCTATCCGGCTGCCGAAGGCTGCATCGCACCGGTGCTGCCGCTGTTCCGCCACCCGCAGATCGCCAGTCAGTGGCTGGTGTGGAACCTGCGGGTCGATCCCGAACCGTTCGCCGAACTCGACGACGACCTGCTTGGCGATCTCTACTGGACGCCGGCTGCCGATCTGCCCGAGGACCTGGAGCGGCTGCCGGTGAAATGGGTGCGGACCAACCGCTGCCCGATGCTGTCGCCGACCGGTACGCTCGACGAGGCGGCGGCCGAGCGGTCCGGCATCGACCTGGCGGCCGCGGCCCGACGCGCCGATCGACTGGCAGCCGGCCCCGAGCTGATCGCTGCGCTGATGCGCGTGTTCGGCGCACCCCGCGCCGCCGACGACGTCGACGCCGAGCAGGCGCTCTATGCCGGCTTCGTTCCGCGCGAGGACCGGGCCCGCATGGAACCACTGGCGACCATGGCGCCGGGCGATGTCGCAGCCTGGGTCAATCGTGAGGCCGAACCATTCACCGACCCTCGACTCAACGCCTTGCTGCTTCGCTTTGCCGGGCGACACGCCGTCGAGGCCCTGGACCCCGAACCACGCGCAGAGTGGGAGCGCTGGCGACTGCGCCGCCTCGTCGACGACCCCGAACTCGGCTCCATTCAGCTGGCCGACTACCCGCACCGGATCGAAGCGTTGCGTCTGCAGCACCCGGAACGCGGCGAACTTCTCGACGCCCTCGCGGCCTGGCCCGACCACCTCCGTCTGCCGTAAAGGCTGCCGGACCCGACCGTCTTCCGACCTGACTTCAACGACTTGCACACGCTTCGAGGCAGCTTGCGCCTATCGCCGTTATGCACATGGACGCCCCGGTCCGCCTTGACAGATTCTTTACGTAAAATTCCTACAAAGACCGTCTAGGTTTGCGCTATAGGTTATTGGTTTATATGGAATTCGCTGGAAGTGGCTGATTTTTGGTCAATTCCGTGACGGTCACGTGGCTATCGGGGCGCACCGAGTTGCACACAAAGTTTTCCACAGGTTTTGTGGATAAACATGCGACCCGTCGCGCAGGGTCAGGCGACGGCCAGCGCCAACTGGCCAGGCGCCGCTTCGGGAGCTCCGTGCCGGGTCCGTTCGACGGCCTGCCGCAGCAGGCGATCGCTGCGCGGTGACACGAATTCAAGCGTCGTGCCGTCGTCGAACTGCAGCATCATCACCACCGGCGGCTCGCCGTTGCGACCCGGCCGGGCGATCACGCCCTGGATGCACTTGCCAACGATGCCGTCACGGAGTCCGCGGCTGGTTCGGGTGTCGATCGAGTCCATGAAACGTTCCTTTTCGTCCGGTTCGTGCACAGTGGACCACCCCGGCTTCTCAAAAGCCGAGAACAGCGGTCACGGAAATCGAACGATCGGCGAGCGGGCGCGGCCCCGAGCTCAGACGTTGAAGCGGAAGTGCATCACGTCGCCCTCGATGACGACGTACTCCTTGCCTTCCAGGCGCAGCTTCCCGGCCGCTTTCGCGCCGGACTCGCCGCCGGCGGCGATGTAGTCGTCGTAGGCGGTGACTTCGGCGCGGATGAAGCCCTTCTGGAAGTCGGTGTGGATCCGGCCGGCGGCCTCCGGCGCGGTCGCGCCGCGGCGCACCGTCCAGGCACGAACTTCCTTCGGGCCGGCGGTGAAGAAGGTCAGCAGGTCCAGCAGCGCATAACCGGCGCGGATCAGCCGATTCAGGCCCGGCTCGGTCTCACCGAGGTCGGCAAGGAACTCGGCCTGCTCGTCGGGCTCGAGCTGGGCCAGCTCGGCCTCCATCGCTGCCGAGACGACCACGACTTCGGCGTTTTCGGCCTCGGCTCGCTGGCGAACCGCGGCCACGAGCGGATTGTCGTCTGCACTGGTGTCGTCGACGTTGGCTACGTACAGCACCGGCTTTGCGGTGATGAACTGCCAGGTCTTCAGCCGGCTGCGATCCTCGGCCTCGAGTTCGAGGGCCCGAAGCGGGTGGCCTTCGCCGAGGTGGAGCACCACGCGCTCCAGCAACGCGGCCAGCTTCAGCGCGTCCTTGTCCCCGGACTTGGTCTGCTTCGCGGTGCGCTCCAGCGCCTTCTCGGCAGTTTCCAGGTCGGCCAGCACCAGCTCGGTATCGATGGTCTCGATATCGGCGATCGGATCGACCCGGCCGGCGACGTGGGTGACGTCGTCGTCCTCGAAGCAGCGAACGATGTGCGCAATGGCGTCGGTTTCTCGGATGTGGGCCAGGAACTTGTTGCCGAGGCCCTCACCCTTCGAGGCGCCGGCGACGAGCCCGGCAATGTCGACGAACTGCATCGTGGTCGGGAGGACCTTCTCCGGCTTGACGATCGCGGCCAGCGCGTCGAGCCGCGGGTCCGGCACCGGCACCATGCCGACGTTCGGCTCGATGGTGCAGAACGGATAGTTCTCCGCCGCGATCTCCGCCTTTGTCAGGCAATTGAACAGGGTCGATTTGCCGACGTTCGGCAGTCCGACGATTCCGCACTTGAATCCCATCTGAAGGTCCTCGAATCGATCAGGCCGAGCGGTCGCGAGCGTGCAGGCGCTTCATCGCCTCGCCCGAACGTCCGGCCAGCAAATCGGGCAGCACCTGCACCGAGCGGTCGATCGCCTCGACGATCGCCTGCTCCTCATCGGCCGGGGCGCGGCCCAGTACCCAGGGCGTAACCTGCTCGGCCAGCCCGGGGTGACCGATGCCGATGCGCAGCCGCCAGAATTGCGGGCTACCCAGGTGGCTGAACGTACTCCGCAGCCCGTTGTGGCCGCCATGCCCACCGCCCTGCTTCAGACGCGCAGTGCCCGGAGGCAGGTCCAGTTCGTCGTGCGCGACCAGAACGCGCTCGACGGGAATCCGGTAGAAATCGGTGGCCGCTCGAATCGACCGCCCGGACTCGTTCATGAAGGTATCGGGCGCGAGCAGCACCGTGTCGGCGCCTTCGATGCGGGTCTTCAGCGCCCGGCCATGCAGCTTCTTTTCGTTGCGGAGCTCGCCGCCGTGGCGGCGAAGCAGCGCATCCAGAAACCAGAACCCGGCATTGTGCCGGGTCCGGTCGTACTTCGGGCCGGGATTCCCCAGCCCGGCAATCAGCCAGAGGCCGTCCATCGAGGGGCCGCGCCGGGCTCGGCCTTACTCGGCCTTGCCCTCGTCGTCGGACGAGGCTTCGGACTCGCCTTCGCCCTCGTCCTCGGCCGGCTCTTCGCCTTCGGTGGCTTCCTCTTCGCCGACTTCCGGCTCGGCGCCTTCGGCCAGCGCGGCATCGGCTTCGGCGGCCAGCTCGCCCGAACCCTGGCCGGCGCGGATGAATACCGCAGTGACCAGCGAGGCGTTGTAGTCCTCGTCGTACTCGATCGCGGGAATCATCACACCCTCGGGCAGCGTGAGATCACGCAGCGTGACCGAGGCACCCGGATCGAGCTTGGTGAGATCGACCTCGATGTACTCCGGCAGGTCCTTCGGCAACGCTTCGATTTCGACTTCCATCATCTGGTAGGAAATCACCACCCCGCCCTTCTTGCCCGCCGGCGAGGATTCCTCGTTGGTGAAGTGGACCGGCACCGACATGCGAATGACCTGGTCGTCCTTCACGCGCAGGAAATCGACGTGCATGACGCGCAGCTTGTACGGGTGGCGCTGCAGATCGCGCAGGATGACCTTCTGCTTGCGACCATCGCCCACGGTCAGCTCGAGGATCGAGGCATGGAAGGCCTCTTCGTCGGCGGCGTGCAGGATGAAATCGTGTTCCAGCGTCAGCGCGACCGGATCACGGTCTGCGCCGTACAGCACGGCCGGCACCTTGTTCGCATGACGCAGGCGGCGGCTCGCACCTTTCCCCACGTCCTCGCGGACTTCGGCCGGCACTTTGTAGATCTTGCCCATGGGAGGTTCCCTTTCTCAAAGTGATGTGAATGCACCGGACGCCCGCGACCAGGCTCCGGACCAGCCGCCCATTATAAACCGGGAAAGGGCTGAGGGGAAAGGGCTAGTGAATCAGGAGCAGGGTTCCGAGCGACCGCTGACACTCGCCCCCTAGCACCCTAGACCCTAGTCCCTGCCCGTTTCTACTCCGCCTCACGGGCCGCGGCCAGGGCGTCGGCCAGGCGCCTGCAGCCGCGCAGGTCGAGTTTCGCCTTCACGCCCTTGACGTTGCCGGACGGGACCAGGGCGGTGCGGAAGCCCTGCTGGGCCGCTTCGCGGAGACGCTCCTCACCGTTGTAGACCGGGCGGAGTTCGCCCGACAGGCCGACTTCGCCGAAGGTCACCAGGCCGCGCGAGAGCGGACGCTCGCGGAGCGACGACTGCAGTGCCAGCGCCACGGCCAGATCGGAGGCCGTCTCGCCGACCCGGATGCCGCCGGTGACGTTGACGAACACGTCCTGGTCACCGACCTGGATACCGCAGTGGCGATGCATGACGGCAAGCAACATGGCCAACCGGCCGGCGTCTACACCGACCGCGACGCGGCGGGGCTGCGACAGGCTGCTGGGTGCGACCAGCGCCTGGACTTCGACCAGCATCGGCCGGGTCCCCTCGCGGGTGACCAGCACGCAGGAGCCGGCCGACGGCTCGCTGTCCTCGGACAGGAAGATCGCCGACGGGTTGGCCACCGGCCGCAGGCCGCCGTCGGTCATCGCGAAAACGCCCAGTTCGTTGGCCGCGCCGAACCGGTTCTTGACCGACCGGATCAGCCGGAACCGGCTGCCGGAATCGGATTCGAAGTACAGCACGCCGTCGACCATGTGTTCGAGAACCCGCGGTCCGGCCAGCGCCCCTTCCTTGGTGACGTGACCGACCAACACCACACTGCAGCCGGTCTGCTTGGCGAACTGGACCAGTCGCGATGCGCATTCGCGCACCTGGGCGACTGCACCCGGCGCCGACTGCAGCGCATCGCTCCACAGGGTCTGGATCGAGTCGACGACCAGGAACTGCGGACGGTTGGCAGCCGCAGTCGCCAGGATGGTCTCCAGGCGGGTCTCGGTCAGGCACTCGAGCCGGTCCGGGTCCAGCCCGAGCCGGCGCGCGCGCATTGCCACCTGGGCCGCGGATTCCTCGCCGGTCACGTACAGCGATTTCAGGCGTTCGGCCACGGCCGACTGGGCCTGGAGCAGCAGCGTCGACTTGCCGATGCCCGGATCCCCGCCGATCAGGATCACCGAGCCGGGCACGAGACCGCCACCGAGCACCCGGTCGAGTTCAGTCAGCCCCGACGAGAAACGCGGTGTGTCTTCGGCCTGCACGGCGCCGAGCCGGACGACCTCGGCGGAAGCTTCGCCGGTCCAGCTCTGGCTGCGCTGGCGCGGCCCACCGGCAGCGGGCGGCGCGCTTTCCTCTAGGCTGTTCCAGGCCCCGCAGTCCGCACATTGCCCGGACCACTTGGGCTGACTTGCGCCGCATTCGCCGCACACATACAGGGTCTTGATCTTTGCCATTCGGGTATTCTCGCAGAAGCGGCCGCGGGGCAGCGGTCCGGCCCGCCGTACAATGACGGCATCCTTGTTCCGGAGCAGCCGCGGCGTGCAGCGCGAAGAGCAACCCCTGATCGGCGAATCCGGCGCATTCCTGTCGGTGCTTGAGCGCGCGTCCCGGGCCGCGCAGCTCGATCGCCCGTTGCTGATCGTCGGCGAGCGCGGCACCGGCAAGGAGCTGATCGCCGAGCGGGTCCACTTCCTGTCGCCGCGCTGGGATCAGCCGCTGGTCAAGCTCAACTGCGCGGCCATCAGCCCTTCGCTGCTCGAGTCCGAGCTGTTCGGCCACGAGGCCGGCGCCTTCACCGACGCGGCGCGCACCCGGATCGGCCGCTTCGAGCAGGCCGACGGCGGAACGCTGGTACTCGACGAGCTGGCCACGACCGCCCAGGCGGTGCAGGAAAAGATCCTGCGGGTCATCGAATACGGTGAATTCGAGCGCCTCGGCAGCTCCGAGACCCGGAGCATCGACGTGCGCGTGATCGGCGCGACCAACGAGGACCTGCCGGCACTGGCCGCCGCGGGGCGATTCCGCGCCGACCTGCTCGATCGCCTGTCGTTCGACGTGATCACGCTGCCGCCGCTGCGCGAACGCCGCGACGACATCCTGCCGCTGGCCGAGCATTTCGCCATGCGGATGAGCCGGGAGCTGGGCCGGGAGCTGTTCGCCGGCTTTTCCGGAACCGCCCTGGAGCAGTTGCTGCACTGGCCGTGGCCGGGCAATGTGCGTGAACTGAAGAACGTCATCGAGCGCGCCGTCTACCAGCTGGATTCCGCCGAAGCGCCGCTCGACGAGCTCCAGTTCGATCCGTTCCAGTCGCCGTGGCGGCCGGCGTCCGACACCGGGCCCGAGTCGACCACGAGGCCGCCCGCCGACCTGAAGGGCTGGCTGGCCGAGCAGGAGCAGCGCTGGATCGAGCAGGCGCTGGCCGAGTGCGGCCATCACCAGAAACGCACCGCCGAACGACTGGGTCTGACCTACGATCAGCTGCGGGCGGCATTGCGCAAGTATGGAATCTCGCGGTAGCGCACCCGCCGGGTGACCCGGCAGACCAGCTCGTAGGGAATGGTTTCGGCGGCTCGTGCAACCTCTTCGACCGGCAAGCCGCGCCCCCACAGCACGACCGGGTCACCGACCGCGGCCCGGGGCTGGCCGTCGAGATCGACGGTGGCCATGTCCATCGAGACCCGGCCGGCCAGGCCTTGCCGCTGCCCGTTGACCAGCATCGGCGTGCCGTCCGGCAGGTTCCGCGGATAGCCGTCGCCGTAGCCGATCGCGGCGACGCCGATCCGAACGTCGCGGGCGGCGCAGTAGCGTGCACCGTAGCCGACGGCATCGCCGGCCGGCACGTCGCGCACGGCAATCAGCCTGGATTCCAGCGTCATGACGGGCTCGAGCCCGAGGGCGGGACCGTCGCGGTCGGCCAGCGGCGACACGCCGTAGGGCAGCAGCCCGGCCCGCACCCAGTCGCGCCGCGCATCGGGCTGGTTCAGCAGCGCGGCGCTGTTGGCCAGGCAGTGCGGCCCGTCGAGCCCTTTCACTGCGGCGTCGAACGCGGCGAGCTGCCGCTCGGTCATGGTGTCGTCCGGCTCGTCAGCGCAGGCGAAATGCGTCATCAGAACGACCGCCTCGACGCCGGGCAAGGCGTTCAGCCGGGCATGGATTTCGCCGGCCGACTGCAGCGCGAAACCGAGCCGATGCATCCCACTGTCGAGTTTCAGCCAGACCCGCGGTCCCGGCGAGCCGCCGTCGGCTTCGATCCAGTCCAGTTGCTCCGGCGAATGGACGACCATCTCCAGCGCTAGTTCATCGACCACCGGAAGTTCATCGGCCGACATCACCCCCTCGAGCAGCAGCACCGGAATGCGCGAATCCAGCGTGCGGATCGCGCGCGCCTCGTCGAGCGTGGCCACGGCCAGCAGGTCGGCCTCGGCCAGCGCCGGCAGGCAGCGCTCCAGGCCGTGGCCGTAGGCGTCGGCCTTGACCACGGCCATCACGCGCGCGTCGCCGGCCCAGTCCCGGACACGGGCCAGGTTGCGGGCCAGCGCGGGAACATCGATGACTGCTTCGGTACCTCGCGCCATGAACCTCGGGCTCCAGCAGGAAAGAAAGCGGCCGGCCGGACCGCCGGTCACCCGATCAGGATGCCGCGGCGTTTCAGATAGGCCAGCAGTTCTTCGACGCACTCGTCGGCGCTGAGTTCGGCCGTATTGACGACGATCTCGGGGTCTTCGGGCGCCTCGTACGGGGAATCGATGCCGGTGAAGTTCCGGATCACGCCGGCCCGGGCCTTGGCGTACAGGCCCTTCGGATCGCGCGATTCGCAGACTTCCAGCGGCGCGTCGACGTGGATCTCGATGAACTCGCCGTCCTCCATCAGCTCGCGGACCAGCGCCCGATCGGCGCGGAACGGCGAGATGAACGCCGAAAGCACGACCAGCCCGGCGTCGGCCATCAGCCGTGCGACCTCGCCGATCCGGCGGATGTTCTCGACCCGGTCCTCGTCGGTAAAGCCCAGGTCGCGGTTCAGGCCGTGGCGCACGTTGTCGCCGTCGAGCAGGTAGCTGTGATGACCGCGCTGGAACAGCGCCTGCTCGAGCGCATTGGCCACCGTCGACTTGCCGGCGCCGGACAGACCCGTGAACCAGAGCACGGCCGGTCGCTGCGCTTTCTGGGCCGCGCGCGAGCGCTTGTCCACGGTCTGGCGGTGCCAGGTCACGTTCTCGGACTTGTCGGTCAGCGCATCGGTGACCGGGCGCACGATCATGCCGGCGCCGACGGTCAGGTTGCTGACCCGATCGACCAGGATGAACGCCCCGCTGCCGGGCTGCGAGAGATAGGCATCGAAGGCCAGCGCACGGCCGGCGCGGATCCGGCAGTGGCCGATCTCGTTCAACGCCAGCTGCTCGGCCGGCTGGTGCTCCAGCGTGTTGACGTCGATGCGGTGATGGATCGCTTCCGGGGTGGCCGGCACCTCGGTCGCCGCCAGCTTCAGGTCGTACTGGCGACCGGGCAACATCGGTCGATCGTGCATCCAGACCACGCGCGCGTCGAAGCAGTCGCCGACCCGCGGCAGTTGCTCGGCGTGGACCAGCATGTCGCCGCGGCTGACGTCGACCTCGTCGGCCAGGGTCAGCGTCAGCGACTGTCCGGCCACGCCGCGATCGATCGCACCGCCGTGGAGCAGCACCCCGGCCACCTCGGTGCGCCGACCCGAAGGCAGCACCACGACCGGGTCGCCCGGGGCCACGGTTCCGCTCGTGAGCAGGCCGCAGAATCCGCGGAAATCCGACCGCGGCCGGTTGACGTACTGGACCGGGAAGCGCATCGGCCGCTCGGCCTCTTCGCCGCCGGCCGGTGGCACCGATTCCAGCCACTCGAGCACCGACGGCCCGTCGTACCAGTCCATCGACTCCGACGCGCGGGTCACGTTGGCGCCGGTCAGGGCACTGACCGGGACGCAGCGAGCATGTTCGATGCCGAGCTGGCGGGCGAACTCGTCGTAGTCGCCTGCGATGGATTCGAACGTCGCGCGGTCATGACCGACGGCGTCCATCTTGTTGACTGCGACCAGCACGTGTTCGATACCGAGCAGGTGAACCAGGTAGCTGTGCCGGCGGGTCTGCACCTGCATGCCGCGCGTGGCATCGACCAGCACGACGGCCGCGCGCGCGGTCGAGGCGCCGGTGACCATGTTGCGGGTGTACTGCTCGTGGCCCGGGGTGTCGGCGATGATGAACTTGCGCTTGGCCGTCGAGAAGTACCGGTACGCGACGTCGATGGTGATGCCCTGTTCGCGTTCGGCCTTGAGACCGTCGGTCAGCAGAGCCAGATCGAGGTGTTCGCCGGCGTGGCC
>CAZJSH010000036.1:0-24385 GCA_964548715.1 uncultured Halomonas sp. | reverse complement strand
TGTTCACCGACCGGGTCGGGCGGGCACTGGAGCGCCAGGCCGGCGAAGTGCTGGCCGCCGACCTGCGCATCAGCAGCCGCGCACGGCCTGCCGATGCGCTGGCCGAGCAGGCCGAGGCGCTCGGACTATCGACGGCGCGGCTCCTCGAACTCGACACCGTGGTCTATTCCGACACCGAATCGGCGCTGTTCGAGATCAAGGGCGTCGGCGGCGGCTATCCGCTGCGCGGTCGGCTGCAGATCGCCGACGCGCCCGGAGATGCCGACCGCCCCGCCGACGGCCTGCCAGGGCCCGGCGAGGCCTGGATCGAACCGCGCGGGCTGCGGGCGCTGGCGGTCGATCCGGGCCAGCCGATCTGGGTCGGCGAGCGCGAACTGGTCGTGACCCGCCTGCTGACCTATGAACCCGACCGGGGCGAGGGGCCGTTCGCGCTGGCACCCCGGCTCATCCTGCCGCTGCCCGACCTGCTCGAAGCCGGCCTGCTCGGCCCCGGCTCGCGCGCTCGTCACCGGCTGCTGGTCGCGGGTCCGGCCGATGCGCTGACCGACTACGAGCAGGCCGTCCGGCCGATCCTCGACGATCGTACGCGCCTGACCACGATCCGCGATGCCGAGAACCAGACTTCCGAAGCGCTCGACCAGGCCCGCCGATTCCTCGCCGTGGCCGCGCTGACCGCGGTGGTTCTCGCCGCGGTCGCGGTGCTTCTTGCCGCGCTGCGCTTCGCCGAGGCGCAACGAGACCTGGTGGCGGTGCTGAAAGCCTTCGGCGCCCGTGGCGCAGTCATCCAGCGGGCGATGCTGCTGATGCTGTTCGGGCTGGTGTTGTGTGCCGCCGCGCTGGGCGCGCTGGGCGGCGGGATCGGCCAGCACCTGATCGCCGAAATCCTGGCCGGCAATCTTCAGGAACCCCTGCCCCCGGTATCGCTGGCGCCACTGCCGGGCCTGGCTGCGTTCACGCTGCTGCTGGCCGTCGGGTTCGCGCTGCCGCCGCTCGCGGCGCTGCGCCACGTTCCGCCGATGCGGATTCTCAACCGTTCGCTCGATCAGCGCCCCCGGGCCGGCGCGCTGGGCTGGCTGCTGGCGGTTGGCGTCGCGCTGCTGCTGCCGGTGCTTCAGCTCGGCCAGCCGAAGCTGGCGCTGTACGTGCTCGGCGGCAGCGCAGTGCTGGCGCTGGCGCTCGCGCTGACGGCCTGGGGCGCAGTCCGGATTACGCGCTTGCTGGGCCATCGAGTCCGCGGAACCTACCGCTTCGGGTTGGCAGGTCTTGGGCGGCGCCAGGCGATGAGCATCGTTCAGACCACCGCGCTCGGACTCGGCCTGATGTCGCTGCTGTTGCTGATGGTCGTGCGCACCGAACTGATCGACCAGTGGCGCGCCAGCCTGCCGGACGACACGCCGGATCATTTCATGGTCAACATCCAGCCGGACCAGGCCGACGCGCTGCGCGAGGACCTCGCCGCGCTGGGCGTCGACGGCCTGCAGGTCCGGCCGATGGCCAACGCCAACCTGGTCGAACTCACCGGCGAAGACCCGCCGGAAAATGCCTTCACCGGCCAGGTCAACCTGTCATGGATCGACGAATTGCCGCCGGCCAACGTCATCGAACGGGGCCGCTTCTGGTCGCCGGGCGCGACCGGCGAGATTTCGCTGGCAAATCGCTGGGCCGAACGGGTCGGCGTCGGGCTCGGGGATCGGCTGACCTTCGACGCCGGCGGTCGTACCTTTTCTGGCGAGGTCACCAGTCTTCGAGAGGTCGACTGGGGCTCGTTCAACGTGAATTTCTTCATTCTCGTGACGCCGGAAGCCGCCGGCGATCTGCCCCACCAGTACGTCGCCAGCTTCCGTGCTCCGCCCGACCGGCTCGAGGCGCTGGACCGGATCGCGCGCGACCGGCCCAACGTGACGTTGCTCGACGTCGGCGCGCTGGTCGATCGCGTGTTCCAGATCATCGACCAGGTCAGTCGGGCCGCGCAAGTAGTGTTCGCCTTCACGCTGGTCGCCGGCCTCGTGGTGCTGCTCGCCGCGCTGGAAGCCACTCGCGACCAGCGGCGCTCGGAAGCCGCGCTGCTGCGCACGCTGGGCGCACCACGAAGGATGGTCCGAGGCGGCCTGCTGGTCGAGTACGGCGTGATGGCGGTGATCGCAGCCGGCCTCGCCGTGGCCGGCGCGGCCATGGTCGGCGGGCTGCTGGCCGGCGAACTCTTCGGGTTCGACTACCGCCCCGGAGCGGGGCTGTTCGTGCTGGGGTTCACAGTCTCGGTCGTGCTGATCGTCGGCGCCGGCTGGCTCGGCAACCGCGACGTACTGAAAACGCCGCCGGTGCGGATCCTGCGGGCCCGCTGACCGGGAATTACTTGATGACCTTCAGCTTCGGCCGCCCCTTGCGGCCCCCGCCCGGTCCGTCGGGATCATCGTCCGGCCCATCGTCGTCCTCGCCGGGCCGCTCGGTCGGCGCCGGCCCCTGGACGGGGCGCGGACCCGGACCGTCCGACGGCGCATCGGCGGTGTCTTCGGATTCCGGAAACATCATGCCCTGGCCATTCTCGCGGGCGTAGATGGCCAGTACCGCGCCGATCGGCACGATGACGCCGTGCGATACGCCCGAGAAGCGGGCGACGAAGCTGACGTAGTCGGGATCGACGTCGAGGTCACGGACCGCGCTGGGCGAAATGTTGAGCACGACCTTGTCGCCGGATCGCACTGAATCGGGAATCTGCAGTTCGCCGTCGGTGCCGTCAACGAGGATCTGCGGTGTGGCACCGTTGTCGACGATCCACTCGTACAGCGCCCGCAACAGGTACGGGCGAGAGGAACTCATCGCCGTGGGTCCGGGCGCCATGGATCGGTGGTCAGATCGGCTCTTCTTCGCGGAAGGCCCGCTCGACTTCGGTCAGGCTGCGCTGGAAGGCATCACGCGCGAACATCCGCTCCATGTAGCGCTGTATGTTGCGGGTCGACTTGGCCGGCATATCGATCTCGTAGGTCGGCAGGCGCCAGAGCATCGGCAGCAACGCACAATCGACCAGGCTGAGCTCATCGTTCAGAAGGAACGGCGAGAGTCCGAACAGCGGGTCGGACTCGATGATACTGTCGCGCAACTGCTGGCGGGCAGTGGCGATCCGCTTCGGACCGCTCGAGGTTTCGATGATCCGCCCGTTCTCGATCCAATCGCGATGGATCCGGTACAACGCCAGCCGCAGGCGCGATCGCGAGACCGGGTCGACCGGCATCAGCGGCGGGTGTGGATAGCGTTCATCCAGGTACTCGGTCACCACCCAGGTGCCATAGACGACCAGATCGCGGTCGACCAGGGTCGGCGGCTCGCCGTACGGGCTGAGCTCGGCCAGGTCGGCAACGGCCGATCGGTCCTGCTCGATGTGGATGATTTCCACGTTCAGACCTTTTTCGGCCAGAACGACCCGAACCCGGTGACAGTCCAGGCAGTTCTCCGACGAATACAACGTCATCATGGTCGAGCTCTCCCTCCGGCGGCTCTGCGGCCACTCACTTCTTCACGTCCTTCCAGTACTCGTGGTACAGCAGCCACGCAAGGAAGGTGAACACGACCAGGAACAGCAGGACCCAGATGCCGAGCCGTTCCCGTTCGAGGATGGCCGGCTCACCCATGTAGATCAGGAACGCCGAAAGATCACGCATCGCCGCGCTGTACTCGTCCGGCGTCATCATCCCCGGCTCGTCGAGCACGAGCTCCTTGAGCCGGGTCTGTTCTTCTCCGTTCTCATCGACGACCGTCTCGTACACCGGCCGCTGGATGCCCTGCAGTTCCCAGAGCACGTGCGGCATCGAGGCATTCTCGAGCACTGTGTTATTCCAGCCCTGGTCGGTCAGGTAGAAGCTCTTCATGAAGGTGTACACCCAGTCCACCCCGCCCTTGGACCGGGCGACCAGGGTCAGATCGGGCGGTGCCTTGCCGAACCAGTCCGCCGATGTTTCATAGGGCATTGCAGCCTTCATGTAATCGGTAATTTCCTGCCCGCCGAACAGCAGGTTCTCCTCGACCATTTGCTCATCGAGGCCCTCGATGTCCTTGGCGAGTCGCTGATAGCGCATGTACTCGGCTGAATGACAACTGTGGCAGTAGTTGACGAAGAACTTCGCTCCGCGCTGCAGCGATGCCATGTCGTGCACGTTCGCGCCCGACGCCTCGAGGCCCTCGTACCCACCGGCCGCGTAGGCGCCGGGAAGGGCCAGAACGGCCGAGATCAGGGTGCCCGCGACGAACGCGGTCCAGTACTTGAATCGAATCATTTCGTCACCCGTTCCGGTACAGGCTTGGTTTTCTCGTACTTTGTGACAAACGGCATCAGCGCGAAGAACGCGAAGTAGACGAACGTCCAGATTCGCGCCTCCAGCACCTGGGCCGAAGTTCCTTCGGCCAGCCCGAGCATGCCGAGCCGAATGAAGGCGATCGCGAAAAGCGTCAGCAGGATCTTGCTGCCCAGTCCCTTGTAGCGAATCGACCGAACCTTCGACCGATCCAGCCACGGCATCAGGAAGAGCACGCCGATCGCGGCCCCCATCAGAATGACGCCCAGGAGCTTGTCCGGAACGGCCTGGAGGATGGCGTAGAAGGTGGTGAAGTACCAGACCGGGACGATGTGTTCCGGTGTGACCAGCGGATCAGCCGGAATGAAGTTGTCCTTCTCCAGCATCAGCCCGCCGCCCGTCGGCGCGTAGAAGATCACGAATGCGAACAGTGTCAGGAAGACGCCGACGCCGAAGATGTCCTTGACGGTGTAGTACGGATGGAACGGGATGCCGTCCAGCGGCCGGCCCTGGTCGTCCTTCTTGGCCTTGATGTCGACGCCGTCCGGATTGTTCGAACCGACTTCATGCAACGCAGCCAGGTGCAGCACCACCAGAAGCAGCAAGGCCAGCGGCAGCGCGATGACGTGCAGCGCGAAGAATCGGTTCAGAGTGGCATCGGAGATGAAGAAGTCTCCGCGAATCCATTCGACCAATGCGTCGCCGACGTAGGGAATCGCCCCGAACAACGAGATGATGACCTGCGCACCCCAGTAGGACATCTGGCCCCAAGGCAGCACATAGCCCATGAAGGCTTCGGCCATCAGCACCAGGAGAATGAACACGCCGAGGATCCAGACCAGCTCGCGCGGCTTCTTGTAGGAGCCGTACATCAGCCCGCGGAACATGTGCAGATACACGACGATGAAGAAGAACGAGGCGCCGGTCGAATGCATGTACCGGATCAGCCAGCCCCATTCGACGTCACGCATGATGTATTCCACCGAAGCGAACGCCTCGGCGGCACTCGGCTTGTACTGCATGGTGAGGAAGATGCCGGTAACGATCTGGTTGACCAGGGTCAGCAGCGCCAGCGAACCGAAGAAATACATGATGTTGAAGTTCTTTGGCGCGTAGTACTCGCTGATGTGCGCCTTCCAGAAATCCGATACCGGAAGGCGCCGATCGACCCAGTTACCGACCGACTCGAGCTGCCGCGTGAAATTGCTTGCAGGCTTTGCCATGATCAGGCTGCTCCTTCAGGATCTTGTCCGATTATGACCGTATCGTCGTCAACGAAGCTGTAGGGCGGAACGATCAGGTTCGTGGGCGCGGGGACACCCTGGTAGACACGGCCGGCCAGGTCGAACTTCGACTTGTGGCACGGGCAGAAGAAGCCCCCCTTCCAGTTCGCCTCGAACGGCTGGGCGCCGACTTCGGGCAGGAACTCGGGCACGCACCCCAGGTGCGTGCAGTGCAGGTTCAGGATCAGGATTTCCGGCTTGATCGAGCGGTGCAGATTCTGCGCGTACTGCGGCTGCTGATCCGGATTGTTCTCGCTCTGCGGATCGCGCAGCTGCGAGTTGATTTCCGGCAGGTCCTCGAGCATCCGCTCGTTGCGGCGCATGATGCCGATGGTCTGGCCGCGCCAGACGGTCTTCATCAGCTGACCGGGCTGCAGCTCGCCGATGAACGCCTCGACCGGCGCCCCGATGACCCGCGCCTTGGCGCTGGGCTTCCACGACGCGAAGAACGGCCACGCGGCAAAGCCGGCGCCGACTGCGCCTAGAACCCCGGTTCCGCCCAGCAGCAACATGCGTCGTCCCTTGTTCGGGGCGGGCTCGATCGACGCGGGCGATTCCTTGTCTGTCATGAATGCACTCCTGATTCCGGCAGGCTGTGGCATGGTGTCCGCTCCCGGACGCCGAGCATTTCGGCGCGCACGGCGCCTGGTCGGCGGGCGGACCTGGCGTTGGTCAATCCTCTATTTTACCGAAAATTTCACGTTCTGCTCAATCTCCGGCGCCCCGAAAACCGGTTTCGATCCGGATCGACGCGTAGAATGCAGGCATTGTCCCCGATCCGCGTCGTTCTTCGATGAAGCGTCTTGCCATGTTCCTCGCCCAGATCGTGCTGGCCGGCCTCGCGGTCGCGTTCCTGCTGGTCTGGTTCCGGCCGGAGCTGCTGCCGACGACCCGCACGGTGCCGAGCGTGGACGGGGCGGTGCGCAGCTACGCCGACGCGGTGAACCGCACCGCGCCATCGGTGGTCAGCATCTACACCCGCACGCTGGTCAGCGAGCCGATGATCCGGGAAGGCGGTGACGTGCTGTTCCGCCAGTTGTTCGGAGATCGCCAGGTCCTGCGGCCGCGCAACGGGCTGGGCTCGGGCGTCATCGTGTCACCGAACGGCGTCATCCTGACCACCGCCCATGTGATCGACGGCGTCGACAACATCTTCGTTTCGCTGTTCGACGGCCGGGTGGCCGAGGCCCGGGTGATCGGCACCGATCCCGGCACCGACCTGGCGGTGCTCAAAGTCGAGCTGGAGGGCCTTCCTGCCGCAGTGTTCGACACCGAGACCCGGCACCGGCCCGGCGACGTCGTGCTGGCGATCGGCAACGCGTTCGGGCTGAACCACACCGTCACCGCCGGCATCATCAGCGCGACCGGCCGCGGCGATCTGAACCTGACCGCGTTCGAGGATTTCATCCAGACCGACGCGGCGATCAATTCCGGCAACAGCGGCGGCGCACTGGTCAACCCAGAGGGCGCGGTCATCGGCATCAATTCCGCTTCGCTGAGCCAGGACATCGGCGCCCAGGGCATCAGCTTCGCGATCTCGGCCCGGCTGGCCACCGACGTGCTCGAGCAGATCCTGCGCTACGGCCAGGTCCAGCGCGGCTGGCTGGGCGCCAACCTGGCCGACCCGCCGCTGGTCGCACTCGAGGGCGAACAGCAGCCCGAAGGCGTCCAGATCAGCCAGATCTACCGCGACGGCCCGGCCTGGCGCGGCGGCCTGCGCCCCGGCGACATCCTGATCCGGGCCGACGGCGCCCCGGTCGGCACGGCCCGGGAATTCACCCTCCGGATCGCCGAACAGGCGCCCGGCACCGAAATCGAGCTGGTCGCCATGCGCGGCGGCCAGACCTTCACCACCTCGGCCACCCTGATCCAGCACCCTCCACTGCAGCGCTAGCCAGAGGGGCGAGGGACCAGGGGCGAGTGGCCGTAGTCAGCGCAGCCCTACTCGTCCCCAATCCCTAGTCCCTAGTCCCTCGCGCGCCCTCAAGCGCGCGGCAGCGTGACGCCCCGCTGGGCCTGGTACTTGCCGCCGCGATCCTTGTAGCTGGTCTCGCATTCCTCGTCGGATTCGAGGAACAGGAACTGGGCCACGCCCTCATGGGCATAGATCCGGGCCGGCAACGGGGTGGTGTTGGAAAATTCGAGGGTGACGTGGCCCTCCCACTCCGGCTCCAGCGGGGTGACGTTGACGATGATCCCGCAGCGCGCATAGGTCGACTTGCCGAGACAGATCGTCAGCACGTTGCGCGGAATCCGGAAATACTCCACGGTGCGCGCCAGCGCAAAGGAGTTGGGCGGGATGATGCAGGAGTCGGCCTGGACGTCGACGAAGCTGGCCGGGTCGAAGTGTTTGGGATCGACCACCGCCGAATTGATGTTGGTGAAGATCTTGAACTCGTCGGCGCAGCGCACGTCGTAACCGTAGCTCGACGTGCCGTAGGAGACCAGTTTGCGGCCGTCGGCCTCGCGGACCTGGCCGGCTTCGAAGGGTTCGATCATGCCTTGCTCGGCGGCCATGCGCCGAATCCAGCGGTCCGATTTGATGCTCATGCGTGTCGTCCTGTTCGCGGGCCTGGGCCCGGTGGTCCGTGAAAGTAAGCGCCGACGTCTCGCACGAAGAATAGCCGGTCGGGACGCTGCCGACGCCCGGCGTCTCCGCATTCGTTCAGTCGGAAATCGTGATCTTCGGCATCCGGATCGATGTGCTGGCCGCCTGCCGGGCCAGCCGGGCGGTGGTGCGTCGAGCGATTTCGCGGAACCGCATCGCCAGCGGGCCGTCGGGCTCGGCGGCCACCAGCGGCGCGCCCTGGTCGGTCGAACGGCCGAGCGACGCCTCCAGCGGTAGCTGGCCGAGCAGCGGCAGGCCGGTTTCGTCGGCGATGCGCGCACCGCCGCCGTGGCCGAAAACGGCTTCTTCGTGGCCGCAGCTGGAGCAGACGTGGGTGCTCATGTTCTCGATGACGCCAAGCACCGGCACCTTGACCTTGCGGAACATCGCAACCGCGCGGCGCACGTCGTCCAGGGCCACGTCCTGCGGCGTGGTCACGACCACGCTGCCGGCCACGGGGATGCGCTGGGCCAGCGTCAGCTGGACGTCGCCGGTGCCCGGTGGCAGGTCGATGATCAGGTAGTCGAGATCGTCCCACAGCGTTTCGGAGACCATCTGCTGCAGCGCCTGAGTGGCCATCGGCCCGCGCCAGATCATCGCCTGGTCGACGGCGACCAGCACGCCGATACTCATCGCCTGGATGCCGTGCGCCTCCAGCGGCAGGATGCGCCGGTTCTCGGTGGTGCCGGGCTTGCCGCTCAGGCCCAGCATGCGCGGCTGGCTGGGCCCGTAGATATCGGCATCGAGCACCCCGACCCGGGCGCCCTCGGCGGCCAGCGCCAGGGCGAGGTTGGCCGCGACGGTGGACTTGCCGACCCCGCCCTTGCCGGAGGCCACGGCGATCACATTGCGCACGCCATCCAGTGGCTTCAGCCCACCCTGCACTGCGTGCGTGGCGATCTTCGTCTCCAGATCGACACTGACGGCGTCGACGGCGTCGAAAGCGCCGAGGCAGGCCCGGATGCGCTGCTCGAGGCGCGCGGCCGATCCGCGCGCTGGATAGCCGAGCCTGACGTCGACCGCGACCTTGCCGTCGCGGACCGCGACGCCGCGCACGGCGTCGGCCAGCGGCGCGCCGGCGTCGGGGTCGTCGAGCGCGCGCAGCGCGTCGAGCAGGTCGTCGCGATTCGGTTCAGTCACGGGGGCCTCCGGGGTTCGGTGTTCGCAGCCGGCTATTGTAGGCGGGACGCGTAACCGCGACCGACTGGTATCCAGCGCCGCCTCGCCGCGCACGCTTTGACGTGTAGCGCATGCCCCAGCCAGCAGCGCAAGGCGCGATCCGCAGTGAATGAGCCGCCTTCAACCCAGGGGGCAACACCGCGATATCGTCCAGGCGCGCTGCCGGAGGACGGGCCGGAGAGCGATCGTCCGCGGCATTCCGTCGCTTGGCATGGACGCCGCCATTCCCGGCGCGACCGGCGTTGCAGCCACGCGCTTTCCGACTCGCTGGAAGTAACCGCGCGTCAGGCGGGATACACTAGGCTCCTGCTCGTTTCCGGATGATCCCGATGGACCTCACACGAACCCAGATTCGCCACCTGCGCGGCCTCTGCCACCAACTGGATCCGGTGGTGATGGTGGCCGACAAGGGCCTGACCGCCAACGTCCGGGCCGAAGTGGAGCTGGCGCTCGACAGCCACGAGCTGATCAAGGTCAAATTGCGCGGCGACCGCGAGCAGCGCAAGGCCTGGGCCGAGGATCTGGCCTCGTCGACCGGCGCGGCCCCGGTCCAGCAGATCGGCCAGGTCGTCTGCCTCTATCGCCGCCATCCCGAGAACCCGCGCATCCAACTGCCCCGCTGATTGTCCTAGCCATGCAACTGAGCGAACACCGCCCCGACGGCCAGTACTTCATCCATTCCCTCACCGACGATGCGATCCGGATCGTCGATACGCCGTGGCGCGAGAGCCTGCTGCTGTCGCCGGTGCAGGCGCCGGAGGCATGGCCCGTGACCGACGTCGGCGCCGTCGACCGCGATGCGATCGCTCCGATCCTCGCGCAGCGGCCGGACGTGGTGCTGCTGGCTTCGGGCCGTGCGCTGACGTTCCCGCCGCGCGACACCCAGGCAGCTTTTCTCGAGGCCGGCATCGGACTGGAGGTGATGACGCTGGAATCGGCCGCACGCACCTTCAACGTGCTGGCCAGCGAGGAACGCCGCGTGCTGGCGGCGCTGATCTGGGAACCGGCGAACTGAGGTCTCAGCGCTGCGGCAGGTAGCCGGTCGGATCGACCGGCTGACCATCCCGACGAATCTCGAAGTGGAGTACCGGCTCGTCGCGCTCGTTGCGGCCGAGAGTCGCGATCTGCTGGCCGGCACGCACCGCGACCCCCTCCCCGACCGAACGCTCGCGATTGTGGGCATAGGCCGACAGCATCCGGTCGTTGTGCTTGATGATGATCAACTCACCGTAGCCGATCAGACCGCTGCCGCTGTAGACGACGGTGCCGCCGGCCGCAGCCCGGACCGGCTGGCCCGGGGTCCCGGCGATCAGGATGCCTTTGCGGGTATCGCCCGGATTGAAGCCGCGCGCCACCGTGCCGGCGGTCGGCCAGCGCCAATCGACGCCGGCCACGCGGCGCGTGGCCGCAGTCGGAATCGGCGCGGTACTGCCCGCAGCGGTCGGTGGCGTCGCGCGCGGTTCCAGTTCCGGTTCCTGCTCCGGTTCCGACCGCGACTCGGGCGGCGACTCGGGCAGCGGGGACGACGGGCGCGGTGCGGGTCGAACGGCCGCTTCGGTGCGCGTGGCCGTTTCGCTCGGCAGCCGGCCCGGGCGCCGCAGGGCGATCGGCTGGCCGACCCGGATCGTATACGGTGCGGCGATCCCGTTCCAGCGCGCCACCTCGCGCCAGTCCAGACCGTAGCGAAACGCGATCGAATACAGCGTGTCGCCGCGCACGACCCGGTACACCGTCGGGGCCGACGCCGCCGGCGCGCTTCGGTTCTGCGAATGCGGGTCCGGCATCAGCGGGCCCGGCGCACCGCAGCCGGACAACAACGCTGCCCCGACGAGGAGCCACGCCCCGACGAGACGGCGCTGCGCTCCGGTCACCCCCGGACCCCCAGGATGATCGCTGCGATCGCCACGACGCCGACGACCAGCCAGCCCAGCGCATCGACCCAGTCGCGAAGCTGCTCGGCCATCCGCTCCCCGCCGGCCCGGATCAGCCCGGCGACCAGGAAGAACCGCGCGCCGCGGCCGATCACGCAGCCCAGCACGAACGCCGGCAGCGGCATCAGCAGCGCGCCGCCGGCGATGGTGATGATCTTGAACGGGATCGGAGTGAACCCGGCCACGATCACGAACGCGATGCCCCAGGTCTCGAACATCTCGACCGCGCTGAAGTACTCGTCGACGTAACCGACCCGCTCGACCAGCGGGAACACGAGGTCCAGCGCCAGCCAGCCGATCAGGTAGCCGGCCAGCCCACCGAGCACCGAGGTCACGGTCGTCAACAGCGCCAGCGACCACGCCTCGTCGCGGCGTGCCAGCACCATCGGCGCGAGCATCACGTCCGGCGGAATCGGAAAGAACACCGACTCGGCGAAACTGAGCACGCCGAGGTAGCGGCGCGCGTGCCGATGCCGGGACCAGAGCAGCACCCGGTCGTAGATGGGACGGAACAGACGCATGCGGCTCAGTCCAGCCCCTCGAGCAGCGGCACGAAACTGACGGCGCCCAGCGTCTCGCGCTCCAGGCCGTCGGCGGTGCGGACCACCCGTTCGAGATGCTGGACGCGGCCGGGCTCACCGACCGGTGCGATCAGGACGCCGCCTTCGGCGAGCTGGTCGTAGAGGGCGTGCGGCACCTGGCCGCCGGCGGTCACAAGGATCGCGTCGAACGGCGCCTGGCTCGGCCAGCCGTCGCGGCCGTCGAGATGCCGCACGAAAACATTGTGCAGCTTCAGACGATGCAGCCGCTGCTTGGCCTGCCGGGCCAGTTCCCCGATCCGTTCGGTGGTGAAGACCTGGTCGGCCAGCTGGGCCAGGATCGCGGCCTGGTAGCCCGACCCGGTGCCGATCTCGAGCACCTTGCCCAGCCGCGGGCCGGTCAGCACCGCCTCGGTCATCCTGGCGACGACCAGCGGCTGTGAAATCGTCTGGCCGCGGCCGATCGGCAACGCGCTGTTCTCGTAGGCACGCGAGGACAGGGCCTCGTCGACGAACAGGTGGCGCGGGGTACGGGCAATGACCTCGAGCACCGCTTCGTTGGCAATGCCTTCAGCACGCAGCTGTTCGATCAGGCGACGCCGGGTGCGTTCCGACGTCATGCCGATTCCGCGCACCAGCGACTCCGCGTTCATTGATCGTCGTCCTCGGCCCGGGGATCGATCCGCGCCACCCACTGGCCGACCGGGTCGAGCGCCTGGTAGCGGGTCAGGTCGACATGGATCGGGGTGACCGAGACGTAGCCGCGGCGGATCGCATTGAAATCGGTACCCGGCCCGTTGTCTTCCTCGTCGCCCGGCGCACCGATCCAGAAAAAGGTGCGACCGCGCGGGTCCTCGATCGGGATCACATCCTCCGAGCGATGCCGATGGCCCAGCCGGGTGGTCTCGAAGCCGCGAATCTCGTTCCAGGGCAGGTCCGGCACGTTGACGTTGAGGATGGTATCGGCCGGCAGGGGCTCCTCGAACAGCCGGCGCATCAGGATCTTGGCCGCGCGCGCACCGCTGTCGAAATGCCGCGCCCGCCCGCCGTCGTAGACCAGCGATACCGCCATGGCCGGCAGGCCGAGGAACCGCCCTTCCATGGCGGCGGCAACGGTCCCCGAATAGAGCACGTCGTCGCCGAGGTTGCCGCCATTGTTGACGCCCGAGATCACCATGTCCGGCTCCTTCTCGAGGAGGCCGGTGATGCCGATGTGGACGCAGTCGGTCGGCGTGCCGAAGACCTTGTAGATACGATCATCGCGCTTTTCGACCCGGATCGGCCGGTCCAGCGTCAGCGAATTGCTGGCACCGGAACGGTCGCGGTCGGGCGCGACGATCGTGACGTGGTCGACGTGCCGGCCGATCTGTTCGGCCAGCATCCGGATGCCGGTCGCGTCGAGACCGTCATCGTTGCTGATCAGGATATGCATGCGGGCGTGAGGCCTCGTGTTGTCGAAACGGGTTTGACGGAGCGCTGTCCGCGGAGCCGTCACTATAATGGATCGACCGACCCGCATTTCGGCCGAGCGTCACCCGATGTGCGACGCGGCCCGAACGCCCGAGGACTCCGATGAGCGACGATCCCGACGACTTCAGCACATTCCGCGACGCGGTAGGACCGGTTCGTCGAATCCGCTCCGAGCGGGCCGAGTCGCGCCCCGAGCGCGCCCGGCCCCACCCGCGCATGCGTGAGCACGACGAGGCCCGGGTGCTCGACGAACTGGCCGCTGCGGCCCCCGGCGAGGAACTGCTCGAGACCGGCGAAGAACTGCAGTGGCTGCGGCCGGGCCTGCAGCGACGGGTGCTCGTCCGGCTGCGGCGCGGTCACTGGCAGGTCCAGGACGAGATCGACCTGCACCAGATGAACGTCGAGGCCGCGACCCGCTCGATCCGGCTGTTTCTCGACGATGCACTGAGCGCGGGCCGCTCCTGCGTCAAGATCATTCACGGCAAGGGCCTGAGATCCGGGCCCGGCGGACCGCGGCTCAAAGCGGCCACGGCGCGCACGCTGAGTCGGCACCCGCGGGTGCTGGCCTTCACTGCCGCGCGGCCCGGCGACGGTGGCAGCGGCGCGACCTACGTGCTGCTCGGACAACGCCGATGAACGGATCGCCGGAGGCCGTGATCCCGCTGCTGCTCGCACTGGCGGCGGTCGGACTGTGGTGGGCCGGCGCGGTGGCGGCGCGCGATCGAGCCATCGCCGCGGCGCGGGTGCTGTGCCGCGACGAAGGCTGGCAGCTGCTCGACGAAACGGTCGCGCTGGCTCGGCTGCGGCCGGTCCGCGGCGACCGCGGGCTGCAACTCGAACGGCGCTATCGCTTCGAGTTCAGCGCCGACGGAGGCGAACGAAGCGTCGGCGGCGTGCGCCTGGTCGGCCCCAACGTCACGCTGCGCTGGGCCGAGACGCCCGAAGGACGGGTCATCGAGCAGTCGCTCGGGCGCAGCCGTCAGTAGCGCTCGATGAAGAACCGGCAGGTGACCTCGAGCGCGTCCCGCCAGCCGGCCTCGAGCTTGGGCGTCAGTTTCGGATCGTGCTCGCGGACCGATTCCATCAGGCTGTCCATCCAGTAGGTGTAGTAGTCGGGCGGAACCGGCGCTCGGCCGCGACGCGAATGCACTTCCGCCATCTGGTCCATGACGCCCTGGACGATGTTGCTGCCGCCGGCGAAGGTCAGTGCGGCCGAGATTCCTCGCCGCAGCGCCTTCTGCTGCTGGGGCCAGTGGGTGTGCGCGAACATCTGCTCGACCTCGGGATCCTTGCCCTGGAGCCGCTGGTAGAAGCCGGTGATGAAATTCCTGTCACGCAGACAACGGCCGTAGCTGGCCTGGATCGGTTCGGTATTCATGAGAGGGTCCTGGAGGGTCCGAACCCGGATGATGCCGAGCGAGTGGCCGCAGATTCTTGCGTCAGGTCAAACCGGGTCCATGTGACGATCATGCCACTGCGCCTGACCTACACTATCGGCAGGCCGCCAACCAACGACCCATGCTTTCCCAGATTCCGCCGCTGTCCCTGCTCGTGACCTTTCTCGGCCTGACCGCGATCATCGCGCTGCGCTACGCGCTGATTTCCGGGCTGTTCTACTGGCTGCTCTGGGGACGTCCACCGGAGAAGGTCCACGCGATCAAGCTGATGAACGGACAGCCAGCGCCGGGCTCGGTCGGGCGAGAGATCCGTTGGTCACTGTGGTCTTCGTTCATCTATGCTGCACCTGCCGCCGTCGTGATCGAGCTGTGGAAGCTCGGCGGCACGGCCGTCTACACCGATCTGTCGGCATTCCCCCTCTGGTACGTCCCGGTCAGCATCTTCCTGTACCTGTTCCTGCACGACACCTATTTCTACTGGACGCACCGGATCATGCACCACCGCAGGATCTTTCCGGTCGTCCATCGCGTGCATCACGAGTCCCGCCCGCCGACGCCATGGGCCGCGTTCTCGTTCCATCCCTGGGAGTCGGTGGTCGGCGCGCTGTTCCTGCCGCTGCTCGCGCTGGTGCTGCCGATCCACGTTGGCGCGGCCCTGTTCATCCTCACCCTGATGACGCTGGCAGCGGTACTGAACCATTCGGGATGGGAGATTCTCCCGACCTGGTGGCTGCGGAGCTGGCCGGGACGCAACCTGATCACGGCCGCTCATCACGATCTGCATCACAAGAACCCACGGACCAACTACGCGCTGTACTTCCGCTGGTGGGACAAGTGGATGGGCACCGACCGGATGGAAAACGAATACGATTTCCTGAAACGAGAAGCGGCGCCGTCCGAAGAGGGCGCCGCGTCCTGAATGCGAGACGCGTCCGGCCTGCGCCGGACGCCCGGAATCACTCGAGCCGCTCGTCGGCGACGATGATCTCGGTATTGGCTCGAAGCCAGGCCAGCAGGCCCTGGACTTCCCGACCGGTCCATGCAAATTGCAGCTGCTGGCGAGCATTGTTCCGCTGGGCATCGTCGGCCGTCGCCGGAGTGCCCGGTATGACGTCTTGCAACGCGACCAGCGTCCAGCCCTGCCCACGGTCGATCAGTTCGTAGCGAGTCTCGGCATCGGCCGGCTCGGACATCCGGAAGATCCCCTCGCGCACCGCGCCGACAAGGTCGAAGTCGCGTCGCGTGACGCTGCGCTGATCGAGTTCCAGCGACTCCGCCTCGGCGATCTCGGCCAATGTGGCCTCGCCGCTGCGGACGCGCTCGATCAGGCTCTCGCCATATTCGCGCGCGGCCTGCTGGGCGGCATCGCGCGCCAGCTGCTGACGGATTTCATTGGCGACGGCCTCCAGCTCGCGCGGCATCGACGGCTGGTAGTCGGTGACCCGGACCACCACGGCCCGGTTGTCGCCGATCTCGACCGGCTCGCTGGCCTGACGCTCGACCAGGACCAGGTCGGAGAACGCGGCTTCCAGAACCGCCGGCTCCGCCATCAGGCCCTCGGCGGAGAAGCGCGAGAAAGGCCCCGCCGTCTGCAGCACCAGCCCGAGATCCTCGGCAATGGCCTGCAATCCGGTCGGATCGGCGTAGACGAGATCGATCAGCCGCTCGCTGAGTTCGAAGTACATCTCCTCGGCACGCTCGGCGCGCAGCTCCTCGGCAATCTCGTCGCGCGCTTCCTCGAAGGTCTGGCCGCGCGGTTCCCGGATTTCGTCGAGCCGGATGACGTGCCAGCCGAACTCCGATCGGACCGGCTCGGAGATCGAGCCCGGGGCCATCGCGAACAGCTCTTCGTCGAACGCCTCATCGATGATGCCGGGCTCCAGCCAGCCCAGGTCGCCGCCGTCAGCGGCCGACACGGGGTCGTCGGACAGTTCTTCGGCCAGCGCGGCGAAATCTTCACCGGCCTCCAGGCGATCGCGAACGTCTCGCGCCAGCGCCTCGGCTTCGGCATCGGTCCGCTCGTCGCCGGCATTGATCAGGATGTGCGCCGCGCGGCGTTCCTCGGCGGTAATGAAGCGGGCCTTGACCGCCTCGTATCGATTCCGGAGCTCCTGATCATCGAGCTGTTCGTCCGCGACCATGACTGCGGTATCGAGTTCGACGAACTCGACCGTGATTTCTTCCGGCCGCATGAACTGGCTGGTGTTGGCTTCGTAGTACTCGGCAATCGCATCCTCGGTAATCGCGTCCGGGTCACGATACGGCGTACTGTCGATCGGCAGCAGCGCCACTTCACGCTGCTGCTGCTGGATGCGCAGCCAGTCGTCGACGTCCGCGTCGCTGACGAACGACGAGCCGGACACCGCCGCCGGCAGTTCCTGCAGTAGCAGGTCGCGCCGCAGTTCCTGCTCGAAGCGCTGCACCGTCTGACCGCTGGACTGCAGGCGCTGGCGATAGATTTCAGGATCGAACCGGCCGTTGATCTGGAAGGCCGGAATCCCGCGGATGACCTCGAGCAGGGTCGCCGGGCTGATCGTCAGACCGAGTTCCCGTGCGTAACCGGCCAGCAGGCGCTGGTCGATCATCTGTTCAAGGTATTCGCGGCGGCGCTCCGGGCGATTGACCTCGAGATCGTTGTAGTTCTCGCCGAGCTGATTGCGCAGCTGGGCTCGATAGCGGGCGAATTCGGTCTGGAATTCGGTGATCGTGATCGTCTCGTCACCGACCTCGGCGATCACGTCCTGCGGCACGTCGCGGATGTAGCTGTCGACCCCGAAGAACAGGAACGGCACGGCCAGCAGGCCGAGGATGATGAAGGCGACGACCCCGGTGACCCGGTCGCGGATGGCTTGAAGCATGGAAGAAAGACCCCGTGTAGCGGCAGCGATTGCGGTTGACGGTTCCCGATGAAGTCAGGAGCCCGGCCGGACCGGACTCGAGCTCCGGATAAAAAAACGGGGCGCCGATGTCGGCGCCCCGGTTCAGATTTGGCGGAGTGGACGGGACTCGAACCCGCGACCCCCGGCGTGACAGGCCGGTATTCTAACCAACTGAACTACCACTCCTGATACTTCTGGTGGGTGCTGACGGGCTCGAACCGCCGACCCTCGCCTTGTAAGGGCGATGCTCTTCCAGCTGAGCTAAGCACCCGGGACGCTAAGCCGTTTATTTTATCGCGTCCTTGAAGCCTTTACCAGCCTTGAAGGACGGCGTCTTCGAGGCCTTGATCTTGATCGATTCGCCGGTTGCCGGATTGCGACCCGTGCGTGCGGCGCGCTTCTTCACCGAGAAGGTGCCGAAGCCGACCAGGGAAACAGTGTCGCCCTTCTTGAGAGCCTTGGTAACGGCGGTGATCATGCCTTCGAGAGCGCGACCGGCATCTGCCTTGGAGATGTCCGCATGCTCGGCGATGGCGTCAACGAGTTCCGATTTGTTCATAGTGATCCGTACTCCAGTTATTCGTTATCGAGCGTGTCTTCCCCTTGATTCGGTGGGCAACCGGATGTCCCCGTCGCTCCCGTTCCGGGCCCGCCACGCGTCGATGGTATATCACGCCGGAGACCGCATCAACCAAGGTGATTCAGGTCGGACGAACAGCGCCACGCGCTGTTCGACGTGCCTTTCCGGCCCTAACCGGCGCCGAAACGACGAGTATATCCAAAAACGGAGCGGACCGTCCATGAATCAATGCGGGCGGACGGTCTTTTCGGCCTCCTCGTTCCCGCTCGACGACGAGGCCAGCGGCTCGCCGGCCGGCTGTCCGACCAGCGCGATATCCAGCACCTCGTCGATCCATTCCACCGGGCGGATGTCCAGGTCCTTCTTGATGCGGTCCGGAATCTCCGCCAGGTCCTTCTCATTTTCCTTTGGAATCAGGGCGATACGGATTCCCCCCCGGAGCGCAGCGAGCAGCTTTTCCTTCAGCCCGCCGATCGGAAGCACGCGCCCGCGGAGCGTGATCTCACCGGTCATCGCAACGTCGGCCCGCACCGGTACGCCGGTCAATACAGACACCAGCGCAGTGACCATCGCGATACCGGCCGAGGGACCGTCCTTCGGTGTAGCGCCCTCCGGAACATGGACGTGCAGGTCCTTCTTCTGGTGGAAATCCGGATCCAGGCCAAGAGCTTCGGTGCGCGATCGGACGACCGAGAGTGCGGCCTGCACGGATTCCTGCATCACGCTACCGAGCTGACCGGTCTGGGTCAGCTTCCCCTTCCCGGGCACCGCGCTGGCTTCGATCTGCAGCAGCTCGCCGCCGACTTCGGTCCAGGCCAGCCCGGTGACCTGACCGATCTCGTTTCGTTCTTCGGCCCGACCGAAGCGGAACCGGCGCACGCCCAGGTACTTGTCGAGATTCCGGGTCGTGACCTGGCGCTTCTCGAGTTTCTTGTCCAGGCTCAGTTCCTTGACCACCTTGCGGCAGATCTTCGCCAGCTCGCGCTCGACGTTCCGCACGCCCGCCTCGCGGGTGTAGTAGCGGATGATGTCGGTCAGGGCAGTATCGCTGACCGTGAGCTCATCGTCCTTCAGGCCATGCTGCTCGATCTGCTTCGGCAGCAGATAGCGCCGCGCGATGTTGAGCTTCTCGTCTTCGGTGTAGCCCGGGATCCGGATGATCTCCATCCGGTCGAGCAACGGCGCCGGAATATTCAGCGAATTCGCGGTTGCCAGGAACATCACTTCGGAGAGGTCGTAGTCGACTTCCAGGTAATGGTCCGAGAAGGTACTGTTCTGCTCCGGGTCCAGCACCTCGAGCAGCGCCGATGATGGATCGCCGCGGAAATCCATGCTCATCTTGTCCAGCTCGTCGAGCATGAAAAGCGGATTCCGGGTGCCTACCTTCGACATGTTCTGGACGACCCGGCCGGGCATCGATCCGATGTAGGTCCGGCGGTGGCCGCGAATTTCTGCCTCGTCGCGCACGCCGCCGAGACTCATACGAATGAACTCGCGACCGGTCGCGCGAGCGATCGAACGACCCAGCGAGGTCTTGCCTACGCCGGGCGGACCGACCAGGCAAAGGATCGGGCCTCTGAGCTTCTTGACCCGCTGCTGCACGGCCAGGTACTCGAGAATCCGCTCCTTGACCCGCTCGAGGCCGAAGTGATCCGACTCGAGGATGTCCTCGGCCTTCTTCAGATCGTGGCGAACCCGGCTGCGCTTCTTCCAGGGCACGGCCAGCATCCAGTCCAGGTAGTTCCGGACCACGGTCGCCTCGGCCGACATCGGCGACATCATCTTGAGCTTGTTGAACTCGCTCTGCGCCTTCTCCAGCGCTTCGCTCGGCATCCCGGCCTCCTCGATCTGCTTTTCGAGGTCGCCCAGGTCATTGCCGGATTCATCGAGGTCACCCAGTTCCTTCTGGATGGCCTTCATCTGTTCGTTGAGGTAGTACTCGCGCTGGCTCTTCTCCATCTGGGTCTTGACCCGGCCCCGGATGCGCTTTTCCAGTTTGAGCACGTCGATCTCGCCTTCGATCAACGCCATCAGCTGCTCGATCCGCTCCCGCAGGTCCGCGGTCTCCAGCACCCGCTGCTTGTCTTCGATCCGGATGCCCAGGTGCGCGGCAATGGTATCGGCCTGGCGGCTGACGTCGTTGATCCCGGCCAGCGTGGTCAGGAGCTCGGCCGGGATTTTCCGGCTGAGCTTGACGTACTGTTCGAACAGGCTGAGCAGGCTGCGCGCGGCGACGTCGATCGTGGCCTCGTCATCCTCACTGGTCGCCGGCATGGCGGTCCAGCGGCCGGCCAGGTAGCCCGGGTCTTCGTCGAGTTGGTCGATACGGACGCGTTCCACGCCCTCGACCAGCACCTTGGTGGTGCCGTCCGGAAGACGCAGCATCTGCAGGATCGTCGCCAGCGTGCCGAACTCGAAGAGATCCTCGGCCGCCGGCTCCTCGGTTTCAGGGCTCTTCTGCGTAATCAGCAGAATCCGCTTGTCTACGTTCATCGCCTCGTCGAGCGCTTTGACCGAGCGCTCGCGGCCGACGAACAGCGGAATGACCATGTGCGGATAGACCACGACATCGCGCAGGCTCAGCACCGGCGTCGGCTGGCGGGTCGATTCGAGCGACGGGGTGTCTGAAGTGGTGGACGAAGCCATGGGATCCTCGGGGCGCAGTCGCGCCGTCAGCGATTCGGGAAGTACGCTTCTATATTGGCACACGGAGGGTGCGATTCAAGCGCAGAGGCGTGATTCCGCACCGGGGGTCGCTGGTCCGGAGGAGCGCCGCGCGGACCGGCAGGATGGGCGCCCGCAGGCGCGGCGACCGATTCAGGAATCGCCGGAGGCGCGCTTGCTGCTCTCGTAGATCATGTACGGCTCGGACTCGCCGTTGATCACGGCCTCATCGACGACGATCTTGGCCACGTCCTCCATCGACGGCAGCTCGTACATGCTGTCGAGCAGGACGTTCTCCATGATCGTGCGAAGCCCCCGGGCGCCGGTCTTGCGCTCCATCGCTCTGCGCGCGATGGCGTGCAGCGCGTCATCGCGCACTTCGAGCTCGCAGCCTTCCATGTCGAACAGCTTGTGGAACTGCTTGATCACGGCGTTCTTCGGCTCGACCAGGATACGCACCAGCGCCTCCTCGTCGAGTTCGCGGAGCGTGGCGACCACCGGCAGGCGGCCGACGAACTCCGGGATCAGTCCGTAGCGGATCAGGTCTTCCGGCTCGACGGTGGCGACCAGTTCGGACGGGTTGAAATCGCTCTTGCCCTTGACCTGCGCGCGGAAGCCGATGCCGGCGGCTTCGGAGCGGTCCTGGATGACCTTGTCGAGGCCCGCGAACGCACCTCCACAGACGAACAGGATGTTGCGGGTATCGACCTGCAGGAATTCCTGCTGCGGGTGCTTGCGACCGCCTTGAGGCGGGACCGAGGCCATGGTGCCCTCGATCAGCTTGAGCAGCGCCTGCTGCACACCCTCGCCGGACACGTCGCGGGTGATCGACGGATTTTCGGCCTTGCGCGAGATCTTGTCGATCTCGTCGATGTAGACGATCCCGGTCTGCGCCTTGTCGACGTCGTAATCGCACTTCTGCAGCAGCTTCTGGATGATGTTCTCGACGTCTTCGCCGACGTAACCGGCTTCGGTCAGCGTCGTGGCGTCGGCGATCGTGAACGGCACGTTCAGCATCCGCGCCAGCGTCTCGGCCAGCAGCGTCTTGCCCGAGCCGGTCGGGCCGATCAGCAGGATGTTGCTCTTGGCCAGCTCGACATCGTCGCGGTGCTTGTAGGACTCGAGCCGCTTGTAGTGGTTGTAGACCGCCACGGACAGGACCCGCTTGGCCTGCGGCTGCCCGATGACGTATTCATCGAGGAAGGAATGGATTTCCTTCGGCGTCGGCAGTTCCTCGCGCTCGCTGAGGCTGGCCTCCTCGAGTTCTTCGCGGATGATGTCGTTGCACAGCTCGACGCACTCGTCGCAGATGTAGACGCTCGGTCCGGCGATCAGCTTCCGAACCTCGTGCTGGCTCTTTCCGCAGAAGGAGCAGTACAGGACCTTGTTGTCGCTCGACGATTCGCTCATGACACCTTTCCAGACCGTTCGAGACCATGGTACCCGAAAACTCCGGGGGCGAAGTCAACGGGGCACTGACACGAACGCGGCCGGTCAGTCGGTCGCGGCCTCGGCGTCGCGCCGCTCCAGCACGTGGTCGATCAGGCCGTACTCGGCCGCTTCGCCCGCGCTCATGAACTTGTCGCGGTCGGTATCGCGCTCGATGGTTTCGAGCGGCTGGCCGGTGTGGTGCTGCAGGATCCGGTTGAGCTGATCCTTCATCTTCAGGATCTCGCGGGCGTGGATGTCGATGTCCGACGCCTGGCCGGAGAACCCGCCCAGCGGCTGGTGGATCATGACCCGCGAGTGCGGCAGTGCGTAGCGCTTGTCCTGAGCGCCGGCGGCCAGCAGCAGGGCGCCCATGCTGGCGGCCTGGCCGATGCACATCGTCGAAACGTCGGGCTTGACGAACTGCATCGTGTCGTAGATGGCCATGCCGGCCGTCACCGACCCGCCCGGGGAATTGATATAGACGTTGATGTCCTTTTCCGGGTTCTCGCTTTCCAGGTACAGCAGCTGGGCGACGATCAGGTTCGCCGAATAATCCTCGATCGGGCCGACGATGAAGATCACCCGCTCCTTCAACAGGCGCGAGTAGATGTCGTAGGCGCGTTCGCCCCGGGCCGACTGCTCGACGACCATCGGGACCAGGTTGAGGGCCTTTTCGTTCACGATTCCATCAGCTCCTTGAAGCTCATCGACGTGTCGGTGACCTTCGCGTTGTCCAGCACCCACTCGACGACCTGTTCCTCGAGCACCAGGTTGCGCACCTGGTCGGTCAACTGCGGGTTGGACTGGTAGAGTTCGACGACCTGTGCGGGATTCTCGTAGGTGTCGGCGATATCGGCGATGTGCTGCTCGACCCGGGCGTCATCGATATCCAGGTCGTGCTGGCGGGCGATCTCGGCCAGCAGGAAGCCCAGTCGGACGCGGCGCTCGGCGCCGGGCCGCAGCTGCTCGTCGGGGACAGCGACTTCCTGGCCGTACTGCTGCTTGAGCTGGGCGCGCATCTGGCCCAGCTCCTGCCGGATTGCGGTCTCGGGCAGGCTGAAGTCCTTGTATTCTTCCGCCAGGCCGTTGGTCACGACCTGCTTGAGTCGGTTGGTGCGGGCCTGGCGCAGCTCGCGCTCGAGGTTACGGCGCACGTCGGCGCGCATCTTTTCCATGCCACCCTCCACGCCGAAGCTCTCCGCGAACGCATCATCGGCCTCGGGCAGATCGGAAGTCTGCACCGCCTCGACCTCGAAGGTCACCTCGGCGGTCTTGCCAGCCAGCGCATCGTCGCGAAAATCTTCCGGGAAGGTCAGCTCGACGGCCTTCTCGTCGCCGGCCTCGACACCGGTGAGCGCCGCCTCGAAGCCCTCGAACAGGGCGCCGCCGCCGATCACCGGCTGTACGGTCCGGCTGCCGGACTCGGGGATGCGTTCACCATCGACCTCGGCATGGAACGCGATCTTGACCCGATCACCCGATTCGGAGGGCCGCTGCGCGTCCTTCCACTCACGGCGCTGTTCACGCAGGGTCTCGATCATGTCGTCGACGTCGGTTTCATCGATCTCGACGACCGGACGCTCGATTTCCAGCCCTGATACCTCGATCTCCGGCAGTTCCGGAAACACCTCGACCTCGGCAGTGAAGGTAAACGTGGCATCGGCCTCATCGCCGGGCTGGATGCGTGACACTCCGGCCACCCGCAGCTCCTGCTGCTGGATCGCATCCTGCAGGCTGGACTGCATGACCTGCTGCAGGACTTCCTCGCGCACCTGCTGGCCGTAGCGTTGCTTGACCACGTTCATCGGCACCTTGCCCGGGCGGAAGCCCTTCAGGCGCACCGAACGGCGCAGTTCATTGAGTCGGCCGGACACCTGGCCATCGATCGAGTCGGACGGCAGTTCGACCACCAGCTTGCGACCGAGATCACCGGTCTTTTCTACGGATACCTGCATGGGAAGCGTTCTCTGAAGGGACGTTGTCGGGTGCAATGATGTCGAAGAGCCACCGGAGTCCCGCGCTGGCCGGCCCGAACGGGTCGACGACCCATGATCGAACCGCCGCCGAACTCCGGTGGCCGGATTGGTGGGCCGTGTAGGAATCGAACCTACAACCAATGGATTAAGAGTCCACTGCTC
>CAZJSH010000035.1:0-24790 GCA_964548715.1 uncultured Halomonas sp. | reverse complement strand
AGTCGGATTCATCGTCGGCGCCGGACCGAAGACCTGTGCTGTGCCGGGCGAAGGGCCGGTCCGGTTCGCGCTGGACCGCAAATGAAAAGGCCCCGCACAGGGGCGGGGCCTTGGGGTCGTTCGAGGTCGCGCCGGATCAGACCGGGTTGACGTTCGCGGCCTGCGGACCCTTCGGGCCATCCTGCAGTTCGAACTCGACCTTCTGGCCTTCTGCAAGGGACTTGAAGCCGGAGCCCGAGATCGCGCTGAAATGCACGAACACGTCGGCGCCGCCGTTGTCCTGAGAGATGAAGCCGAAGCCTTTTGCGTCGTTGAACCACTTCACGGTTCCTGTAACCATTTTCTTACTACCTTTTCATATAACGTAATGGATGAAATGCTGCCTACTTCTTATGAAGCGTCGTGCAAGGTCGAGAGGTACGTCTGGAGGTTCTTGCTAGGAAGGAGCCACCCGAAGTTTCCACTGCCGTGCTGCGCAGCGATTCCTACTATACGCCCGCTCAGCACAAATTGCGAGCGCGCCCGAATGAATTTTCCATGACGCTTTTCAAGGGCTTCCGGTCACCGATCGGCCCGAACGGCTGTGCGATACTCGCCGCTGACCCCCTTGATCGACGCGCCGACCGCATGAGGCTGTTCCTTTCCGCCGTGGCCCGGGCTGCTCGTCTGTGGGCGTCGGCCGCGGTCTCGCCGTGGACCGAGGGCCGACGCTGGACCGGCGCGCTGCTGCTGGTGATCGGCTGGCCGCTGTTCGCCCTGCTGCAGCTGCTGCACGGTTTCGGCTTCCTGCTCGACGACCTTCTGTTCCGCGGCTGGCGCAGGGTGGAGGTTCGCCAGCCGGTGTTCGTCGTCGGCCCGCCGCGCTCGGGCACCACCCACCTTCACCACGTCCTGTCGACCGACGAACGCTTCACCACCTTCCGCACCTGGGAATGCCTGTTCGGCCTGTCGGTCACGGCCCGCAAACTGCTCTCGGCGCTGGCTGCGCTGGACCGGTCGATCGGCCGGCCGCTGGCTCGGCTCGGCGGCTGGTTCGGTCGGCGGTTCCTGGCCGATATGGACGAGGTCCACCCGTTCCGGATGGACGCGCCGGAAGAGGACTTCCTGGCGCTGATGCCGCTGATGCAGTGTTTCATCCTGGTCGCCGTGTTTCCCCGCGCGGCATGGTTGTGGCGGGTCGCGCGGCTGGACGAGCAGCCCGATGCGGCGCGCCGCGCCTGGGCGAAGTACTACCGGAACTGCGTGCGGCGGCACGTCTACGCCCACGGCCCGTCGCGGCGCTTCCTGTCGAAGAACGCCTCGTTCACCGGCAGCCTGGAGACCCTGCTCGAAGCCTTCCCCGACGCGGTGCTGCTGGGCTGTTCCCGCGACCCGCTCAAGACCGTCCCGTCGCAGATGAGTTCGCTGGCCCCCGGACTCGAGGCCGTCGGGTTCGAGACCATGCCCTCGGCGCTGCGCGACCGGCTGATCGACCTGCTGAAGTTCTATTACCTGCACCAGGCCGAGGTCGCCGAGCGCCACCCCGACCGGGTCGCGCTGCTCGACAACCACGCCTTGCGCGATCGGCTCGAGCAGACCGTGCGTGCCGCCTTCGATCGGGTCGGGCTGGAACTGACGCCGCAGTTCGCCGAAGCGCTGGCCGAGGCCGGGCGGGCGTCGCGCGGGTTCCGTTCGGGTCACCGTTATGCGCTGGCCGACTTCGGCCTCGACCCTACACGGCTCGAGCGCGAGTTCGCGCCGGTCTATGCGCGCTACCGGTTCGGCGACGCGGCGATCGACGGCGTCCTGCAGACCGGAGGGGCCGCCGCATGAGCGTCCGCGTCGCGTTCGTATCGGACTCCGAGCCTGAGCGCAACGGGGTCGGCGCCTACTACGCCGATCTGATCGACCAGCTTGGCCCCACCGAGGTCGAGACCGCGTTCGTCTGCCCCGGCAACAGTGATCAGAGCGGGTTCTCGTTCCCGCTGCCGGGAGACTCGACGCAGAAGGTCTACCTGCCGTCGCCGCGCCGGCTGTGGCGCGCGCTGCGCGGGTTCGATCCGACCGTGGTCGTGGTCGCGACCCCCGGACCGTATGGTCTGCTGGCGTCGAAGTGGGCACAAGACAAGCAGTTGCCGCTGCTGGCCGGCTTCCATACCCACTACGCGGGCGTGACCGATCTGTACGGCAACGCGATCTTCAAGTACCTGAGCCGCGGCTGGTTCCGCTTCGCCGACCGCACGCTGTTCCGATATGCCGACATCGCGCTCGGCAATTCCGTCGAAATGACCGAACTGGCCGATCGGCTGGGCGCGAAGCGCACGCGGCGGATCGGCACGCTGGTGCCGCGCGCCGTACTGGACACGCCGATCCGCCCGCTCGGGTCCGAGTTCCGACGGGTGCTCTACGCCGGCCGGCTGGCCGCCGAGAAGCGGCTTCATACCGTCATCGACGCGGCGCGTCGCCTGCCGGAGATCGATTTCGTGATGGCCGGCGACGGTCCCCTGCGAGCCGAGGTCGACCGGGCCGCCGCCGAGCTCGAGAACCTGACCGCGACCGGCTGGCTGTCCCGGCCGGCGCTGCTCGAACAGATGGACGCCGCCGATGCGCTGGTCCTGCCCTCGGAGGTCGAATCGTTCGGCACCGTGGCGCTGGAGGCGATGGCGCGCGGCCGCCAGGCGGTGGTGACGTCGACCTGCGGCATCACCCACTGGCCGGCGCTGGTCGAGTACCTGGTGGTGTTCGGCCTCGACGACGACCTGGCCGAGGTCCTGCAACGCATCGGCGAGGAACCCGTCGAGGTCCGCCACGCCCGGGCCGAGGCGGGCCGGCAGGCGGCGCATGCGCTCAACCGCAGCAGTCTCGACGATTGGGTCGGGCTGCTGGCCGACCCGCTGGCCGGGTGACGCCGGTGCGGCTGCTGGTCTCGATCCATGACGTGATGCCGGAAACGCTGGACCGGGTCCGACGCATCTTCGACCGCCTGGTCGCCGCCGACCTGACGCCGGTCACGCTGCTGGTCGTGCCGGGTCGCGACTGGACGCCGGAGCACCTGCACGGTCTGCGCGCGCTGGTCGGCGACGGCGCGGAGCTCGCCGGCCACGGCTGGAACCATGACGTCGAACGAATCCGCGGCCTCAAGCATGCATTGCACAGTGCCTTCATCTCGCGCCGCGCCGGCGAGCACCTCGCCCTGAGCCGCTTCGGCATCCTTCGCCTGATGCTCCGGAACAGGGCGTGGTTCGACGATCACGACCTGCCGGCCCCGGCGCTGTACGTGCCGCCGGCCTGGGCGATGGGCCCGGTGCCGCGCGCCTTTCTGAAGCGCCTGCCGTTCGACCTCTACGAGACCACCGGCGGCGTCTTCGATGCAGGGGCCGATCGCTACCACCGCCTGCCGATGGCCGGCTTCGAAACCGACACCGCCTTCCGCGCCGCCGTCGTCCGCCCATTCAACGCCCTGAACCGCAGCTGGTCCCGATCGAGCAAAAAGCCCCTCCGCCTCGGCATCCACCCGGACGACTTCGAGCTTCGCCTGGCCGACGATCTCGAAGCCATGATCGCTGCCGGCGGCGAGTGCCTGAGTTATCGGGCCTTGGCTTGATCGGGTGTCGGTGGCTTCGTTCTCTCGATGATGGGCGCGAAGACGCAAAGGCGCGAAGAGAAAAACACCAAGTCGGAACTACTGCTGAGAAATCGATCAGCGGGTGAACGATTCCCGAGCCGCGTAGTCGTTTTTTCGCCTTTTCCAGTCTTTACCTGCTTTTCTCTTCGCGCCTTCGCGCCCATCATCTAACGTCAGCCAAGCAAGAAACGCCCAGGTTGAGATTCGGTCAGCGCGGGCATAGATTGAATGTTCGGACGGCAACGCGGGATGGATCATGAGCAGAACGTTTTCGGGAATCCTGGTCGGTGGCGTCCTTCTGCTCTGCGCGACGGGGCGCGTCGGCGCAGAGGATGATGCGCAGTGGACGTTCGGCGAGCCGCCGAGCCGGCTGGCGAATTCGATGGTCTGCGGGTCGTTGACCGATGAGGACCTGACGGCCGACGATCGTTTCCTTGCGATCGATCCGAGGGCCGGGCTGGCGTTGATGCAGGAGCTGGCCGGGACCTATCCCGACCTGGCCCTTGCCGTCATGCAGTGGTTGCCCGTGGAAGGATGGGTGCCTTCGTTCGGCGCGAAGGGCGAGTTCGAGGGCTACCTGGCGTTCGAACCGGGTGCCGTGGAACTGGGGCCGATCTTCGACCGCCTGGCCGCCGCGATGGACCCGGCGACCGGCTTGTCGGCCGGTGCCATCGACGCACTGCACGCCGAACTGAGCCGGAGCGTCGAACAACAGGATGCCGCGTTGGCAGAAGACGAGGCCCTCCTGATCCGCGGCGACGTCGTCGTCTCCGAGAGCGGCGTCAAGGAGCTTCTGCTTGCCTCGGAGCGGCAGCGCTTCACCGGTCCGATGAGTGAAGGTGTTCCGGTCCGTTCCGACAGCGATGTCGAAATCGCCGTCGTCCTGTCGACCGACTCCGCGCGCGACCTGCCCGTACTCTCCTTCTCCGACGTCCGTGCCCGGGCACCGGTGCATACCGTCGATGCCGTGCGTGTCGTGCGCGGCGAACGATAGCCTGAGCGGACCCTCGACCGCGCCTCTGCGAACGAGTGCTTTTGAAATCTAGTCTTCTGTCTTTCTTCGCGCCTTCGCGCCAATCATCCAGCGGATTCGGCCACCCTCACCCGATCGAAACCACCCCGGCCTCCAGCCAGCGATCGAGACGGCGCGCTTCGGCGTCTTCGAGATCGCCGGCCCGGACCAGGGCGGCGATGCGTTCGGCAGGGCTGATGTCGCGGTCGGCGGACAGCCGGCCGTGGCGCGCGAGGTAGTCTTCGAGCTGTTCGGTCTTGGCGGTCTGGAAGCGTTTGACCTCGCCATCGCGCAGGGCCTCGAGCAGGGCCGGTCCGTTGCCGTCGAGGCTCCGGTTCAATTCCGAGACGGCTTCGTAGAACGTGGCCGTGATCGCTTCGGAGTCCTGCAGGTCGGCGTCGGTCACCGGTGCGGCGTGGCCGCGGCGCCAGCGCTCGATCCAGGCGCGGACGGCGGTGGTGCGGCGGTCGATCGTGGCGGCGCGGTCGTGGTCGAGCGGCAGGGCCAGGTCGATCGCGCGCGCATGGTTGTACTCGCCCAGGGTTTCGATGCCACGCCCGGCGAGGACGACCAGTGTGTCCAGATCGTCGCGAAGCAGGTGGAACAGCGGCACGGCGCCAACGTCCGCCCAGGGATCCAGGGCCGCCACGCCGGCCTCGCGCGCCCAGTCTGCGGCCGGCAGGGTGGGATCGGGCAGGGTGCGTTGTCGGGCGACCGCAAACTCGAAGCGCTCCTCGCTCATCGGCGCCAGTTCGATGACCTGCGGCTCGGGCTCGCCGGCGAAGCGGCGCCAGGCCTCGGCGTCGGCCGGCTGCGATGAAAGGTAAAGCACCTGCCGACCCTCGCGGACCAGTTCCTGGACCGCATCGACCACGGCGCGATAGCGCTCGGGGTCGGTGGTCGCCAGCACTTCGTCGAGGAACAGCGGCAGGTCCGGCCCGCCGTGTTCGTTGCGCTCGAGCCAGGCCAGGCGAAGCGCCAGCAGCAGCTGGATCCGGGTTGCGGTCGACAGTTCGGCGAGGCCGAGCTTCAGTCCGGTCCGTGCGTCCCCGGCGCCGAAGTCGTTGCCGTCGAACTGCAGCTCGAAGCGGGATCGGGTCATGCGGCCGAACAGGTGAGCGGCACGACGAAGCAGCTTCGGCTGGTTGTCGCGTCCGTGGCCGGAACGGGCGCGCTCGATCAGGAACTGGGCGGCAACGGCGTCGATCCGCACGCGGCGGGCATCATCGAGTTCGGCGCGGAGGCGCTCGCGCCCGGCGTTCAGTGATTCCAGTCGACGTTCGCTCAGCGCCGCGCGGCGCTCGCTCTCGATCGTCGCGATGCGTTCGCCGAGATCGTCCCGGGCATCCGCGCGGACTTCGAGCTCGGCCTGCAGATCGCCGAGCCCGGCTTCGTCCCGGGCCTCGACGCGTTCGAGCAGGTCAGGGTAGGCGGCCAGTTCTTCGCGGTGGGTCCGACGGGCATGATCGAGTCCGCGCAGTTCGTCATGGCGGGACTTGTAGTCCAGGTATAACCGCATGCGTTCACCGAGCCCGTCGGCATCGCGAACGCCGGCCTTCTGGAGCAGCGTTCGCCGCCGCGCTTGCAGTTCGCGCAGGGCCTGTTCGTTGCGCTCGATGGCCTGGGCCGCCGCTCGAGCTCGCTCGCGGGCGCCCCGCGCCTTGTCGATCCGCTGATCGAAGCGGACCCGCCAGATGCCGAGCGCTTCCGCAGTCCAGGCTTCCGGCGGGCTGTGCCCCGCGCGCTCGAAGCGCGACGCCAGCACGTCATGCTGCTCCTGGATCGCACGTTGGCGCGCGGCGGCCTCGCGTCGCTCCGCGTGCAATCGATCGCCGGCGGTGCGCCATTCCGACAGGGCCTGCAGGCGCAGCCGTCCGCCGGTATCGAGCACCGTGTCGGCATCCAGTCCGGTCGCTTCGGCCGCCGCATCCACGGCTTTCCGTGCGGTCGCCACGCGCTCCTTCGCCGCGGCGATCTCGATCCCGAGGTCGCGCGCGCGTTCGGCCTCGGCGTGCCGGCGCTGCAGCACGGCGAGCTTGCGTTCGAGGTCGTCGAGCCGGCGCGTGACCTCGCCGATTCGCCAGCGCGCCGGTGGCTCGACGGCATAGCCCGGGTAGTGCCGGCGGATGCGCCGGGCGCCGAGCGCGCGTAGGGTCAGAAGAACCAGCTGGACCAGTGGAAGCAGTCCGGCGCAGCCAGTGGCAATCGCCGGCCAGCGAAGGCCCTCGGAGAATTCGAGCCAGGCACCGCCGCCCAGGGCGGCAGCCAGCAGCAGCGTCCAGCCCAGCCAGGCGGCAGGCGTCGGTGCCCCGGCGCGCAACCAGGACCGGAGCGAGCGGACCGCGGAGTCGGTTTCGGCCAGCGCATCCCGGTCCGGCGCCTGCTCGGCGTGGCGTGCACGGCTGCGCTGCAGCTGCTCGCATTCGGCGTGGGCCGTGCTCCATCGCTCGGCCGCTCGTTCGAGCACGGCGAGTCGCTCCGGATCCAGCGCACGTCGCACCGTATCCGGTTGACCGCCGGCCCGTTCGGCGGCGGTGCGTTCGTCGTCTTCCAGCGCCGCAACGCGTTCGCCGAGATCGGCCAGGCGTCGCTCGTCGCGCTCAAGCGTCTGGCGCCGCTCGGCCATCTCGGCGCTGAAGGCGGCCGCCGCATCGACGTCGTCGATACCGATCGTCGCCGAGGCTTCGAGCGCTTGCTCGCGGTCGCGCCGCCGGTCGGCCAGCTCGTGCTCGAGCCGGGTTTCGTCCTCGCCCAGCTGGGTCAAGCGTTCGCCTTCGCTACCGTCGATCCGCTCCATGCCGTCGGGAAAGTCGTCCAGCGCATCCTGCAAGGACGCGATCGATCGCTCGATCCGCAGCAGCTCGCCGGCACGGGCGACCAGGGCCAGTTTGCGCCCGGCTTCGATGCTGGCGTCGCGCTGCAGGCGCAGGTCGTCGAGTGCGTCGACGTCTTCGGCCAATCGGGCCTGCTCGCGCTCCAGGCGATCGACGGCCTGTTCGGCGTCGGCCAGCGACCGGGCGAGGCCGCGCGGACGCGCCGGCACGCTGAATTCCTTCGACGTGGCCAGCGCATCCAGGTCGAAGCCACCGGCCATTGCGCGCTTCAGGGTGGACGCGAATTCGCCTTCGGGCTCGCCCGCCGTTCCCAGCGCATCGGCCCGGACCAGGTACGCCGAGATCGAGCCCGGGCCCGGCCAGTCCGGCCGCTCGACCTCGGCGCCGTCGATACGCCAGCTCCGGGTCGGACCGAGCGCGCGGCCGACGAGGGTCGTTTCCCCGTCGCCGAACTCGGCTTCGATATCGATCTGTGCTGCCTTCGGATCGGGATCCAGAAGCAGGCCCAATGCGCGCAGCAGGCTGGTCTTGCCCGACGCATTCGGCCCGAGGACGATGCTGGCGCGCTCGGCATCGGGCCGGATTTCCAGCGTGCGGTGCAGGCCCGGCAGGGTCCGGATGGTGAGGCGGACGAGCTTCATCGCCGCTGCTCTACCAGCGTGGCCAGCACGGCTCGGCCCGCGCGTTCCAGCGCATCGATGGTGTCGGCTTCGGTGATCGGCTTCGCCACGGCGTGCAGATCGCTGATGCCGCCGGTCGTTCGCAGTCGGTCGCGCGCCTCGGCCACCAGCCGGCGGCGCTGCTCGGAATCCGGGCCGGCCAGCAGCAGAAGATCGCGTGCGAGCAGGCCGGCCGGACTGGCTTCGCGGGCCAGTGATTCGAGATCCAGAGGCGGACCGAAGGCCGCATCGAGGCGGTCGACGAACACCCGACAGCCGAGCTCTTCGAATACCGGGGGAACATCGAGCATTCCGCGAACCGTGTTCTGCAGCGCCACGGCCTGGGCATGTTCGCCAACCAGGCGGATTCGCAGCCCCAGAGCATCGGGCAGGGTGTCGGCTTCTGCGCGCCGCCCGACCGCTTCGCGCCCGGCGCGGAGCACCATCGCGTCCAGTGCATCGGGGTGGTCCAGGCGGCTGATGTCGATCACGAGGGCGTCATACGCCAGCGGGGCCAGGCCGATCTGCTGCACCCGGACCTGTCGATCATCGACATCGAGCAACCACGGTCCACGCACCCCGGTCTCGCTGGCGCGCAGCGCGCTGATCGAGCCGAGGTAGCCGGAGGGGCGAGCCGCGTTGTCGCCCGCGGGGTCGGCGAGGTCGGGCTTGTGGATGTGGCCGAGCAGCCAGGCGTCGAGTCCTGCGCGCTCCAGTTCAGCCGAGCTGACTGGCGCATGGACGCTGTCGGACTGGTCGCGGTCGCAGTGCAGCAGGCCGATGCGCGGGCGCGGACCGTCCGGTTCGCTCCAGTCGTTCAGCGGCGACCGGGTGACCCGACGACTGGGAAACGACCAGCCGACCACCGAGCCGATCGACAGCGCGACCGATTCCCAACGTCCGCCGCGGCCGACCAGTTCGAGACCGTCGACATGGTCGGCCAGGCGCGGCAGCACGTGGGTGTCGTGGTTGCCGGCGACCGCCAGCACCCGGATGCCGTCGGCCAGCAGTCGTTCGATGCCGGCGCGCAGCGGATCGTAGCCGGCGAAGAAATCCCGCTCGCGGTCGACCACGTCGCCGGCCAGCAGCACCGCTTCGACGCCGTGAGCGATCGCGGCGTCCACCGAACGCGACCACGCCACTTCGGGGCCGAGCTGGCGCGCATCGCCGGTCAGGGCGTCGGGCAGTGAAACCGGAATCCGGCCCAGGTGCATGTCGCCGACGGCCAGCAGTTTCATCGCGTCAGCCGTGGCATTGGTGGTTGGCGTGCTTGCAGTCCGGCCCGGTGCTGGGTTCGGCCTGCAGCGTCGGATGATCGATCCGGAAGCGCTCGAGCAGCATCGCATTGAGCCGGGCCAGCAGCGCCGGCCAGCGCTCGAGGTCGTCCAGGACCACGTGGGCCGACAGCGCGATCCGCTCGCTGCTGATCTGCCAGATGTGCAGGTCGTGGACGTCGACGACTTCATCGTCCTCGCGCATCGCGGTGCGGACCTCTTCCAGGTTCAGGCGGCTCGGCACGCCCTCCATGACGATGCGGAACGCGGTCTTGAGCAGGCGCACCGCGGCGACGAGGATCAGGCTGCAGATGAGGAGCGAGAGAATGGGGTCGATCGGCGTCCAGCCGGTCAGCAGGATGATCGCACCGGAGGCCAGGGCCGCGACCGAGCCGAGCAGGTCGCCGATCACGTGCAACATCGCGCCGCGGACGTTCAGGTTGCCTTTGCCTCCGTGCAGCACCTTCAGCACCGCCAGGTTCACGAACAGGCCGATCGCGGCCACCACCAGCACGGCCGCACCCTTGACCTCGACCGGGTTCTGGAAACGCTGGACGGCGTTGTAGACGATCACCGCGACCAGCACCAGCATCGCCGTGCCGTTGATCAACGCCGCGACGATCTCGGCCCGGCCGTGGCCCCAGCTGTGGCCGGCGTCGGCCGGCCGCGTGGCGATCCAGGCGGCGATCGCGGCCAGGCCCAGCGAGGTCGAGTCGGTCAGCATGTGGCCGGCGTCGGCCATCAGCGCCAGCGAGCCGCCCCACCAGCCGACGGCGAACTCGACGCCGGCAAAGCAAAGCGTGATCACCAGCGCCCAGCGCAGCGCGCGGCCGGAGCCATGATCGTGGCTGTGATGGTCGTGTTCGTACATCAGCGGTGGATCGCCCGGAGTGATCGGTCGCCAGCGCCGGAGGCCGCGCAAGCGGAGCCGCGCAGGTCCTGACTATCGTCGGATTGGTGGTCGTGTTCGTACACTGGAATCCGGATTGTGGAACGGGTTCCATTCTACGCATCGACGCGGGTCTCTCGGCGGGTAGACTTGCTCGCATGTCCGAGGACTTCCAGCTCCGCCGTCACCGCCGCGCCCGGCGCGTGACCCTGCGCGTCAAGCCCGACGCCAGCCTGGTCGTGACCGCGCCGCCGAGGGTGCCCGAGCGCGTGATCCGCGACTTCCTGGCCGAGCGGGCCGAGTGGATCGAGCGTGCCCGCAGCCGGCTGCAGGCGGCGAGGCAGGGGCGGCCCGGTCATCTCAACGCAACCCACCCGGACCGGATCGAACTGCCGGCGATCGAACGGAGCCTGTCGATCCGCTACGAGACCGGAGACCGCTTGCGCTGGCGGGCCCGGGGACCGGACTCGATCGAGCTGACCGGCGCGGACGATCCCGGCGATGCCCGGGCGCTGCTGGTTGCCGTGCTGAAGGCGATGGCGCAGGGGGCACTTGAACCCCGGGCCCGCGAGTTCGCCGAACGCCACGACCTGCGCCCGGGCCGCATTACCTGGCGCAACCCGAACACCCGCTGGGGCAGCTGCTCGGCCAACGGCAACCTGTCGCTGAGCGTGCGGCTTCTGTTGCTGGACGCGCCGGTCGCCGACTACGTGCTGCTGCACGAACTGGCCCACCTCGAGCATCCGAACCACTCGAGGGCGTTCTGGGCCCGGGTCGAATCGATGTGTCCGGACTATCGGCTCCGGGAGCGCGAACTGAAGGCCGCGTCGCGGGCTATTCCGGTCTGGGTCACGGGTTGACGTCAGCGGGTTTGGTCGAGAACTTCGTCGATCGACGGCGGCATCTCGCATTCCGTGCCGAGGCGCTCCGCTGCCCGTCGCATTGCGATCCATTCGCCATACTCGACGAGGTCGGCCAGCGACGCTTCCGTCGCTTCGGGGCCTTTTGCGCGGCCGTTCATCCAGTCTTCCAATGCCCGACACTGCATCCACGTGTTGGCGAGCGTCTTCATCTGAACCAGGCGCTCCGCCCTGGCGGTGTTCCCTTCGGCCTCGGCCCGACGAGCGAGCACTTCGATTGCGAACAGGCGCTCGTAGGCCGTCCTGCCTTCCCTTGCCAGTCGTTCGGCAAGTCCTCTGCAACGGGTATCGAGATCCGGTGATGGCTGCGAACAAACCCGGTCCAACGGGCCGAGGTTCGGCGAGCCGGTCGACCAGCTGTACGCCATGGCGAAGCCGACTCGGTCCTGCGGCGTCGCGATCTGCTTCGAGAGATCCGACGGTGCGATGGCGGCATACCAGGTCAACACGAGTTCCGAGGCATGGCTCTGCATGTGGACCGGGTCGGATCGAAGCGCCTGCTCGATCGCGTCGCGATCGAGAAGATGCAAGCGGCTGAGCAGGTTGCCGCGGTCATGCTCGATGATCGCGTCATCGAGGCCGGCCTCGATGCAGAACGCCTCGATCCGGAGCTGTCGGCAGCCGCTCGCCAGCCAGCTCAGCGCTGCACCGTCGGTCGTCCGTTCGATCCGGCTCTCGAGCGCTTCGAGCAGCCGGTCTTCGGACAATTCGACCGGATGGTCCGCCGTCAGCAGGTAGGCCAGCCCGGCCGCGCGCTCGCGGTCCGTATCCGACGCCAGCATCTTGCGTGCGACCGTTTCGATGGCGGTCTCGAACTGCCGCCGGTCCATTTCGGCCTGCTCGGATCGCGAATCCGGCTCCGAACAGTCCACGCCCTGTCGCTCGGCCAGCCGATCCCAGGCTTCGAACTCGCCGTGGCGTTTCAGCAGGCCGATGAATTCGCGGATGCCGGCGTCGTCCATCGCCATCAATTCCGGTTCCAGCGCGGCCATCTGGCAGGCGGCGCGGTCGCTGGCCAGGGTGGCGGCCGCGCGTTCTTCATCGCCGGCCGGTTCGCCGCGGCGCTGGATGGCGCGGCCGATCATGAAGCCGAGCATCGACTCGCCGCCGTCGACCATGCGGCCGGCCAGCTGCTGGCAGGCGCGGTCGAGTTCGGCGCCCGGGGTGGCGCTGCGGCAGGTCTCGGCCAGCGGCGCGAGCGATGGAATCGCCCAGGCGGCGGCAATCGCGAAGGCCTGGCCCAGCCGCTCGCCCGGCGTCATATCCTCCCCGGCTGCTGGCGCACGACTCCATGCGTCGTACCAGGCCTCGACCAGCGCGAAGTAGTGCATGGATTCGCCGCGCGTTGCCAGCACCAGGTCGGCGATGTCCTCTTCGGGATCCAGTGCGGCGCGGGCGAACAGGTTGGCGCTGTCGTAACGGACGATCGCATCGTCGAGGCCGGCGTCGAGGCACTGGCGCTGGATGCGGGCCGCCTGGCAGGCGTGGGCCAGCCACAGCATCGCCGCGCCGTCGGTGGTGCCGCGCACCGCGTCGATGATGGCTTCGGCCGAGCCCGCGGCGTCCCGCTCGGCCAGGACCACCAACGCGGCCGCACGCAAACGGGGTTCGGCCTGTTCGGACATCCACTCTGCGGTGGCTCGGATCGGGTCGGGCGGCGACGCCGAGGCCGGAGCGTCGGTCTCCGGATCGACGGCCAGCGCCGGTGCGCTGCAGGCCATCAGGGTGGCCAGGACGAGGACGCTCAGCCGGCGGACGATGGCGCCCGGCCAGTTCGCGAAAAGCGCGGAATTCTGGAGCATGGAGGAGTTCCCGTACGTGCCAGCGTTATGGGTCAATCTAGCATGGGTAAACAGCCGGTTCAGGCCTCGGCTTTCAGCGCCTCAAGCTGCTCTTCGGCCGCCATCCACGCGGTTTCCAGCGCGTCGAGTTTCTCGGTCAATTCGCCGTTTTCGGCCAGCAGTTTCTGCAGTTCATCCGCGCGGTCGGATTCGTACAGCGACGGATCGGTGAGGGTCTGCTGGACTTCGCTGCGTCGGGCTTCGATTCGCTCCATGTCCCTGGTCAGCTTGTTGACCTTGTTGGTCAGCGGTTTGAGCTTCTCTCGGATCCGGGCTTTCCTTCTTCGCTCGTCCTTCTTCGAGCCGCCGTCGTTGTTCGACGCGTTGGACGGCTTGCCGGTCGCTTCGCCGCCGCCCGACAGACGCTGGCGGTAGGCGGGCAGGCCACCGGGGAAGGGGTGGACGTTGCCGTTGTCGACCAGCCAGAAGGCGTCGACGGTCTCGTTGAGCAGGTGGCGGTCGTGCGAGACGGTGACCACGGCGCCCTCGAAGCCCTGCAGCGCGACGGTCAGCGCGTGGCGCATTTCGAGGTCGAGGTGGTTGGTCGGTTCGTCGAGCAGCAGCAGGTTCGGCGCGCGCCAGATGATCATCGCCAGCACCAGCCGGGCGCGCTCGCCGCCGGACAGCCGCGAACACGGGTCGGTGGCCAGGTCGCCGGAGAACGCGAAGCCGCCGAGAAAGTTGCGCAGCTTCTGCTCCGGCGTTTCGCCGGCGATCCGCGACAGGTTCAGCAGCGGGCTGGCCTCGGTGTCGATCTGTTCGACCTGGTGCTGGGCGAAATAACCGATCGTCAGGTGGCGATCGACGTGCAGATCGCCGCCCAGCGGTGCGAGGTCGCCGGCCAGGGCCTTGACCAGGGTCGACTTGCCGGCGCCGTTGATGCCGAGCAGGCCGATCCGGTCGCCGGCCGCCAGGTTCAGCGATACATCGTCCAGCACGCGGTGGTCGCCGTAGCCCAGCGCCACGCCGTCGAGCTTGATCAGCGGGTCGGCGGCGCGGCCCGGCTCGGGAAATTCGAAGTCGAAGGGACTGTCGGCGTGGGCCGGTGCGATCTTCTCCATCCGGTCCAGCGCCTTGATCCGGGCCTGGGCCTGCTTGGCCTTGCTGGCCTTGGCGCGGAAGCGGTCGATGAAGGACTGCAGGTGCGCGGCCTTGCGCTGCTGCTTGACGAACTGGGCCTGCTGCAGAACCATCTTTTCGGCGCGCTGGCGCTCGAAGTCCGAGTAGCTTCCGCTGTAGCGGTTCAGCGTCTGGTGCTCGACGTGGACGATGTCGTCGACGACCTCATCGAGGAAATCGCGGTCGTGCGAAATCAAAATCAGCGTGCCGGGATAGCGCTTGAGCCAGTCTTCCAGCCAGACCACGGTCTCGAGGTCGAGGTGGTTGGTCGGCTCGTCGAGCAGCAGCAGGTCCGACGGGCTCATCAGCGCCCGGGCCAGCGACAGCCGGATGCGCCAGCCGCCGGAGAACTCGCCGACGGCCTTGTCGTGCTCGTCGGCGGCGAAGCCGAGGCCGTTCAGCAGGCTTCCGGCGCGGGCCGGGGCGTCGAAGCCGCGGGCGTCGTCGAAGGCCTGGTGGGCATGCGCGATGCGCTCGCCGTCGCCGGAGGCATCGGCGGCCTCGACTTCGGCTTCCGCTTTTCGATAGCGAGCATCGCCGTCGAGCACGTAGTCGAGGGCGGTCCGGTCCAGCTCGGTGATCTGCTGGGCCATGTGGGCCACGGTCCAGTCCCTCGGAATCCGCAGGTTCCCGGTGTCGGCCTCGATCCGGCCGAGCAGCAGCGCGAACAGGCTGGACTTGCCGCAGCCGTTGGCGCCGACCAGGCCGATCTTCTGGCCCGCGTGGACCGTCAGGTTCGCGTCGACCAGCAGGGGCTCGGTGCCGCGGCGCAGCGTGATGTTCTCGATCTGGATCATGCGGGGAATCGGGTCCTGAAGCGCACCGTGGAGTCGGGAGCCGAAGCGTAGCGCATCAGGCCGCCGCGCCGTGCTGCGGGTTCAGTCGGCGCGCGGTTCGAGGATCTCGACCAGCCGTTCAATGCGGCGCGCGCGGCCGGAGCGCGCGTCGGCGCCGGGATCGTTCAGCGCCGAGTGATCGGGGCGGATCCGGGCGCGGGCCAGCAGGCCGCGGAGTGCCGCGATGCGGGGCGCGTCGAGTTCGGCCAGGCCGGCCTCGACCGGCGCGGTACTGGCGTGGCCGCGCTGCTCGAGTGCGGCGACCAGCGCCAGCTGGCGGCCGGCCAGGTGCAGTAACGCGGCGTCGTCGGCCTGCAGCCGCAGCTGGCCGCGGGCGCGGTCGATCAGCCGGCGGCCGGGCAGCCAGGCGATGCCGACGCCGCCGCCGACCAACGCGCCGGTCACGGTGCCGGCCCCCAGCGACAGGCCGCCGGTGGCCAGGTCGAAGGCCGCGCCCGCTGCGGCGCCGGCACCTGTGCCTGTGCCGGTCCGGCGGGCGGTGTCGGCGCGAAGCGCCGGGTCGAACGGACTGGCCGCCCAGCGGCCGTCGGCCAGCGGCAGGTCCAGCGCGGCGTAGCGCACCGCGTCGAAGCGATACAGCGTCAGCAGCTCGTCGACGCAGCGCTGCTCGCGGGCGGCAACGCGTTTCTTCAGCAGGTCGAGGCCGGTTCGTTCGGCAGCGGCGTCCTCTGTGCGAACGGTCTGTTCGGCACCGGCTGCGTCGACCAGCAGCTCGGCGATCGCGCGCAGGGCCGCGGCGTGCTGCCACGCTGCGCGCTCCCGGCGATCCTCGACCAACCGCTCGAGGTCGCGACCGCGACCGTCCAGCAGGGTCGCGAGCTTTCGCCACAGCCCGGCCTCGACGTCGAGCGAGAAGGCGACGGTGTCGAACTCGGCCACGGCATGCAGGTTGACCCGGGCCAGCGCCTCTCGCCACTCGGCTGCGCGGTGCTGCCGCTCGGCGACGAAGTTGAGCACCGGCAGGATCGGCCGCGCGCACAGCGCGAGGATGGCCAGTTCGTCCTGGTACTTGCCGAGCACCGGCTCACGCGCGTCGATGACGTACAGCGCGCAGTCGGAGACCAGCAGCTGCTCGAGTACCCGGCATTCCTGGTCGAAGCGCCGGCGCGCGGCGGCGTCGTCGAGCAGTGCGCGGATCCGGTCCGGTCCGTCGTGACGGCCGCCGCCGGCGGCCTCCAGCGCGTCGAACAACGCCCCGGCGTCCTCCAGTCCCGGCGTGTCGTAGAGCTCGACGAGCGTCCGGTCGCCGGCCACGAGCGCGGCGCCCTCGACCTGGCGGGTGGTCGCGGCGGTCGGCGCCACCTCGCCGAACCGGGCGTCGCGGGTCAGCGTGCGCAGCAGGGACGTCTTGCCGGTGTTGGTGTGGCCGACGACGGCGACCTGCAGCGGCGTTGCGCGTTCGGACCTCATGTCAGTCGTCGACCTCCGGCGGATCCAGCTCGTAGTCTGCCGCCAGCCGCGCCCAGTCCGCGGCGCGCGCCCGGGCGTCGCCACCGCGCGCGGCCCACTGCGGCCGTTCGATCAGACGCAGTTCGACCGGGGCGATCGCGTCGAGCTCGGCCAGCCAGCTGCCGGTGCCTCGATCCGGCGTGCGCAGCATCGAGCACAGCGCGATCACGGCCCGGGGCCGCGGCCGGCGTGCGGCCAGTGCGTCGAGAAGCGCGCGTTTCGAGGCGCGGTCGTCGGCATGGCCCAGCCACTCGGCGTCGGGCGCCCGTTCGGCCTGTTCGGCGGGCGGTGTCTCCAGCTCGACGCCAACGGCAACCGCCGGGCCGGACCCGGCCTCGGCTCGGGGCCGCGCACGTTGGCCGAGACGCTCGGGCGGCGCCGAACCGACACGGCCGGTGGACGCGGCCGGCGCGGTCTGCAATACCCCGGCCAGCGCCACGTAGCCGGGCCGGCTGCGATCCAGTGTCAGTGCATGCCGGCGGTGCGCCAGCAGGAACGCGATCGCCAGCAGCAGGCGCGGCAGCAGGCCGAGCAGCGCGAGCAGGGCCAGCAGCACGCCGGCCCACAGGGTGCGGTCCTCGGCCGGTGAGCGGTCGATCAACAGCGCCGCGATCGCGGCGCGGCTCGGCGCCTCGATGCCGGGCCACAGTGCGGCGATCCGGCCCAGTGCTTCGATCACCGGTGCGAGCAGGTCCGGACCGAGCAGGGTCGACCCCCAGGCGAAGTCGAAGCGCAGCCCGACGAAGGCCGCGGCCAGGAATCCCAGCGCGCCGGCCAGGTAGCCGGCCCAGAACAGGTGTGTTGCGGCACTGGCCAACCGGCGGCCGCCGCTGCGGCCGTACTCGGCCAGCGCCCCGGCCAGCGCCCGGCCGCGTGCGGAGGCATCGAAGCGGCGGGCCAGGCCGGCCGCGGCCAGCCAGACGGCCCGGCCGGGCAAGCCGCCGGCCTCGCTGCGCGGCCACAGCCAGACCAGCAACCACAGACCCAGCATCAGCGTGGGCAGCGCGAGCAGGGTCAGCAGCGCCCAGGACAGCTGGACCACGTCGTCGCTGCCGAGCAGTGCCCGCGCCGCGGCCGCGCCGAGCAGGCCGCCGAGCAGGGCCAGCGCGATCAGCCCGAACCGAACGCCGGCCAGCGCGCGGCCGATCGGGCCGGCCATGCGGCGACCCTCGGGATGCAGGCGAGCGCGCAGCGCGATGCGCTCGGCCAGCGGGCCGTCCGAGCGGGCCGCCCGCCGGGTCGCCGGATCGTCCAGCGACGGACCGCCGTCGGCGTCTTCGACGCGGCGCAGCGCTTCGCATTGCAGCCAGTTGCGCGGACTCAGCTGCGGTTCCGGGGACGGTCGCGAGGGCGGGATGGTCATGGTCGGCAAGGATACCCCGGGGGCGATTCGGCGCTCGATGTGCTGCGCCGGCGTGAAGACTTGACACCGATCAACTCGATCGGAGCGGCGCGCCACGAAAATGTCGCCCGAACGCTGCCATCGGAATAAAAAGCTCATGGAACAAGCAACGACGTACGATGATCGGGTCGCGTCCGGCTCCACCGCCACGACCTACAACGATCGGGTGGTCAAGCAGTTCGCGGTCATGACCGTGGTCTGGGGGATCGTCGGAATGACCGTCGGCGTCCTGATCGCCGCGCAACTGATCTGGCCGGACCTCACCTACGGCATCGAATGGCTGAGCTACGGCCGGCTGCGCCCGCTGCACACCAACGCGGTGATCTTCGCGTTCGGCGGTTCGGCGCTGTTCGCTACCAGCTACTACGTGGTGCAACGGACCTGCCACGCGCGATTGTTCGGCGGACCGCTGATCGGCTTCACGTTCTGGGGCTGGCAGGCGGTGATCGTCGGCGCGGCGTTGACGCTGCCGCTGGGCATCACCATGGGCAAGGAATACGCCGAGCTCGAGTGGCCGCTGGCGCTGCTGATCGCCGTGGTCTGGGTGTCCTACGCGATCGTGTTCTTCGGGACGATCGCGAAACGGCAGATCAAGCACATCTACGTAGCCAACTGGTTCTACGGCGCGTTCATCCTGACCATCGCGGTGCTCCATATCGTCAACAACCTGTCGATTCCGGCCGGCATGTGGAAGAGCTACCCGGTCTACGCCGGTGCGGTCGACGCGATGGTGCAGTGGTGGTATGGCCACAATGCGGTCGGCTTCTTCCTGACCGCCGGCTTCCTCGGCATGATGTACTACTTCGTGCCGCGCCAGGCCGGCCGGCCGATCTACTCGTACCGGCTGTCGATCGTCCACTTCTGGTCGCTGATCGCGATCTACATGTGGGCCGGTCCGCACCACCTGCACTACACCTCGCTGCCGGACTGGGCCCAGACGCTCGGCATGGTGTTCTCGCTGATCCTGCTGGCGCCGAGCTGGGGCGGCATGATCAACGGGATCATGACGCTGTCCGGCGCCTGGCACAAGCTGCGCACCGACCCGATCCTGCGCTTCATGATCGTCGCGCTGTCGTTCTACGGCATGTCGACCTTCGAAGGGCCGATGATGTCGATCAAGACGGTCAACTCGCTGTCGCACTACACCGACTGGACGATCGGCCACGTGCACTCCGGTGCGTTGGGCTGGGTCGCGATGATCTCGATCGGCAGCCTGTACACCCTGTTCCCACGGCTGTGGGGCGTCGAGAAGATGTATTCGATCAAGGCGATCGAGTGGCACTTCTGGACCTCGACCATCGGCACCGTGCTGTACATCACCGCGATGTGGGCCGCCGGCCTGATGCAGGGCCTGATGTGGCGCACGTTCAACGACGACGGCACGCTGACCTACACCTTCATCGAGGTCCTGAAGCGCACCGAACCGTTCTACATGCTGCGCCTGCTCGGCGGTGTCGTGTTCCTCAGCGGCATGGTGTTCATGGTCTGGAACGTCTACAAGACCTGGCAGAACGCCCCGGAACGCAACAAGGCCGTGGCCATCCCGCAGCCGGCCTGAAGGAGAGACCGACATGGCACATGAAACAATCGAGAAGAACATCGGCCTGATGGCCGTGCTGATCCTGGTCGTCATCAGTCTCGGCGGGTTGACCCAGATCGTTCCGCTGATGTTCAAGGCGACGATCGTCGAGCCGGCCGACGGCGTGGAGCCCTACAGCGCGATCGAGCTGGCCGGGCGCGACGTCTACATTTCGGAGGGTTGCTACGGCTGTCACAGCCAGCAGATCCGTCCGTTCCGGTCCGAGACCGAGCGCTATGGCCACTATTCGGTCGCCGGCGAGTTCGTCTACGACCGGCCGTTCCAGTGGGGCTCGAAGCGGACCGGGCCCGACCTGGCCCGGGTCGGCGGCAAGTACTCCGACGACTGGCACGAGCTTCACCTGATGGACCCGCGCGCCGTGGTGCCGGACTCCAACATGCCGGCCTACCCGTGGCTGGCCGAGAAGATGGTCGATCCGGCCGATATCCAGGGCCGGATGCGCGCGCTGCGCCGCGTAGGCACGCCGTACAGCGACGAGCAGATCGCGGCCGCCGGTGACGACCTGATCGGCGTCACCGAGCTGCAGGCGGTGATTGCCTACCTGCAGGGCATGGGGCAGGACTGGACCGGCCAGCGCACCGCGCCGGCGGTCGCCGGAGGCAGCCAGTGAGCGGCGGCATCGTTACATTGCTGTCCCTGCTGGGCTTCCTGGCCATCGTCATCTGGGTCTTCATTGTCAAGCGCCGCGAGGATTTCGACGAGCAGGCTCACCTGCCGCTCGAGGATTCCGACGACGAACGCGACGCCGCTGAATACGAGAATCGGGAGAAGGAGTCATGAGCACGTTCTGGCACTGGTACATCATCGCCCTGACGATCGGTACGCTGGTCGTCACGGTCTGGTTCCTGGTCTGGTCCCAGAAGCTGCGCGTCGAATCGAAGAAGGAAGACGACGGCAGTGAAACCACGGGGCACGTCTGGGACGGCGATCTGCGCGAACTGAACAACCCGCTGCCGCGCTGGTGGATCGGCCTGTTCTGGATCACGATCGCGTTCTCGATCATCTATCTCATCCTCTACCCGGGCCTGGGACGGTACGAAGGCGTACTGGGCTGGACGCAGGAAAAGCAGTACGAGGAAGAGATGGCCGACGCCCGCGCGGCGTTCGAATCCCGATTTGCCGAGCTGGCCAACATGGAGCTCGAACAGCTGGCGGTCAATGACCAGGCCGTGGACATGGGGCGCAACCTCTATGCCCACAATTGCTCTACCTGTCACGGCGTCGACGCACGCGGTGCCACCGGCTATCCGAACCTCACCGATGGTCACTGGATCTGGGGTTCCGAACCGCAGCAGGTGCTGACGTCGATTCTCAACGGCCGCCGCGCCGCGATGCCGCCGTTCGGCGACGCGCTGGGCGAGGAGGGCGTGACGCGTACCGCGATCTACGTCCAGCAACTGGCCGGGCAGGACGTCGACGATACGATGGCGGCGGCCGGGCGTCAGCACTACATGCAGGTCTGTGCGGCCTGCCATGGACCGGAAGGCAAAGGCAATCCGATTCTCGGGGCACCGAACCTGACCAATGGTGTCTACACCTACGGCGGTGACCTCGACACGATCCGCGCGACCATCCGGAACGGTCGGGCCGGGGTGATGCCTGCGCAGAAGGACCTGATCGGCGAGACGCGGACCCGGCTGGTCACGGCCTACATCCTGAGCATGCAGGACCGGTTCGGCGGCGGAGAGTGACGGCATGAGCGAGACGACGGGCAGCTTCATCGAGCATCCGCCTCGCCCCCTGGCCCAGCGCCTCGGGGCGATCCTCTGGCCGTCGTTCTTCGCCGCCGGGGTTGCGACCATGGTGCTGTTCGCCTTCGTCGATCCGATCGACCTGGCGATGATCAGCTTCCCCGGGGTCGAGATCTCGCGCCAGGCAGGCTATACGATCGCCTTCCTCGGCTTCTGGGCCGGCTTCGCTTCGGCCTGCACCTTCACCTGGCTGCTGTTGAGGCCCCGATCGCGGTTTCACTGACGGACGGCGGATTCCATCGGATTTCTCGTCCACAGATGAACACGGATGGACAGAGATCAGGAATGGAAGGGCAGGCGTGAACGCCGGGGGGCGATCGGCATCATTAGTGTGGCTTCCTGTCCCGGCCATCGAATCGCGCATCCGTGCCGGAGTTCGAGGGTTCGCTCGAGAATGCAGCCGCTCCAGGCCGGTCCGATCGCTTCACTTCTCAATCCGTGTTCATCTGTGGACATCTGCACTTCGAGGTCTGAATAGGAAATGAGCAACGCATCGAAAACCGAATCGCCCGAGGAGCTGGCGCTCTACGTCAAGGCGCCGAAGGTCTATCCCCGCGAAGTGTCGGGTCGGTTCTCACGGTTGCGGGTGCTGGCGGCATGGGTGTTGCTGGGGCTGTTCTACGTGCTGCCGTGGATCAACCTGGACGGGACGCAGATCGTGTTGTTCGACCTGCCGGCGCGCGAGTTCCACGTCTTCGGGCTGACGTTCTGGCCGCAGGACTTCTTCATGCTGGCGCTGCTGCTCGCCATCGCGGCGATCTCGCTGTTCTTCTTCACTGCCCTGGCCGGACGGCTTTGGTGCGGCTACGCCTGTCCGCAGACCGTCTGGACCGAGGTGTTCCTGTGGATGGAGCGCTTCGCAGAAGGGCCGCGCAACAAGCGCATGCGGCTCGACAAAGCGCCGTGGACGGCCGAGAAGGTTCGCAAGAAGGCGCTCAAGCAGTTCCTGTTCATCACCTTCTCGCTGTGGACGGGGATCACCTTCGTCGGCTTCTTCACGCCGATCCGCGAGCTCGTCCCGTCGCTGATGGCCTTCAACGCCGGCGGCTGGGAGGTGTTCTGGACCTTCTTCTACGGGTTCGCGACCTACGGCAATGCCGGCTACCTGCGCGAACAGGTCTGCAAGTACATGTGCCCGTACGCACGCTTCCAGTCGGCGATGTTCGACGACGACAGCCTGGTCATCTCCTATGATCGTGAGCGCGGCGAACCGAGAGGCAAGCGGCGCAAGGATGCCGACAAGGATGCACTGGGCCTCGGCGACTGCATCGAGTGCCAGGGCTGCGTGCAGGTCTGTCCGACCGGCATCGACATCCGCGACGGTCTCCAGATCGAGTGCATTGCCTGTGCGGCCTGCATCGACGTATGCGACGAGGTCATGGACAAGATGGGCTACCCGCGCGGGCTGATCCGCTACACGACCGAGAACGCGCTGGCCCACAAACCGACCCGCGTGCTGCGGCCGCGCCTGTTCATCTATCTCGGCGTGCTGCTGGCGTTGGTGGCGCTGTTCGGCCTGGTGCTGACCGGCCGCGAAGCCGTGCACGTCGACGTGCTGCGCGACCGCAACGCGCTGTACCGAATGGCCGGAGCCGAGATCGAGAACCCGTTCTCGCTGAAGATCACCAACCGCACCGAGCAGGTGCAGCGACTCTCGCTGTCAGCGTCCGGGCTGGAAGGACTGCGCGTGGTCACGCCGACCGGCGCGATCGAAGTCCCGGCCGGCGAGGTCGTGGATCGGCCGATGACGCTGTCGGTGCCCGCAGACCAGGCCGGTCCCGGTATGCAGACGATCGAGATCCGGCTCCGGGCCGAAGACGACGAAGGCCCGCAGGCAACGGCCGAGACGCGCTTCTTCGTGCCGTCCGGCGACCGCTGAGGCGTGGCTCCGGGCGTCGGCCCGGACCAGATGCCTAGACGCCGTTCCGGGCCGCTCGAGCCATCGGCCGAACGCGCTTCGAATCGGCTCGGTGATCGGCAGGTCCGATCGATTCCGGGGCGTACAATGGCGTGAATGTTTGATGCCCATCAACCCGGCGGCGCCGCCCGTCGGAGAAGATGCGTTAAATGCTGGAGACCGCGATGCAGCGCACCGATTCTTCCCCCTGGTACAAGCAGTTCTGGCCCTGGTTCATCCTCGCCATCCTCGGCTGGGGCGTGGTTTCGTCGACGACGACGCTGATCGTCGCCGTCAGCAACCCGCCGCAGATGATGACCGGCGATTACGCCAAGCTCGGCAAGGCGCTGGTCGATACCCACGTGCGCTTCGACCGGGCCGAAGCGCTGGGACTGGCCGGCCGGCTGGCGCTGAGCGAACGCGATCTGCGGCTGGACCTGCAGGCGGCCGATGCCGCGTCCCTGGGCGACCGCATCATGCTGCTGGCCCAGCACCCGACCGACGCGGCACGGGATCGCCAGCTGGTGCTGACGCGCCTGGCCGACGGTAGCTATGCCGGCCGGGTCGAAGCGCTGCCGACGCGCGGTCGGATCATCGTCTCGGACCTCGAACAGAGCTGGTGGATTTCGTCGGCCTACGAACTCGATGCGGGCGCGCTGGATCTCCGGCTCGAGCCGGAGCACCTCTGATCGCGCGGCCCCGGACCGTCCCATTCACCGTGGACCGCGCACGCCGCCGCTGAATCATCGATGAACCCGTCATGAGCCAGACTCCTTGTTTCCACTGCGGCGAACCGGTGCCACCCGGTGTCGATCTCACGGTGGACATCGACGGCGACGCCAGGCCGATGTGCTGCACCGGTTGCCGCGCCGTGGCCCAACTGATCCACGAGTCCGGGCTCGGCCGCTACTACGACTTCCGCGACCGGCTGCCGGAGCGCCCCGAAGCCGATTCGGTCGGCGACTACGCCGCCTGGGACCGCGACGCCGTGCTGGATTACCACGCGACCGCGCCGACCGGCGACCGTCGCAGCATCGTGCTGGTTCTCGAGAATGTTCATTGCGCGGCCTGCGCGTGGCTGGTCAATCACTACCTTTCGGGATTTCCAGGGGTGGCCGAAAGCCGTCTCGACGTCGGCGACGGGCGGCTGCGGCTGAGTTTCGATCCGGCGGCCACGCCGCTGTCGCAGCTGGCCGCGGCGCTGGACCGGCTCGGTTATCCACCGCACCTGGACACCCCCGATTCCGGCGTCGAGCGCGATCGAAACGAGCGCCACCGGATGCTGCGCTACCTGATGGTCGCCGCACTCGGCATGATGCAGGTCATGAGCTATGCGCTGGCCAAGTACATCGGTGCGGGCTCGTTCGGAACGGCGGGCGGGATGGATGCCGAGACCGAAGAGTTCTTCCGGTTGATCAGCATGCTGGTTGCCGTGCCCGTGGCGCTGTATGCCGGCCAGCCGTTCTATCGCTCGGCGCTGCGGCACCTGATGCAGCGCCATCTCGGAATCGACGTGCCGGTGGCCGCCGCGCTGCTGATCGCGCTGTTTTCCAGCGTGTTGATCACGCTGTTCGGCGAGGGCGAGGTCTATTTCGATTCGGTCGTGATGTTCCTGTTCTTTCTGTTGCTCGGTCGCTTCGCCGTGATGGTGGCGCGCCAGCGCGCCGGCGCGGTGCACAGCG
>CAZJSH010000034.1:0-25505 GCA_964548715.1 uncultured Halomonas sp. | reverse complement strand
AAACGCTCAACGAAGTGCTGCCGACCATCGGCCAGGTGCTGGTGGTGCAGGACGACCAGGTCGGCCCGCTGCCGCTGCTCGACGTCAACCGCACCCGCAGCCCGGAAGGAGGTGAACGATGAGGATCGCGGTCGTTGCCGTGCTGGCTGTGGTGCTGATCATCGCCGGCCGGACCATGCTCTGGACGCTGGATGAATCGCAGCAGGCCATCATCGTGCAGTTCGGCGAGCCGATCGGCGAGGTTATCGATGCCCCGGGCCTGCACGTCAAGATGCCGTGGCAGCAGGTGCGCTTCTTCGACAAGCGCCTGCTGGTCTGGGACGGCGACGTGACCCAGATTCCGACACTGGGCCGGGAGTTCATCCTCGTCGACACCACGGCCCGCTGGCGGATTTCCGACCCGCTGCAGTTCCTGCGTTCAGTGCGCGACGAGCGCGGCGCGCGGACCCGGCTCGATGACATCATCGACTCGGTGGTCCGCGACATGGTGTCCTCGACCCAGCTCGAGGAGATCATCCGCTCGCGCGACTGGAGCGTCGATGTCGACGCCATCGACGACCCGGCACTGGTCGAGCGCGGTGACGTGGACCTGGTCGAGAAACCCAAGCTGGGCCGCGAACTGCTGGAGCAGGAAATCCTGACCCGCGCGAAGCGCCTGATGCCGGAGCTTGGCATCGAGCTGGCCGACGTCAGGATCAAACGGGTCAACTACATCGACTCGGTCCGGCGCGAGGTCGAAAACCGGATGATCGCCGAGCGGCAGTCGATCGCGGAGCGGTTCCGGGCCGAAGGCCAGGGTCGCAGCCAGGAGATTCTCGGCGAGATGCAGCGCGAACTGCGCCGGATCCGCTCGGAGGCCGCGCGCGAGGCCGAGGAAATCCGCGGCGACGCCGACGCCGAAGCCACCCGGATCTATGGCCAGGCCTTCGGCGCCGATCCGGAGTTCTATGCCTTCTTCCGCACGCTGGAAAGCTACCGTGCGCTCGGCGAGAACTCGACCCTGATGCTGCGCGCCGATTCGGACTTCTTCCGCTATCTCGAAAACGCCGGGGCCGAGTGATCGGCCGACCCGGGCCGGTTGCCGGTCCGGGCGGCCGCCGGTTGCTCGCGGTTCGCGAAATGCCGGTATGCTTGCCGCCGTCGCTCTCGCCGATCCGCTGCCCGATGACCCGGCCCGCATGAACTCGCCCATCGATACTGCCCTCGACCTGTCCGTGCATGCCGCAGTGCGGGACGATTGCATGCTGCCGATCGCGCTCGACGGCGCCGGCCACCCGGCCGGGCCGGGCCTGGAGCGGCTGGGTGGCGACTATGCACACGAGGCCTGGTGCGGAGACGCCGACGACGTCCGGGCCTTTGTACTGGGCGCACCCGACGCGCCCGAACGGGACGCCGCCGAGCCGGCCGAGCGCCTGTACCGCGAACTGATCGACCGACTGCGCGATTCCGACCTGCCCTACCCACTGCGCCTGTGGAACTTCCTGCCGGCGATCAATGCCGGTGGCGGCGACGACGAGCGCTATCGGCGCTTCTGCGTCGGCCGCGGTCGGGCGCTGGAGGGGGCCGGGCTGGCCGATGCGCGGATGTGCGCGGCAACTGCGATCGGCGGCGACGCGCCGGTCATGCAGCTGGTCGCGCTGGTCGGTCGGCGCCCCGGGGTCTCGATCGAAAACCCCCGCCAGGTCAGCGCCTGGGACTATCCGCGCGACTACGGCCCTCGCCAGCCGGCGTTCGCCCGGGCCACGGCGGTTCCGCTGGCCGATGGCCGGGTCGGTTTGCTGATCTCCGGAACGGCCAGCGTGGTCGGGCACGCCACCGCCCATCCCGGCGACGTGGACGCGCAGACCCTCGAGGCGGCCAGCAACCTCGAAGCCTTGTTGCGTAACGCCGCAGCCACCCTCGATCGCCCGGCGCTGGCCACGTTCTCGGCCGATGCGCTGGCCCGCGTGTATGTCCGCCACGCCGGCGACTGGCCGCGCATCGAGGCGCGGCTGCGCGCGCGCTGGCCGTCGTTGCGGCTGTGCGCGCTGCGCGGCGACGTGTGCCGCGACGACTTGTTGGTCGAAATCGAGGCGTGGCAGGCCGCCTGAGGCGGCGCGCTTTCGTCAGGCCTTCCCCATTTCGCGCATCCGAGCGACCGTTTCGACTCCTTCTTTCTGTGTCTTCCATCCGCTTTGCTAGCCCGAAAGCGTGACGAGGCCAACACATTGAGCAACTTGGCACTGAAATTGAATGTTGAGGGTCTATCGGGCCGGGCGCTTCGCCCGGGCCCACGACAGGATCGGGAGTCAAGTGATGGAACAGCACACCGACAGCGAACGCAGCGCTTCGCCAGCGCCGGAGATCGACGCCGCCGACGCGGAGTTCAGCTTCGCCTTCCAGCCGATCGCCGATCTCGAGACGGCCGAGGTGATCGGCCACGAGGCGCTGGTTCGCGGCGCGGCCGGTGAGTCGGCCAGCGAGGTCCTCGGCTCGATCGCCTCCAGCAGCCGCCATTGCTTCGACGAGGCCTGCCGGCATCGTGCGCTCGATATGGCTTCCCGGCTGGCCATGGACGGAGCGCTGCACATCAACTGCTCGACGATCGTGCCCGAGCGGCTCGAGTCCACGCTCGCGTCGACCCGGGAGGCCGCCGAAGAATTCGGTATCGATCCGACCCATATCGTTCTCGAATTCAGCCGGCTCGAGCCGCTCGGCAGCCCGCGCGAACTCGATCGCGCCCGCGAGGCGGCGAACCGTGCCGGCTTCGCCGTCCTGGCGGACAATTTCGGCGCCAGCGAGCTCGGGATGAAGCGACTGGTGGTGTTCCAGCCGCAGTGGCTGAAGCTGGACCGCAACCTGGTCCAGCGGATTCACTGCAGCGAGCGCCGTCAGGCGCTGGTCAGCGGTCTGCTGGCCACCTGCCGGATGCTGAACATCGGCGTCATCGCCGGTGGTATCGAAGAGCCCGAGGAACTGGAGTGGCTGCAGGACGCCGGCGTCCGCTACGCCCAGGGCTACCTGCTCGGCCGTCCGACCTTCGAGTCGGTGCCGAGCTTCGACCCGGATCGGCTGGCCGTCTGAAAACCGTTCCGTGTTTCCGTCTGCCGTCATCGTCCCGTCAGCGCCCTGAAACGCAGCTGTCGCAGAGGGCGTATAGTGTCTGCTGCATGGAAATGCCGTTTTCCAATGCAGCCCAGCGAGGGTTGGCACGCGTGGACCAGCTGGAGCAGCGACTCTGCCTGGCCCTGAATCGCGTGTCGAGCCGGCCCGGCGTGCGCTCGTTCTTCGCGGCGGTCAGCCGCGTCGGCGACGGGTGGGTCTGGTATGCGCTGATGGTGGTCCTTGCCGCAACGCGGGGCGCCTATGGCGTGCGCGCCGCGCTGGCCATGGGCCTGGCGTCGCTGGTCGGCGTCGGCATCTACAAGCTGCTGAAGGCTCGTCTCGTTCGCGAGCGCCCGTACATCGCCCAGCTCGATATCCGTGTCGGCTGCGCGCCGCTGGACCGCTACAGCTTCCCGTCCGGTCACACGCTGCACGCGGTGCTGTTCACGACTGTAGCAATCGCCTGGTTCCCGGCACTTGCTGCGGTCCTGGTCCCGCTGGCGGTGCTGATCGCGCTTTCGCGCGTGGTGCTGGGGCTTCACTACCCGACCGACGTGCTGGTCGGCGCATTGATCGGCTGGGGCCTGGCCGAATTGTCGCTGTGGGCGGTTCCCCCGGCCACCTGAATCCCTCGCGCCGGGCGCTTCAGTCCGTGTGCCGTCCCTCGAGCACCTCGAGCACGTCCTCCAGCCGCACGTCCGACGCGGCCAGCACCACCAGCAGGTGATACAGCAGGTCGGCGCTCTCGCTGACGAGCTCCCTGCGGTCGCCGGCGGTGGCGGCCAGCGCGACTTCTACGCCCTCTTCGCCGACCTTCTGGGCGCATCGCTTGACGCCCCGATCGAGCAGTTTCGCGGTGTAACTCGACGCCGGATCGGCGCCGCGCCGCGCCTCGATCACGCGCTCCAGCTTGCCGAGGAAGGCCAGCGGCGGCCGGATTCCGTCGCCGAAGCAGGTCGCGGTGCCGGTGTGGCAGGTCGGTCCGTGCGGCCGGGCCTGCACCAGCAGGGTGTCGCGGTCGCAGTCGATGCGGACCTCGACCAGTTCCAGCGTGTTGCCCGAGGTCTCGCCCTTGGTCCAGAGCCGCTGCTTGCTGCGCGAGAAAAACGTCACCTGGCCGGTGGCCCGGGTCTTCTCCAGCGCCACATCGTTCATGTAGCCGAGCATCAGGACCCGGCCGGTGTCGGCGTCCTGGACGACGGCCGGCAGCAGTCCGTCGCCCTTGGCCCAGTCGAGATCGTCGGAAGAAGCGGTCATTCGTTGTCCTTGCCTGTGTGCGAACTCAGTTCAGCGCGCCGCCGCAGCTCGAACCCTGGCCGGCGGTGCAGCCGTAGCAGTGTTCGGCCACGGCGATCGCCGCCGGCACATCGGCCCGTTCGAGCAGCTCGGCCAGCGTCGGTCGGGTCTGGTCGCCGCCCAGCGGAAGGCCGAGCATCTGGTTGAAGTCGCAGTCGTAGATGTGGCCGCGGTAATCGACGCTGATCAGGTCGCGGCACATCACGCCGGCCAGATTGTCGCGCCGGAAGCTGTTCTTCAGCAGCGTCATGTAGTCCTGGAACTGACCCTTGGCCAGCAGGATCGCACCGAAGCGCTTGATCGGCATGTTCGCGAGCGTGAACAACTGGTCGAACGCCAAGCCGAACTCGTCGTCGAGCAGGCGTTTGTAGTCTGCTTCCAGCGACGCCTGGTCCGGCGGTAGGCTCGGGCCCAACGGGTTGTAGACCAGGTTCAGCACGCGCTCGGGAGTGCCCTTTCCATAGCCGAGATCGTTCAGGGTCTTCAGCGCCTTGATCGACGCCTCGAATACGCCGTTGCCGCGCTGCGCGTCGACGTTTTCCTTCGAATGGCACGGCAGCGAGGCGACCACCTCGATGTCGTGCTCGGCGAGGAAGGGTCCGATCCAGTCGTAGCCGGGCTCTTCCATCAGCGTCGGATTGAGCCGGTCGATGACGTGCACCCCGCGCGCCCGGGCCTGCTCGACCAGCCAGCGGAAATCGGGGTTCATCTCCGGCGAGCCGCCGGTGAGATCCAGCGTGCGGATGCCGAACTTGTCGATCACGGCCAGCGCCGTTTCCATCGTCCCGCGGTCCATCAGCTCGGTGCGGTTCGGGCCGGCGTTGACGTGGCAGTGGATGCAGGCCAGGTTGCACAGATAGCCCAGGTTCATCTGGAGCGTGTCCAGCGCACGGCGCCGGATGGCCGGGAAGTCGGTGTTCTCGAGCAGCGGGAAGGTGTCGCGCATCGGTGTCTCCTCGGGCGTCGGCTCAGGATGCCATGGATCAGTTCCGCGTCCGGATGCCTTGTTCGCCCAGCCAGCGTTTCAGGTCCGGAATGTCGATCTGGCTCGAGTGAAACACGGTCGCCGCCAGCGCGCCGTCGACGTCGGCCTGCTGGAACACGTCGCGGAAATGTTCCGGCGCTCCGGCGCCGCCCGAGGCGATCAGCGGAACGTCGCATATGTCTCGAACGTCGGCCAGCTGGTCGATATCGTAGCCTGTACGGACGCCATCGGCATCCATGCAGTTCAGCACGATCTCGCCGGCGCCGAGCGTCTGGGCCCGCTCGACCCAGGCCCGGGTGTCGAGGTCCGGATCGGTCATGTTGTCCGGGTCGCCGGTGTTGGCGCGCAGCCGGTAGCGCCCGTTCTCCCGGATCGAATCCACGCCGATGACCACGCACTGGCTGCCGAATGCGTCGGCCAGTTCGGCGACCAGTTCGGGCCGGGCCAGCGCCGGCGAGTTGACCGAGACCTTGTCGGCCCCGGCGTGCAGCACGGCACGGGCGCGGGCCACGTCGCGGATGCCGCCGGCCACGGTGAACGGGATGTCGATCGCTTCGGCCACCCGCTCGACCCAGTGCACGTCGACGCTGCGGCCCTCCGGACTGGCCGTGATGTCGTAGAACACCAGCTCGTCGGCACCCTGGTCGCGGTAGGCCGAGGCCCGTTCGAGGATGTCGCCCATGTCGACGTGGTCGCGGAATTTCACGCCCTTGACCACGCGCCCGGCGCGGACGTCCAGGCAAGGGATGATCCGCACGGCGACGCCCTCGCTGGTCATGCCGGGCCTCCGTCGCTGGGCCCGGGATTCGATTCGGCGATGGGTCCGGCCAGCACGTCCAGCGGCACGCGGCCTTCCAGCAGGGCACGGCCGACGATGCAGCCGGCCACCCCGGTCGTCGCGACTTCGTCCAGGTGGGCCGGTTCGCCGATTCCGCCCGAGGCCTGCACGACCAGGTCGGGATAGCGCCCGGTCAGTTCGCGATACAGTGCGCGGCCCGAGCCGGTCAGCATGCCGTCGCGGGTGATGTCGGTGCACAGCAGGTGCCGCAGCCCGCTGGCGACGAGCCGGTCGAGCAGCTCGAACAGGTCCTCGTCGCCGGCCTCGGTCCAGCCGGCGGCCTGCGGAATCCAGTGGCCGTCCTCGCCGGGGCGGACGTCCAGCCCGGCGACGATGCGTTCGGCGCCGAAGCGTTCGATCCAGCCGATTACGAGATCGGGCGTGCGCACGCACAGGCTACCGAGCACGACCCGGTCGATGCCGGCTTCCAGCCGCCGCGCGAGCCCGGCCTCGTCGCGCACGCCGCCGCCGGCCTGGACCGGCAGGGTCAGCGCCCGGGCGATCGCCGCGATGACCTCGAGATTGCCATCGCCGCCGTCGCGGGCGGCGTCGAGATCGACCAGGTGCAGCAGCCGGGCCCCGGCGTCCTGGTAGGCCCGGGCCTGGTCGACCGGCGACATGTCGTAGCGGGTTTCGCGCTCGTAGTCGCCCTGCTGCAGGCGGACCACGCCGCCGTTGCGCAGGTCGAGCGCGGGGATGACGATCATCGAGGCCATGGTCACGACTCCAGGAAATTCTTCAGCAGGCGGTGGCCCGGTCCGGCCGATTTCTCGGGATGGAACTGGCAGGCGGCGAAATTGCGGTGCCGGACCACCGCGGCGAAGTCTTCGCCGTGGTGGCCGCGGGCCACGCAGGCCGGGCTTTCGGCCGGCGCGCAATAGCTGTGCACGAAGTAGTACCAGGCGTCGGGGTCGATGCCGGCGGCCAGTGGATCGTCTCGCTGCCAGTCGAGCTGGTTCCAGCCCATGTGCGGCAGGCGCAGGCCCGGTCCGCCGGCGAGTCTGCGGACGCGGCCGGGAATCAACCCCAGGCCGTCGGCATCGCCTTCGTCGGAACCCTCGAACAGCAGCTGCAGACCGAGACAGATGCCGAGCACCGGCTGCTCCAGTCCTCGAATGACCTCGACCAGTCCGGCCTCGCGCAGCGCGTTCATCGCCCAGGCCGCTGCGCCGACGCCGGGCAGGATCACCTTCGAGGCGCGGCGGATCGTGGCCGCGTCGCTGGTCAGCGTCGCCTCGGCTCCGATCCGGTGCAGCGCCTGCACCACCGAGCCGAGGTTGGCGCCGCCGGAATCGATCACGGCCAGGGTCATGCGGGCGGGCCCCCGCAGGAAATCGGACGAGGTCCACAGATGAATGCAGCTGACCGTGGATGAAGGCAGAACGCCGCATGATCGCGAACTTCATCGCGCAACGTCAGACCGCAGGCGGGCCGGCTATGGCTCGCGGCGTATCGGAAACCGGAGCGCACGGACCGAATCTTCATCGGTGTCCGTTGTGCATCCGCGGACGGATTCATCTGCCCTGCGCCGGTCATCGCGGCCGGTCCTTCGAGGGCGGCGAGCTCTCGGGAACGGCGCGTTCGAGCGAAGGGCTCTCGGCATGGAGTTCGGGCGAGGCCGAATAGAGCTTGGCGAGGAACGAAACGGCCACGTCCGGCGGGCAGTCGAGCGTCACCGGGGTCCGTTCGCGGGCCTGTTCTCTCGACCTCGACGCAGCGAAGTCCGTCGTTCTCGGATCCTTGATCGACCCCATCAAAGCACCCCCTTGGTCGAGGGCATGCCGCCGTCGCCGCGGGCCAGCGCCGGGCGCAGCGCGCGGCCGACGGCCTTGAAGCAGCCCTCGACCATGTGGTGGGTGTTTTCGCCGGTGACCTGGATGTGGATCGCGCAGCGCAGCTTCTGGGCCAGCGACTGGAAGAAGTGGGTGACCATTTCCGTGTGCAGTCCGCCGACCGACTCACGCGGGAATTCGCCGTCGAGGACGAAGGCGGGGCGGCCGGACAGGTCGATGGCCGCTGTGGCCAGGGCTTCGTCCATCGGCACGGTGAAGCCGTAGCGGCCGATGCCGTGACGGTCGCCGAGCGCGGCGTCCAGCGCCTCGCCCAGCGCTAGCGCGCAGTCCTCGACGGTGTGGTGCTCGTCGATGTGCAGGTCGCCCTTGCAGCTCAGGTCCAGCGAAAATCCGCCGTGGGCGGCGAGCTGGTCGAGCATGTGGTCGAAGAAGCCGAGCCCGGTCTCGTTGCGGATCGGCGCGGTGGCGTCCAGGTTCACCGCCACCCGGATTGCCGTCTCGTTGGTCCGGCGTTCGGTCACGGCAGTCCGCGGCGCGCCGATCAGCGTCTCGGCGATGTCCGGCCAGTCTAGCCCCCCGGGACCGACGCGCATCCCGGGCAGGCCCATGTTGCCGGCCAGCTGCAGGTCGGTTTCGCGGTCGCCGATCACGGCCGAGCGCGACCGGTCCAGGCCGGGGTCGCGCAGGTAGTCGAGCAGCATGCCGACACCGGGCTTGCGGGTCGGCGCATGGTCGTCCGGAAAGGAGCGGTCGATGTGGACGGCGTCGAAGACGATGCCCTGCGATTCGAGTATCTGCAGCAACAGATCGTGCGGTCCCTGGAAATCGTCCTCCGGGAACGACGCCGTGCCGAGACCGTCCTGGTTGGTGACCATCACGAAGCGATAGCCGGCCGCCTTCAGTCTCAGCAGCGCCGGAATCACGCCGGGCATCAGCCGGAACTTCTCGAACGCATCGACCTGCTCGTCGGCGGGTTCCTCGATGAGGCAGCCGTCGCGGTCGATGAAAAGGATCTTCTTGGTGCTCATGCGGCGCGATTCTCCAGGAACTCGATCAGGGCGCGATTCTCGTCGGGCGTACCCACGGTGATTCGCACGCAGTTGTCCAGTCCGCGCTGGGCAGACTGGTTGCGCAGGCGGATGCCGGCGGTGGCCGCCTCGTCGACCAGGGCGGCGGCGTCGGCGACGCGGACCAGCACGAAGTTGGCCTCGCCGGGCCACATCGCCTGGATGCCGCCGATGGTCTCGAGCGCTTCGACCAGGCGCGCCTTTTCGGCGTTCAGCAGCGCGACCCGCTCGGCCTGGGTGGCCAGCGCATCGGGGGTCAGGGCGGTCAGCGCGGCTTCGACGGTCGGCGTCGGCAACGGGTAGGGCGCGATGATCCGTTTGACCAGGCCGATCACGGCCGGGTCGGCGATGACCGCGCCGAGCCGGCAGCCGGCCAGCGCGTGCGCCTTCGACAGCGTGCGCAGCACGACCAGGTTCGGATGGCCGTGCTGCAGCGTGGTGGCCGATGCGCCGGACTGGAACTCGACATAGGCTTCGTCGACGACGACCAGCCCGCGGCCTGACAGCGCCGAACAGACCGACGTGATGACCTCCGGCTTCAGCACGTTGCCAGTCGGGTTGTTCGGCGAACACAGGAACGCCAGCTTGCAGTCACGCGCTCGTTCGACGAGGTCTCCGGGCGCGTCGAAGCGGTTCCCGCGCTCGACCAGCGGAGCCTCGACGACCCGGGCGCCCTGGACGCGGGCCGAGAGCGCGTACATGCCGAAGCACGGCGGGACGATCAGCACCGCGTCGCCCGGCGCGCAGAACGTGCGCACCAGCAGGTCGATGCCTTCGTCGCTGCCGCGCGTGACCAGCAGCCGCTCGGGGTCGACGTCGTAGAGGTCCGCCAGACGGCCGATCAGTGCGGCCGGCTGCGGATCCGGATACCGGTTCAGGCCCAGGCCCGGATCGCCCGGTGACGGGAACGGGTTCTCGTTGGCGTTGAGCAGGATGCCGGCCGAATCGGCCAGCGCGCGGGCCGACGCATACGGCGTCAGCGCGCGGATTTCCGGTCGCGCCAGGGCATCGAAGTCCGTGCTCATGACGGCGCCTTGTCCAGCGCGTCCAGCCGCGCCGTGATCGCCAGGCGGTGGGCGTCGAGTCGTTCGTGCGCGGCCAGCCGCGCGCCGGCCGGACCGAGTTCCCGCAGCCCTTCGGCGCTGGCCGACTGCACCGTCATCCGGCGCAGGAAGTCGGCCGTGCCGAGACCGCTGTGGGTCCGCGCCCAGCCGCCGGTCGGCAGCGTGTGGTTGGTGCCCGAGATGTAATCGCCCAGCGATTCCGGCGTCCAGCGGCCGACGAACACCGAGCCGGCGGTGGTGATCCGGCCGGCCAGCGACTCGGCCTGATCCGTGGCGACGATCAGGTGCTCCGGCGCGTAGGCCTCGCTGACCTCGACGGCGGCGTTCATGTCCGGTACCCGGACGATCGCGGCATGTTCGAGAGCTTTTCGCGTGACTTCTGCGCGCGGCAGGCTCTCCAGCCGGTCGGCCAGCGCGTCGGGAACGGCGTCGACGAGCCGGTCGGAATCGGTGACCAGCAGCACCTGCGAGTCCGGGCCGTGCTCGGCCTGGCTGAGCAGGTCGAGCGCGATCCAGTCGGCATCGGCGCTATCGTCGGCCAGCACCATCACTTCCGATGGCCCGGCCGGCAGGTCCTGGGCCGCGCCGTCGACGTCCAGCGCGACCTGGCGCTTGGCTTCGGCGACGAAGCGGTTGCCCGGCCCGTACAGTTTGGTGCAGGCCGGCACCGACTCGGTCCCGTAGGCCATGGCAGCGATCGCCTGCGCGCCGCCGGCGATCAGCACGCGGTCGAGGCCGAGCTTCTCGGCCACGGCCAGCACCGCGTCGTCGGCGCGGCCCTGTGCGTTCGGCGCTGTCGTCAGCACGATTTCGCGGCAGCCGGCCAGCCGGGCCGGCACCAGCAGCATGATTGCCGTCGACGGTAGCGGGGCCGAGCCGGCCGGCACGTAGAGGCCGACCGGGTCCAGTGGGACGTGGCGCATCGCGCAGGTCACGCCGGGCGCCGTTTCGACCGAGTAGTCCCTCGGACGGCCGCGTTCATGGAAGGCGCGTACGGTTTCGATCGCCCGGTCGATGGCTGCGTCCAGGTCGGCGTCCAGCGGTTCGCGGGTGGCCACGGCCTGCCACAGCGATTCCGGCTCGACGCGGTCGAAGCGTCGGGTGCAGTCGAGCAGTGCGGCGTCGCCGCCGGCCCGAACCTCGGCGATGATCGATTCGACCTGTCGGGTGAGTTCGTCGTCGGATTCCATCCGCGGGCGCGCCAGCAGCGCGCGGCGCTGCTGGACGTCCAGCGCGGACCAGTCGGCGATGGTGAGGTTCGGTCGTCTCATGCCAGCATCTTCTCCACCGGCAGCACCAGGATCGCCGACGCGCCGGCCTGTTTGAGTTCTTCGAGGTGCTCCCAGAACACCTGCTCGGTGCACAGCGCGTGGACCGCAACGCGGCCGGGCTGGCCTTCCAGCGGCAGCACCGTCGGTGTTTCGGCGCCTGGCAGCACCGCCGAGATCCGGTCCAGCTTCTCGCGCGGGGCATGCAGCATCACGTACTTGGTTTCCTGTGCGGTCTGCACGCCCTGGATGCGCTGGACCAGCTTGTCGAGCAGAGCCTGTTGTTCCGCGTCGAGCTTCGACGGCCCCCGATAGAGTGCCGCCTGGCTCTCCAGCACGGTGTCGACGGCCTTCAGGTGGTTGGCCCGAAGGGTGGTCCCGGTCGAGACCAGGTCGACGATCGCCTCGGCCGTGCCGAGGCTGGGCGCGATCTCGACGGCACCGCTGAGTTCGACGATATCCGCCGAAATGCCGTTATCGTGCAGCCATCGTGCAGCCAAATGGGGGTAACTGGTCGCGATCCGGGCGCCTTCGAGCTGCTCGGGGCCGCGATAATCCTGACCTTCGGGCAGGGCCAGCATCAGCCGGCAGTGACCGAAGTCCAGCGACGCCAGTGCGTCCAGCGCGGCACCGGGTCGGCGGTCGGCCGCTTCGAGCAGCGCTTCGGCGGCGACGTTCTCGCCGACGATCCCCAACTCGCAGACGCCTTCGAGCAGCAGGCGCGGAATGTCGTCGTCGCGGACCAGCAGCAGGTCCACCGGCAGGTTGCGGCCGTACCAGAACAACTTGTCCTTGCTGCGCGAGAACTGCAGCCCCGCCCGCTCGAGCAGCTTCAGCGAGGTTTCCGACAGCCGGCCGGATTTCTGGATCGCGATCTTCAGTCGTCGTTCGTTCATGATTCGTCTTCGCCTTGCAGTCGTTTCAGGGCCAGCGCGTAGCCGCCGTGCCCCATGTCCAGGAATCGCGCGACGCGTCCGATGGTGGTGACGCTGACTCCGGTGCGGTCGTGGATCTCGCGATACGGCAGGCCGGCGTCCAGCAGCTGGACCACCCGCCAGCGATCGACCAGCGCCTCGAGCTCCGCCGGCGTAGTGAGATCGCGCAGCAGCGCGCGGATCTCGTCGGGCGTTTCCATTGCGTGGAATGCCTCGGCCAGGCTGTTGCGGGCGGCCCGGTTGGCCTTCAGGTGGCGCTCGTCGAGTTGTTTCATGGCGGTGGAATGCAGCTGATTTTTCAGCATGCTAACACGCTTTTGTATTAATACGCTATTACATTGAAAGGTCTGGTTCGAGCGAGGCGCGAGTCCGCCGGCGATCGTCGGCGTGCGTCGGGCCGGCGCGCCGCTGGCATCGGGCGGCCGCACCCCGGGCCACGCCCCTGTTACATCGGCCGGACTGCGCGTGCGCCAACGGCCGGTTCGATTGCCCAGCTGCGTGGTACAGGCTAGAATGCTCCGCTTTGCGCGTGAACGCGGCGTTCGCCGCAGCGTGCGCCGGAATGGCCATCGTTTCCGGAATTGGAACTCCATCCAATCGATCGACTCTTCGATCCCCAATCGGATCACCGAATCGAACGACAACGACTGCAGTCAACGAAAACAACCAGGGAGACCCCATGAACATGAGTCTGATCCCGCCGGTGCTCGGAATCATCGGGCTGATCACGGCCTTCATCATCTTCAGCGCGATGATGCGCTACCCGGTCATGGAAGGAAAACCGGCCGATATCGCGAAGCTGATCCAGCAGGGTGCGATGGCCTTTATGCGCCGCGAGCTGGTGATGATCGCAGCGTCGGTCGGCGTCCTGTTCATTGCGCTGGCCTTCTCCGGCCTCGGCATCGAGACGGCGATTTCGTTCCTGGTCGGCGCGTTCTGCTCGGCCATCGCCGGTTACTTCGGCATGATCGCCGCGACCCGCGCCAACGTCCGCACGACGACCGCGGCCCATAACCACGGCACCGATCAGGCGCTGACCGTCGCGTTCTACGGCGGCTCGGTGATGGGTCTGGTCCTGGCCTCGCTGGGCCTGCTCGGCCTGGGAACGCTCTACCTGGTGTTCGGTACCGACCCGGAAACCGCGCATCGCATCCACGGCTTCGGCATGGGCGCCGGGGTGGTCGCGTTGTTCTATCGCGTCGGCGGCGGCATCTTCACCAAGTCCGCTGACGTCGGCGCCGACCTGGTCGGCAAGGTCGAGGCGGGCATCCCTGAGGACGACCCCCGAAACCCGGGCGTGATCGCCGACAACGTCGGCGATAACGTCGGTGACGTTGCCGGCATGGGCTCCGACATCTTCGAGTCCTACTGCGGCGCGATGATTGCCACGGTGGCCCTGGCCACGGTGATGGTCAAGCAGGCCGGATCCACCGGCATGGTCCCGGGCATGGGTCCGGACCAGGCGCTGATGGGCTTGCCGCTGCTGCTGTCTTCGCTGGGCCTGGTCTGCTCCATCCTGGCCATCGGCCTGGTCCGCCTGTCTGCCAGAAAGAGCCCGGAAGTGGCGCTTCGCATCGGTACGATTTCAGCGGCGCTCGGTTTCGTGATCCTCGCGTATTTCCTGATCAGCGCGCTGGATATCCAGAACGGTGTCTGGCTGGCAACCATCGTGGGTGCCGTCGGCGGCGTGATCATCGGCCTGTCGACCGAGTACTACACCGCGGCCAAGCCGATTCGCGATATCGCGAAGTCGGGCGAAACCGGTCCGGCAACGGTGATCATCGCGGGCCTCGCCACCGGGATGCAGTCGGTCGCGATTCCGATCCTGACGATCTGCCTGATGATCTTCATCGCCAATGCGCAGGCCGATCTGTACGGCGTCGGCGTCGCGGCGGTGTCGATGCTGGCCACGGTGGGCATGACCATGGCCATCGACGCCTACGGTCCGGTCGCCGACAACGCCGGCGGTATCGCGGAGATGGCGGCCCTGGGCGAGGACACCCGAAAGATCACCGACTCGCTCGATGAACTGGGCAATACGACGGCGGCGATCGGCAAGGGTTTCGCGATCGGTGCTGCCGCGCTGGCTGCGCTGACGATCATCTCGGCCTACATCGCCGAGATCCAGCACGACATGACCGACTTCGTGCTGGCCATTTCCGATCCAAACGTACTGATCGGGATGTTCATCGGCGGCCTGTTCCCGTTCCTGGTCGCATCGATCACGATGACCGCGGTGGGTGCAGCGGCCTTCGAGATGATCCAGGAGATCCGCCGTCAGTTCCGCGAGATTCCGGGCCTGCTCGAGGGCAAGGCCGAACCGGATGCCGCGCGCTGCGTCGACATCGCCACGACTTCGGCGATCAAGCGCATGCTGTTACCGGCCGCGCTGGCCGTACTCGGCCCGGTGGTGGTCGGTTTCGGCCTCGGTCCGGAAGCGCTCGGCGGAATGCTCGGTGGCGCTTTGGTCGCGGCGGTGCTGCTGGCTCTGACCATGGCCAATGCCGGGGGTGCCTGGGACAATGCCAAGAAGCACGTCGAGAAGGGCAACTTCGGCGGCAAGGGCTCCGAGACCCATAAGGCGAATGTGGTCGGCGACACCGTCGGCGATCCGCTGAAGGACACCTCGGGCCCGTCGATGAACATCCTGATCAACGTGATGGCCATCGTCAGCCTCGTCATCGCCCCGCTGCTCCACTGAGCGAAGCGATCACGCACCACCCGAAGCGCGGCCCCCGGCCGCGCTTTTTTTTGCTTTTTTCGGGGCTAGCGTTACGTTCTCTAAAGGATGCGCGCAAAGACGCGAAGGCGTGAAGAAAGGCAATTCGATTGGAAAACCGCTTGAGCGAGTGGACCCATACCTGAAAACCTCTTCCGGAACCAACCAAGTAACGCTTGAATCTGGACACGTTTCGCTGTTTCGGGTTTCTCTTTGCGTCTTCGCGTCCATCCTCTGGAGAATCGGCCGCAACGCCACGGCCGAACGCGACGTTTCAGCGAATGTCGATCAGGGTCTTGATGGCATGCTGGACGTAGGCTTCGAATTCATCACTGCCGCGGTCCGGGGTCATGCCGCGGGTCTGCAGCTGGATGTAACCGACGTAGCTGGTGTAGGTCAGGCGGGCGCGGTGACGGGCGGATTCGGCGTCGAGGCCGAGCTCGCGGAATGCTTTGGCGAGGTAATCCAGCCTGCGCTGGGTGACGCGCTCGAGCACCGGTCGAACTCGCGGGTCGTCGCTGGCGGCACACAGGGCTGCGTGGATCTGGTGGCTGCGGTTCTGGCGGCTGGTCCGGAGCACGAACTCGGCCAGGCGGTCGGCGGCCGGTTGTTCGGAATCCAGCGAGCGGGCCAGGGATTCGATGTCCTGGCGCTCCCAGCGGTCCAGCGCCTGCTCGAGCAGCTGGTCGCGGGTCGGAAAATGCCAGTAGAAACTGCCCTTGGTGATGCCCAGTCGCCGTGCCAGCGGTTCGACACCCAGTCCGGCGAGGCCTTTTTCGGCAATCAGGTCGAGCGCGGCCCGTTCCCAGTCGGCCGCCGTCAGGGTGGTCTTCTCGGTCGTGGTCGCCTCAGGATGAACTACGCTCATCGACGCATTCTAGCAGTGCGTCGCGCGGCCGCGGGGTGTCAGTCCGATTTGCGCAGTGCGTCAAGTTCTAGCACGCGCGGAGTGATCTGGAGAATCGTATGCCGGACTTCCTTGTCGAGCACCAGCTTGGCGTCACGGGCGAAGGCCTCGAGCCGTCGATCGAAGGTGAGGTTGCCTTCGTCGTCGCGGCCGAGAACGTCGATGTCCTGCAGCGACTCGATGAACTGCTTGAACAGCGTTCGGTCCGAGAACTCCGGCGCATCGAACTGGTGCAGCAGCGAGATGCGCTGGGCCGACAGCGTGCACAGCTGTTCGAGTTGTTGCCGGCTGAGTTTGCCCGAGCCGTTCTTGGCCAGCACGGCGATGGTGATGTAGTAGCGCTCGAAGGTCTGCAGCATGACGTTGCCGAGCAGCCGCAGGTAATAGGTCGCGTCGGAACCGCCCGGGGTTCGCTGCAGGTAGTCGCCGCTCATTCCGATCAGGCCCAGCCGGACCAGCGCGTCGGTGCAGCGCTGGATGATGATCGGTACTTCGGCCGGGTCCCAGGGCAGAAAGAGTTCCTTCTTCAGGAAGGGATAGACCGCTTCGCTGAGCCGACGAACCCGGGTCTTGCCCACTCGCTGGTTGTTCAGGAAGCAGCATGCGATCCACGCCGGCATCGCCAGCAGGTGGGCGATGTTGTTGCGGAAATAGGTCAACAGCACGGCGTTGCCGGGCTCGATGCGGATGATGTCGCCGAGATCGTGGGCCTGGCGTTCGATGATGCCGAGTTCCAGGCCGTACTCGATGATCTGTCCGGGCGTCAGTTCGGTGATCGTGATCCTGTCGGAATACGCGGTCATGCGCAGCAGCCGCTGGTAGACCCCGATCATCGACTCCAGGTCGTCTTCGTCCAGTGCGTGCTTGCGGCTGGCCAGCAGGGCTGCGGCCAGCAGATTGACCGGATTGACGTGGGCGGCGCGGTTGATGTTGACCATGATGCCGTTGGCCAGTTCGTCGACGGCGTGAGGCAGCCATTCCGGCTTGCTGTCGGGCTCGAAACGCTGCTCGGCCCAGTCGGGGCAATGCTTGTCGAGCAATGGCCCGAGCCGGATCGGTTCGCCGAAACTGACCTGCACCTGGCCGTAGTTCTTCCGGATGATGTTGATGACGTTGCGGAAGTCGGCCAGTGATTCCGGCCGCTTTTCCTTGCCCGACAGCTCGGAGATGTAGGAGTTGCCTTCGGCCAGGCGCTCGTAGCCGATGTAGACCGGCTGGAACAGCACCGGACGCTCGCGGCTGCGGAGGAAGGCGCGGATCGTGATCGACAGCATGCCGGCACGCGGCGGCAGCGACCGGCCGGTCCGCGAGCGCGTGCCCTCGATGAAGTATTCCAGCGCGACCCCCCGATCGATGATGGTCGCGACATACTCGTTGAAGACCGCCGAGTACAGCGGCTGTGCGCGGAAGGAGCGGCGCAGGAAGAACGCCCCGCCGAAGCGCAGGAACCGGCCGACTACCGGCAGGTTCAGGTTGATGCCGGCCGCGATGTGCGGGGGAACGAAGCCGCGCCGATACAGGATGAACGACAGCAGCATGTAGTCGATGTGGCTGCGGTGACAGGGCACGTAGACGATCTCGTGGCCCTGCTGCGCCTCGCGGAAGTCGCTGAAGTGGAACACCTGCACGCCGCGGTAGATGCGGTTCCAGAACCACGACAGCAACAGCTCGGCGATCCGGATGAATGAATACGAATAATCGGCCGCGATCTCGTAGGCGTAGGTGCGGGCGTCGGCTTCGGCCTTGTGAATCTCGATCTTTTCACGGCGGGCTTTCTGCGCAATGGCGGCCTGGACCGGATCGGAGCGGACGACCCGATCGACCAGCGTGCGCCGGTGCGACCGGTCGGGGCCGATCGCGGCGGTCCGCACGCGCTTGAAGTGGACCCGCAGAACCCGGCTGACGCGACGCAGGTCGAGCTCGGTGCCCTGGCCCTCGGCCGCGACTTCGGCCAACGACACCGGTTTACCGAACTGGACGAAGGTGGCCCGTCCGTTGACCAGCGTGGCCAGAAGTCGCCGGAAGCGGCCGCCGATGTCCCAGTTCTCCGAGAACAGGATCTTGGCGATCGCCTGTTCCTTTTCGGGTGCGCGGCCGATCAGGACCGAGACCGGAACGATCCGTACGTCGTCGAGCCGGCCGGCATCGATCGCGCCGATCAGCGTTTCGAGCATCTGGGAATGCCGTCGCTTGACCGGGCGACGGACCAGCAGGCCGCGATGGCGGCGGCTGGCGCCGTAGCGGCGCGGAAGATCGACATCGCCCGCCTCGAAATCCGCGTCGAGCTGCGGCCAACCGCGCTTGCGGCAGATCTCGTCGACGATCAGCAGCGAACTCAGCGCATAGGTGTCGAGGATGTAGAAGACCGGGGTGCCCTGGTCGAGCTTCAGGTCATCGACGTCTTCTGGAAGCACCGTTGCACGGACCCACCAATGCAGTACCCTCCGCCACAGCGCACGCCATTGGCGGCCCAGCGCATGCAGGGCCTGACCGGGGAAACGGCGGTGGGCGGGGTTCGACGACATCGAGGGCGGGTCGCTCCTGGCGGGGCGCAGAGTTTACCACCGGCGACCCCGGTCACGATTCGAGCCGGAGACCGTGCGCTCGGGGCAAAAAAAGAGGCAGGACGGAAGCGTCCTGCCTGCAAACCGGCCGGGGCCGGATTCATCCCCACGTGATCATGGCGACACGCTTGATCGGATGTTGTTTTCACTCAGGCCGGATCGCGACGACGACCCGGCGTGGAGAAATAATAACCTGAAGCAGGTTTTGAATGCAATACCTTGACTAGATTCCGTAACGTGCTGTTTTGATTATTTAAAAACGGATTCGATCTGCGCCTGGATCGCCGCGGCCGCGGCGGCCGGGTCGTCGGCATCCCGGATCGGGCGCCCGACGACGATGTAGTCGGCGCCGTTGGCGAAGGCCTGTTCGACGCTGAGCGTCCGCTTCTGGTCGTCGGTGTTGGCCACCGGCCGGATGCCGGGGCAGACCGCGATCAGGGCCGGATCGGCGCCGGCCCGCAGCGCAGGGACCTCCAGGCCGGACGACACGACGCCGTCGCAGCCCAGCTTCACAGCGCGCTTCGCGCGCGACAGCACCAGCGCGGCCACGTCGCAGTCGAAGCCGAGGTCGTCGAGGTCGCCCTGGTCGAGGCTGGTCAGTGCGGTGACCGCGAGAATCCGGCTGCTGCCCTTGTTGGCCGCGGCTTCGGCCAGCATCGCGTCCTGGCCGTGTACGGTGATGAAATCCACGCCCCGTTTCGACAGCTGGGCCACTGCACGTCCGACCGTGGCCGGCACGTCGAACAGTTTCAGGTCGGCGAACACCTGTTTGCCGGCGGCGTTCAGTTCGTCGGCCAGCTCGAAGTACGCGCCCGACAGGAACAGTTCCAGCCCCAGCTTGTAGTAGCGAACGTGCTCGCCGAGCGTGGCGATCAGTGTCCGGGCACGATCGGCGTCGGGTACGTCCAGCGCGAAGATCAAGCGATCGGCGGGGTCAGACACGGGATTGTTCGTGAGCATGGATATGGTCCTTGATGCGTCGGGAAACGGGGCCGGGGGCCTGCATGTGAACATGGTGGCCGCCCTCGAATTCGGCCAGCTGCAGATCGCGCACGGCCGCAGCCCGGCGTTCCATCAGGCCGTCGGGCAGCAGCCGCGACCGAGGCGCGGCCAGGGCGCACAGCGTCGGCGCTTCGATCGCGGACAGCAGGTCGAGCACCTGGGGCTCGGTGTATCGCTGGGTCGATGGCCAGGTCAGGCGCAGATCGTGGCGCCACTGCCAACCCCCTTCTTCGGTCTCGACCAGTCCGCGCTCGGCGAGCTGCTGGGCAGCGGCAAGCGGGAGATCGGAGTCGTGGATGCGTGCCTGGACGGCGGCCTCGCGATCGGGGTGGACCCTGCGAGGCCGCTGGCGCTGCCGGCCGAGCGCGTGGCGCCAGTTCGCGGCGGTCCGGTCGCCTGGCGCGGAAAGCGGACCGAGCCCTTCGACGACAGCGAGTGTCCGGATCCGGCGCGGACAGGCCGCGGCGGTCACCGAGGCAACCGCACCGCCCAGCGAGTGACCGAGCAGGTGTGCGTCGTTCCAGCCCAGCGCGTCGAGCGCGCCGAGCGCATCGAACACGTAATCGTCGAAGTGATACCGGGCCGCGACCGGTCGCGGCGGCGATTCGCCGTGGCCCGGAAAATCGATGCAGACCAGGTCGAGATCATCGAGCCCCTCGAAGGTCGGGGCCCAGCTCAGTGCATTGTCCAGCCAGCCGTGAAGGGCCAGCACGGGTGGGCCGTTGCCGGGTCGATGCAGACCGGCGAGACGCGTTCCGGTGTCCGGCAGCGTCAGTTCGATCGGGTGAGTTCGTGACATGGTCCGTGGACAGTGGCCGGCGCGTTGAAGTAGTGTACCGGGATGATGAACGGCATCGGCTCGAGTTCCCGATGCCGGGAGAGAATGGATGAAGAAGTTTCGAGAACCGGACGCAGAAGAAGAAGCCGAACACGACATCTTCAATCCGGGTGTTTCCGAGGAGCAGCGCAAGCGTGCCGAGGAGATGCTGGGCGGAAGCGGATTGTCGATGTTCATCGAGCAGCGCGCGATGGATTCCGAGTTCCGGCGGGGGGTGCTGATCGGCCTGGACGGATCCAGCCCGATCGAGGTCGCCGTCTCGCCGATGGTCGACGAGACCCTGCGCGAGTTCGTGGTGTTGTGCGACCGCCCGCTGCACGCCAAGGAGAAGGCCCAGATCATCACTCGCCGCGCCGGACGCGAGACGAAGCTGATGGGCTCGCTGACAGCCAGCCGACCGGGTCGCCGCAAGGAAGATCGCGCGGCCGATCCTCCGGTCCACGTCGCGCGCTTTTTCGACAATGCCTGACGGCGTCCGGCCGACGTCGTGATCAGCCGATCCGCTCCAGCACTGCGTAGCCGGCAACCAGCCACTTCGGCCCGGCATCGTCGAAATTGATCTGGATGCGGGCGTTTTCGCCCTGACCCTCGACCGACAGCACCGTGCCGGCGCCGAACTTCGCGTGGCTGACCCGGCTGCCGAGTGACGGCAATCCGCCGCCCTGGTCGCGCGGCGCGCGAGCCTGGCTGACCTGCATCCGGGGGCGAACGTCCTCGACCAGTCCGGGCGGCAGTTCGCCGACGAAGCGCGACGGCCGGCCGAACAGGGTCTGGCCGTGCAGACGCCGCGATTCAGCGTAGCTCAGGTACAGCAGCTCCATCGCTCGGGTCATGCCGACGTAGGCCAGCCGGCGTTCTTCGGACAGCCGGCCGGGTTCCTCGGTCGACTTCTGGTGCGGGAACAGGCCTTCCTCCAGGCCGGCCATAAACACCAGCGGAAACTCCAGGCCCTTGGCCGAGTGCAGCGTCATCAGCTGGACGCAGTCTTCCCACTTCTCGCCCTGGTGTTCGCCGGCTTCCAGCGCGGCCTGGGTCAGGAACGACGCGGTCGGACTCAGGCCCGCCTGCTCGTCCTCGATCGACGGCTCGAAGTTCTCGGTCGCGCGGATCAGCTCGTCGAGGTTTTCCTGGCGCGCTTCGGCGCGGTCGGCCGGCTCGCGCGCCCGGTAGTGTTCGATCAGCGCCGAGCGTTCGATGATGCGGTTCATGATCCCGCCGAGATCGGTGGATTCTGCGGCGTCTTCCAGCTCCCGGATCAGCTCGACGAAGCCGGCCAGCGCGTTGCGGGCCCGTCCGCTCACCGCGCCGGTGTTCAATTGATGCAGCGTGGTGTCCCACAGCGAGCGGTCCTGGGCCCGCGCGGCCTCGCGCAGGCCGGCCACGGTGCGCTCGCCGATGCCGCGCGCCGGCACGTTGACGATGCGCTCGAAGGCCGCGTCGTCGGCCGGGTTGTGGACCAGCCGCAGGTAGCCCAGCGCGTCGCGCACCTCGGCGCGCTCGAAGAAGCGCAGCCCGCCGTAGACCCGGTACGGAATGTCGGCGCGCAGCAGCGCCTGTTCGAACAGCCGCGACTGGGCGTTGGAGCGATACAGCACCGCTGACTCCGACGGCTGCCGGCCGGACTCGACCCAGTCCTGGATGCGCCCGACGATGAACTCGGCTTCTTCGTCCTCGTTGTAGGCAGCGAACACCCGGATCGGCTCGCCATCGTCGCCTTCGGTCCAGAGGTTCTTGCCCATCCGGTCGTCGTTGTGGTCGATGACCCGGTTGGCGGCCTCGAGAATGGTCTTCGTCGAGCGATAGTTCTGTTCCAGCCGCACCACCTCGGGCTCGAAGTCGCGCACGAAATGCTGCACGTTCTCGACCCGCGCGCCGCGCCAGCCGTAGATCGACTGGTCGTCGTCGCCGACCACGAACAGCCGCGCGTCCTCGCCGCCGGCCAGCAGCCGGACCAGCGCGTACTGCAGGGTGTTGGTGTCCTGGAACTCGTCGATCATGACGTGGCCGAAGCGGTTGCGGTAGTACGCCAGCCGCTGCGGGTTGTCGCGCAGCAGCTCGACGGTGCGCAGCATCAGCTCGGCGAAGTCGACCAGGCCGGAGCGCTCGCAGGCGGCCTGGTAGGTGCGGTAGATCTCGACCATCTGCGCGGTCAGCGGGTTGCCGCCCGGGTCGATGTGATCGGGCCGCACACCGTCGTCCTTGCGCGCGTTGATGAAGCCCTGGACGACCCGCGGCGGGTACTCGCCCTCGTCGAGCTGCATCTCGCGGATGGTCCGGCGGATCAGCCGGTACTGGTCGTCGGAGTCGAGGATCTGGAAGTTCGGATTCAGCCCCGCCTCGTCGGCGTGCAGCCGGAGGATGCGGTGGCAGATGCCGTGGAAGGTGCCGATCCACAGCCCGGCCGACGGGATCTGCAGCAGTTCCTCGACCCGGCCGCGCATCTCGCTGGCGGCCTTGTTGGTGAAGGTCACCGCCAGCAGCGACATCGGCGAGGCATGCTCGACCTGGATCAGCCATGCGATCCGGTGCACCAGCACCCGCGTCTTCCCCGATCCGGCGCCGGCCAGCACCAGGCAATGCGGCGCCTCGACCGTCACCGCCTGCCGCTGCGCGTCGTTCAGCTCGTCGAGAATGTGGGAAACGTCCATCGGGGTCTGCGGTTCGGGGCCGTGGCCATGTGCGGTCAGAAAAAGCGAAAGGAAACCGCAGATGGACGCAGATTAACGCAGATAAGGAAAAAGAATTCGGGTGCGGCCCGCCGGGACCTTCGGTGGGATACCGCCGAATCCTCCGATCCCGTTGGGGCTCATCGGCAATCGACCCGATCGATCGCTCTGTTGATCCTTAACTGTCTTTATCTGCGTCCATCTGCGTTCATCTGCGGTAAAAACTCAAGAACTCTTGTCCCGCGCCAGCGCCCGGTGTCCGATGTCGCCGCGCCAGTAGGCCTGGGCGAAGCCGATCCGGGGCAGCCAGCGGTAGACCTCGCCGTGGGCCTGTTCCAGCGTGTCGCCGATCGCGGTCACGCAGAGCACCCGCCCGCCGGCGGTGACGGTCTGCTCGTCTTGAATCTTCGTGCCGGCGTGGAAGACCTTGACCGTATCCGGCCAGTCGGTGTCCAGGCCGGTGATGGCGTCGCCCTTGCGGTAGGCCTCCGGGTAGCCGCCGGCGGCCATGACCACGCCGATGGTGACCCGCGGGTCCCAGTCCAGGTCGACCTCGGACAGCCGGCCATCCAGCGCGGCGAGCAGCACCTCGGCCAGGTCGGACTTCAGTCGCATCAGGATCGGCTGGGTCTCCGGATCGCCCATCCGGACGTTGAATTCCAGCACCTTGGCGCCGGTGCGGGTGACCATCAGCCCGGCGTACAGGAAGCCGGTGAACCGGTGGCCGTCGGCGGTCATGCCCTCGGCGGTGGGCTTGATCACGGTTTCGAGCACCTGCTGCTCGAGCTCGGGCGTGATCACCGGCGCCGGCGAACAGGCGCCCATGCCGCCGGTGTTCGGACCGCGGTCGCCCTCGTCGCGCTGCTTGTGGTCCTGGCTGGTCGCCAGCGCGACGATGTCGGTGCCGTCGACCAGCGCGATGAAGCTGGCTTCCTCGCCGACCAGGAACTCCTCGATGACCACGCGGTGACCGGCCGCGCCGAACGCGTCGCCGGAAAGCATGTCCTTCAGCGTGGCCTCGACGGTCTTGATGTCCTCGGCGATCACCACGCCCTTGCCCGCGGCCAGGCCGTCGGCCTTCAGCACCAGCGGCAGCGCGTGGCCGCGGGCGAAGTCCATCCCGGCCTCGACGTCCTCGACCACGGTCCAGTCGGCGGTCGGGATCCGGTGCTTCGACAGGAACTGCTTGGCGAAGGCCTTCGACGATTCCAGCTGCGCCGCGGCGGCGGTCGGACCGAAGCACTTCAGGCCCTCGGCGGTGAAGCGGTCGACCACGCCGGCGGCCAACGGCGCTTCCGGCCCGACCACCGTCAGTCCGACCTCGCGCGACTTCGCCAGCGCCACCAGCCCGTCGATGTCCTCGGCGCCGACCGCGACGTTCTCCACGCCCGGCTCGGCCGCGGTTCCACCGTTGCCCGGTGCGACCAGCACCTTCTCGACGCGGGCCGACTGCGCCAGTTTCCAGGCCAGCGCATGCTCGCGCCCGCCCGATCCGATGACCAGAACGTTCATTTTCTTGCCCGCTGGAAGTGTGGCTTCGATTCTAACGCTCGGGCTCGATTGAAAAGCGCTCGCGCAGAGACGCAGATACGCGGAGAACAAGCCAATCAAAGAAGAAAGGAAAATAGGGCGAGGTGCGTCGTGTTCGCGGCACAACGCGGGTCGAAATCCCGGAGCGGCGTTGATCAACGGCGCCGTCATCCGAGGGTCAGCAAAGCGGGTGCCCGGTCTCTCGGAACTTAAGGATCCGGCGAGACCGGGAAGCGTACGTTCAAGGTCTCTGCGCAGCCGAAACCCCCGAGTGGAGTTTCTGGATCGAATGGGGCCGGGTCTCTCTGCGCCTCTGCGTCTCTGCGAGAGGCTTTTCGGGCGTTCGGATGCCCGTTGCCTCAGACCACCTTGACCTGCGCGAACTTCCGCTTGCCCACCTGCAGCAGACCGGTGAAGCCGATCGGCAGCATCAGTCCGCGGTCGTCGACTTTCTCGCCGTCGATCTTGACCGCGCCCTGCTTGATCATGCGGAAGGCGTCGGAGTTCGAGGCGGTGAGGCCGGCGGCGGTGAGGGCCGCGGCGATGCCGAGCTGGCCGTCGTCGCCGGCGGGCAGTTCGGTTTCGGGCAGGTCGTCGGGCAGCTGACTGTCGCGGAAGCGGGCCAGGAAGGCGTCGCGCGCCTGCTCGCCGGCGCCTTTGCCGTGGAAGCGGTCGACGATCTCGATGCCGAGTTCGAACTTGACGTCGCGCGGGTTGCGGCCCTCGGCGATCGCGGTCTTCAGCGCCTCGATCTCGGCGGTGGGGCGGAAGCTCAGCAGCTCGAAGTAGCGCCACATCAGCTCGTCGGAAATGCTCATGAGTTTGCCGAACATCTCGTCGGCCGGATCGTTGATGCCGATGTAGTTGTCGAGCGATTTCGACATCTTCTGGACGCCGTCGGTGCCTTCCAGCAGCGGCCAGGTGATGATGATCTGCGGCTTCTGGCCGG
>CAZJSH010000033.1:0-26062 GCA_964548715.1 uncultured Halomonas sp. | reverse complement strand
CCGAGATCAACAAGCGCCTGGCCGGCATCGACGGCCTGTTGCGCCAGTGGTCCGTGGACGGCGCCGGTGACACGCTCGATGCAGCGGCCAACGCCACGGCCCGCGACCTGTTCGAGCACCTGAAGCAGGCCCGACCGGGACTGGATGCCGTCGATCGGCTTGTCGCCGGCTCCGACGGCGAGCCCGCCGGCGCCGACAACGAAGAACTGGAACGCGCCCGCAGCGTGCTGTCGGGTCGCAACCGTGAACTCTTTACCGCCGTGGCCGAGGCTGCGCGCGGCGAACTCAACCAGGCCAAGGACGCACTGAACGCGACCCTGCTTGGCGGCTCGGGCGACGCGCCCGACATCAAGACACAGACCGCACTGCTGCAGTCGGTCGCCCAGAGTCTCGGCATGCTCGGCCTGAACCGCCTGGCCGAGCGGGTCAACACGCAGGCCGGCCGGCTGGTCGAACTCACCGGCGACCCGGACAGCCCGGTGTTGCTGGACGTCGCGCGCGAACTGCTGCTGGTCGATTCCGAACTCGAGGAGTCGGTGCTCTATCTCGGCGAAGCCCCGCACAGCGAACTGCTTGAAGGTGACGGCGAGCACCTGCCGAAGGCCGAGCACCGGCGGGTCATGCGGCAGCTGCTCAACGAGACCCTGGATGACCTCAGCCAGGCCAAGCACCTGCTCGACCAGCTGCATCGTGGCCAGGGCGATCCCGAATCACCGGAGCAGGCACACGGCACGCTCGAGCGGCTGGCCGGCGTGCTGCGCATGGCCGGCCTGGACGAGGCCGCCGAACTGGTCGAAGCCAGCGCACGCTCGGTGCGTGAAGAACTGATCGACCAGGACGCCGCGCAGGCCGACCGCGAACGTCTCGACGCCCTGGCCGAAGCGCTGATCGTGACCGAGTTCTATCTCGACAGCCTGACCCGTCTCGACGACCGCGGCCCCGAGTACCTGCAGGCCGCGCGACGGAACCTGGCCGAACTCGGCTACCTGCAGATCGCAGCGGAGGCCGGTACCGCCGAGACGCCGATCGAATCCGGCGACGCCGCGGCCGGACAACCGTCCGCCGAGGCGGCCGACGAACCCCCGGTCGAAGAGCCGGCCGCCAGCGAAGACAGCGACGGCTTCGACGCCGAACACTTCGCCGAGCAATCGCCCGAAGAACCGTCGATGGAGTCGACTCCGGAGGCGACGACTGCAGCGTCGGCCGCTGATGAATCCGCCGAGGACGAGGCGCCCGACGGCGGCCTCGAGTTCGATCTCGGCACATTCACGGGCTCGGCGGAACGCCCGGACGAAGAGGAAGGCAGCGAGACGACCGAACCCGCCGCGGCCGACGAACCGCCGGCCGACGAAAGCGGCTTCGATTTCGAACACTTCGATCTCGACGACGAGGCCGAAACCGAAGCTTCCGGAGCGACCGCCGAAGAAGACGCCGAAACCGGAACGGACGGGCTGGATTTCGAAGGTTTCGAGTTCGAGGCCGAGCCGAGCGAGGACGAAGAGGCTGCGCCGGCCTACGACGGACCGACGCTCGAGTTCGACACCGGCGCTGCCATGGAGCCGACCGGGACCGATCAGCCCTCGACCACCGGGCCGGAGGCCGAAGAACCGCCCGAAACCGGGCAGCCGTCCGATGAAACCGCGCAGGACGAACCGACCGAGACCGAACCGGAACCTGCGGCCGAAGCGGAACCCGAAACGCCAGCGGCGCCGCCCGAGCCCGCCACGATGTCCGTGGGCGGCGACGATTTCGATCTCACCGAGATCTTCCTCGAGGAATTCGACGAAGTGCTGGAGACGCTCGGCGAGGCCTATCCGCGCTGGCGCGAGCAGCTGGGCGATAGCGTTACGCTCGCCGATATCCGCCGTTCCTTCCATACCTTGAAGGGCTCCGGCAGGATGGCCGGGGCAGAGGAAATCGGCGAATTCTCCTGGGCCTTCGAGCAGGTACTCAATCGAACCATCGACGACCAGTTCCGCGCCGAGGACGTGGTCGACATCGTCGGTGAGGCGATCGCCGCGCTCCCGTCGCTGCGCAACCGCCTGGTCGGCGAGCCGGCCGAACTCGACGAAGCCGGCGCGCAGGCGCTGGTGCTGCGGGCCGAACGCCTCGGTTCCGAGCAGGCGCTTCCGGAACTCGAGGGCCTCGACGACCAGCTCGTCCAACTGATGATCAAGGAGATCGGCGACCACGTCGAGACCATCGACGGCTGGATCAACAAGAGCCGGCAGCAGGGCTGGGCCGCACCGATCGATCGCGACCTGATCCGGTCGGTGCATACGATCAAGGGCACACTGCGGCTGGCGCCGATCGGCGACGAAGCCGACAGCATGCAGCTGATCGAAGAACACCTCCAGGAGCTCGCCGACACCGAAGCCGAGCCCAGCGACGACGCGATTACGCTGATCGAGGACATGCGCGCAATGCTCGGCAAGCGCCTGGATCGCCTGAACCACCAGGCCGTGTCCACCGATCATTTCCAGACCGCTCACCTCACAGAGCAGGCACGCAGCCTGATCAGTGCGCTGCACCGTCGCCGTGACGCCGACGAGGCGGCATGGTCGGAGGAACACGCGGCGCTCGAGGACGAAGCGGCCTCGGACGAGACCATCGTGGACCTCGAGGCGGAGAACGAAGCGCTCGACGACATCGAAGACGTCGAGATCGGCGCGGAAGAACCGACGGCCGAGGTCGACGAAGAGATCGCCGAGGATCACGCCGAGACGGAGGCGCTGTCCGACGAGACGTTGGCAACCGGCGAAATCGCCGAAACGAGCGAAGCGAACACCGACCGGGAAATCGACGCCACCGACGAATTCGGCGAGCCGATCGAACTCGAGAGCGAAGACGAACTCGGGGCCGACCTCGAGGCCACCGAAGGCGAAGCGCTTGCCGCCGAGGCCGAAGCCGAAGCCCACGACGAGGCCGATCCGGAATCACCGGCGGAGCTCGAGACCGACGCCGAGCCGGTCGCCGAACAGGCCGATTTCGAGCCGGCCCTCGACGACCTGCCGCCGGACGCCGCAGTCGATGCTGACGAAGAGGCCGCCGAACTCGAGGAGACCGCAGCGCACCCCGAGCCGGAGGCCGGGCTGGACGCTGAAGCCGAAGCCGAGGCGGAGACGGCGCCCGAACTGGATTCCGAATCCGAGCCGGCGCCGGACGCCGAACCCGAGGCGCCGGTCGAGATCCGCGAGCCGGCCCGGGTCGAATTCGAGAGCTGGCCGGAATCCCAGGTCGGCGAGCTCGACCATCCCGACGAGGCCCCCGACGATGTCGCTGCGGCCGAAGCGGCAGCGAGCGCCGGCGGCGCGACCGTGGGCACGATTGCCGTCGATTACGCCAGCCTCGACGAGGAGCTGGTCGACCTGTTCGCCGAAGAAGGCCAGGAACTGCTCGAGCACGCCGACGACCTGCTGCAGCAGTGGCGCGAGAACCCGGAAGACCGCGGCCTGGTCACGGCGCTGCAGCGCGATGTGCACACGATCAAGGGCAGCGCCCGGATGGCCGGACTGAACCCGATCGGGGAAGTCGCCCACGTGCTCGAGGACCTGCTGGAAAACATCGCCGGTGGCCGGGAGCAATCCACAAGCGAGCGCATCGACACGCTGGAGACCGGCTGCGACCACCTCCACGGCATGGTCGACGCAGTGACCCGGCGCGAAGCGCTGCCGGCCCGCCCGGCCGGTGAAACGCTGGCCGCCGACGACGACTCGGCCGAGGCGCTGGAAACCGTCGCCGAACCGATGGCCGAGGCCAGCGACGATGCGTCGACGCAGCGGGCCAGCACCATTCGCCTGGCCTCGGAGCGCGTCGAGGAGCTGCTCAACTTCGCCGGCGAGATCAGCATCTTCCGCTCGCGAATCGAGCAGGAATTCGGCAGCTATCGCGGCAACATCAGCGAAGTCGAACAGACCGTTGCGCGTCTGCGCGACCAGCTGCGCAAGCTCGAAGCCGAAACCGAGGCGCAGATCCTGTCGCGCTACGAGCGCGAGCACGGCCCGGACGACGAGGAATTCGATCCTCTCGAGCTCGACCGCTACTCCACGATCCAGCAGTTGTCGCGGGCGCTGGCCGAGTCGGTATCCGACCTCAACTCGCTGACCGAGTTGATGGACAACACCGGACGCCAGGCCGAGACGCTGCTGATGCAGCAAGCGCGCGTGACGACCGAACTGCAGGAAGGCCTGATGCAGGCCCGCATGGTGGCGTTCACCACGCTGGCGCCGCGACTGCGCCGGGTGGTTCGCAACGCGGCCCGCGACGCCGAGCGCAAGGCCGAACTGGAAATCCTTGCCGAAGGCGAAGGCGAACTGGACCGCAACGTGCTCGACCGCATGACCGCGCCGATCGAGCACATCCTGCGCAATGCGATCGCGCACGGCATCGAGTCCCCGGCCGACCGGCGAGCCGCCGGCAAGCCCGAAACCGGCCGCATCCTGATCGAGATCGACCGCGAAGCGACCGAACTGCTGATCCGCGTCTCCGACGATGGCGCCGGACTGAACCTCGAGCGAATCCGAGAGCGCGCGCTGGCTCAGGGGCTGCTGACCGATGCGCAGGCCGACGATCCCGAAGAACTGTCGCAGGTCATCCTGCGGGCCGGCTTCTCGACCGCCCACGAAGTCAGCGAGCTGGCCGGCCGCGGTGTCGGCATGGACGTCGTGAGTTCGGAAGTCCGGCAGGTGGGCGGTCGCATCAGCGTGCACAGCGACACCGGGCAGGGCACCCGCTTCACCCTCCGCATTCCGCTGAGCCTCGCGGTCATGCAGGCGATCTTCGTCCAGGCCGCCGAACGGTTGTTCGCGATCCCGCTGCAGTCGGTGCGCGGCGTAGCGCGAATCCGACCCGAGGAATGGCAAGACGCGCTGGAAGGCGACGGCCTGTTCCGCTACGGGGGCCAGGACTATCCACTGCTCGAACTGGAGCCGCAACTGGGCTTCGAGCCCGATGAACAGGAAGAAGGCATCAGCCTGTCCCTGTTGATGATTTCCACCGGCGATCAGCGCGCGGCAATCCGGGTCACCGAGATCCAGGGCCACCGCGAGATCGTGCTGAAGCCGGTCGGTCCGCAGATCAGTTCGATTCCGGGCATTCTCGGCGGCACCATCATGGGCGACGGCAACGTGGTGGTCCTGCTCGACATGGCGCCGCTGATCGATCGCGCGATCCGCGAGCAGCGTCTGCCGGGCATGGTCGAGCGCCACGACGCCACCGCGGTCGAAAGCGAAGAAATCAAGCGCGCGCCGCTGGTGATGGTGATCGACGACTCGATCACGATGCGTCGAGTGACCTCGCGAATCCTCGAGAACAACGGCATGGAAGTCCTCACGGCGCGCGACGGCATCGAGGCCGTGGATCTGCTGCTCGAGCGCGTACCGGACCTGATGCTGCTCGACATCGAGATGCCCCGGATGGACGGCTTCGAGCTGGCCGGCTACGTGCGCGAGGATGCCCGCCTGAAGGACGTGCCGATCATGATGATCACCTCTCGATCCGGAGACAAGCACCGAGAACGGGCCAAGCAGCTCGGCGTGAACCGCTACCTGATCAAGCCTTACCAGGAAGCCAACCTGATGCGTAACGTGTTCGAGATGCTCGAGCTTCCGGACCCGGAGGCCTGACGATGACCGAGACCGAAATCCGCAGCGTGATGATCCCCATCACCGACGCCGAACTGCTGGTGCCCAACGCCAGCGTGGCCGAGGTCGTGTCCTACGATGAACCCGAACCGGTCGACCAGGGCCCCGAATGGATGCTGGGCAACGTGCTGTGGCACGGCTGGCAGGTTCCGGTGGTGTCGTTCGGCGTACTCTGCGAGAAGCAGGAGCGCGAACCGGTCGAGCAGGCCAAGCTGTGCATCACCAAGTCACTGGTCCATAACGATCGGCTGCCCTACATCGCGCTGCTGGCACAGGGCTTTCCGCGACTGGTCACGATCACCGAGTCGACCCTGACCGAGATTCCCGACAGCCGCCGGCATATCGCGATCGCGGGCGAAGTCATGGTCGGCGATCGCCAGGCCATGGTGCCGGACCTCGATCGAATCGCGCAGCTGGTCGCTCACGCCGTCTACGGCGCCCTGCCGGTCACCCGCTGACCCCTCGTTCCGGCGCCCGGTGGGCCATACCACCGGGCAGGCAACGTTCAGCCATCCTACTCGCGCGGGGATCAGGCCCCGAGATCGCCGTAACGCGCCTGCAGAACGGCCAGCGCGGCGGCCCCGGCCGTCTCGGTGCGTAGCACCCGGGGGCCGAACCGCACGGCCCGATACCCATGATCGACCAGCAGCCGTCGATCATTGGCGCCGAAGCCCCCCTCCGGACCGATCGCCAGCGCCACGGCCCCATCCGGCGCGGTTGCGCCCAGCGCTTCGCTGGCATCGGGCGCCAGCATCCAGCCCGTGGCCTCGGGCGGCGTCCAGTCGGCCAGCGCCACCGGCATATGGACCTCGGGCACGACCGCGCGGCCGCACTGTTCACAGGCACCGATCACGATTTCCTGCCAACGCTGACGCCTTTTCTCCGCGCGCGCGCCATCGAGCCGGACATCGGCGTGTTCGGTCAGGACCGGATGCAGCGAGGCGACGCCGAGTTCCACCGCCTTCTGGATCACCCAGTCCATCCTGTCGCCCTTGGCCACGGCCTGGACCAGGTGGACGATCAGCGGGGACTCGCGGTCGACCGGCAACATCACGTCGATCCGCACGCGGCAGCACCGCGCATCCACGGCCAGCAGCTCGGCGCGGCCTTCACGTCCGTCGCCGTTGAACAACGTCACCGGATCGCCGACCCGACGACGCAGCACCCGGCCCAGTCGATGCGATGCGCGCGGATCGAGCTCGATCTCCGCGCCGACCTCCAGCGGCACCGGCGTATGAACCCGGATCGTGCGCATCAGAGCGCTCTCCCCGTCGCCTGCTCGATTGCCGCGATCGCCACCCGCCCGAGGTGGTCGATCTCGTCGTCGGAAATCACGTACGGCGGCATGAAGTAGACCACGTTGCCGAGCGGCCGGAGCAGCGCCTGGTGGTCGAGCGCGTGGCGGTAGACGCGAATTCCTCGCCGCTCCTCCAGCGGATATGCGCAACCCCGGTCGTCGACCATTTCCATCGCCACGATCATGCCGGTCTGGCGGACCTCGGCGACGTTCGGATGGTCGACCAGCGGTTCGACCGCCCGTCGCATGCGCTCGGCCAGGTTGCGATTGTCGCCGAGGACGTCGTGGTCGGCGAACAGTTCGAGCACAGCCAGGGCTGCCGCGCAGCACAACGCGTTGCCGGTGTAGCTGTGCGAGTGCAGGAACGCCTTGAAAGTGGCGTAATCGTCGTAGAACGACTGATAGATCGACTCCGACGTGAGGACGGCCGACAGCGGCAGGTAGCCGCCGGTCAGGCCCTTCGACAGACACATCAGGTCCGGCGCGATGCCGGCCTGCTCGCAGGCGAACAGGGTGCCGGTGCGGCCGAATCCGACCGCGATCTCGTCGGCGATCAGGTGCACCTCGTAGTGGTCGCAGGCCTGGCGCAGTTTCTTCAGGTAGACCGGGTCGTACATCCGCATGCCGCCGGCGCACTGGACCAGCGGCTCGACGATCACGGCGCAGAGTTCGTGGTGATGCTCGGCGAGCACGCGCTCCATCTCGGCAAACCGGGCCTCGGCGTGCTCGGCCCAGCTGGCGCCCGGCGCGCGCTCGAACGCGTCGGGCGAGGGCACCACCAGGGGCTCGAGCAGCAGCGGCGCGTAGGTATCGCGATACAGACCGACGTCGCTGACCGCGAGCGCGCCCAGCGTTTCGCCGTGGTAGCTGCCGGACAGGCAGGCGAACCGGGTCCGGTCCTGGCCCCGGTTCTTCCAGTGGTGGAACGACATCTTCAGGGCGATCTCGACCGCGGCCGAGCCCGAGTCGGCGTAGAACACACGGTCCAGCCCCGGCGGCGTCAACGCCACCAGCTGCTCGGCCAGGCGGGTCGCCGCCGGGTGGGTCAGTCCTGCGAGAATGACGTGTTCCAGCGTCTCGGCCTGCTCACGCAGCCGGCGGTTGATGTGGGGGTGCGCGTGCCCGAACAGGTTGACCCACCACGAACTGATCGCGTCGATGTAGCGATTGCCGTCGAAGTCCTCGAGCCAGACGCCCTGGCCGCGCCGGATCGGAATCATCGGGAACACGCCCTCGTGGTCCTTCATCTGGGAGCAGGGGTGCCACAGCACGTCGAGGTCGCGGCGGCGCCATTCGTCGTTGTTCATGGTTTCGGTCGTCCGCCCGGAAGGTCCCTGTCCGAGGATAGCGGAGCAAGCCCCGTCGTTTGCTATGATCGTGCGCCTTGGGCGGCGACACTGCATCGTACCCACCGCCCGAATCGTCCGCGACACGCGGCCCGTACCTGCGAGGACCCGACCCATGCACGCACCGATCCCGACGCGCCGGCGCTCAGGCGGTTTCACCCTGATCGAGATCCTGGTCGTGGTCGTGATCATCGGCATCCTGGCCGCCGTGGTCGTTCCACGCTTCATGGACGAACCGGACCGTGCGCGGGCGGTCAAGGCCCGGCAGGATATCGAGGCCATCGTCACGGCCCTGAATCTCTACCGCCTCGACAACCACGTGTACCCTTCGAGCCAGCAGGGGCTCGACGCGCTGGTCGAGCCCCCGAGCGGCCGGCCCGAGGCCCCGAACTGGAAGGCCGGCGGCTACCTCGAACGGCTGCCGAACGACCCCTGGGGCCGACCCTATCTCTACCTGAATCCGGGCGTGCACGGCGACATCGACGTCTGGTCGAACGGCGCCAACGGGCAGCCCGGCGGCGAGGGCGCGAATGCCGAGATCGGCAACTGGATGGACTGACCGGAACGCCGGCGGCTACACGCTGATCGAGCTGCTGGTCGTCGTCGTGATCGCCGGGGTGCTGACCGGCGTAGCAATCCTGCGCCTCGGCGGCGACCGCCCCGAACAGCGCCTGGCCGAGGAGGTCGAGCGACTCGACGCGCGCTTGACCGCGCTGTGCGACCGAGCGCTGCTGACCGGACGCCCTCACGGCGTCCGCGCCACCGCCGACGGCTACGACTTCTGGGTCCGGCAGCGTCGGCAGTGGATCGCGCTGGCCGCCGGCGACCGGCCAGCGCCGTCGAGCTGGCCCGCCGGCTTGCGCGCCCGGTTGATCGTTGCTGGCCGTCCCGTGACGCCGACGACCGCCGAGCGACCGCAGCTTGTCTGCAGCGCGCTGGTTCCGTTCGAGCCCTTCGAGTGGCAGCTGACGCTCGACGGGCAGCGCACCGCCTACATCGCCCCGGCCGCCGAACCATGATCCATCGCATGCAGCGCCGGAGCACCGGCTTCACCCTGGTCGAGGTACTGGTCGCGCTGGTCGTCGTAGCGCTGGCGCTCGGGGCGCTGGCGCGCACCACCGGGCAGGCCGCCGATACGCTGTTCGAGGCCGAGCGGCGCACGCTCGCGCTGTGGGTGGCGTCGAACCGGCTCGCCGAACTGACGCTCGAGGCGCGGCTGGAGCCCGGTCGCCGCAGCGGCCGAACCCGGATGGGCGGACGCGACTGGCGCTGGCAGACCGATATCGCCCCCGCGCCCGGCGAGGACCTCTGGCGCATCGACGTCAGCGTGGCCGACGCCGGCGACGGCCGGGACGCAACGGTTTCCGTGCATACCGGCTACCTGCCCCGATGATGCGGCGGTCGCGCAGCCATGGCTTCACCCTGGTCGAGGTGCTCGTTGCGGTACTCGCGTTCGGCCTGCTGGCCGCCGCGGCCTACACCGGGCTGAGCAGGATGGCGGCCGGCGCCGGTCAGCTCGACGGCCGGGCCGAGCAACTGGCCGGCCTGCAGCGCGCAGTCGCCGCGCTGGACCAGGACCTGCGGCAACTGGTCAGCCGCGCGGCGCGCGCCGGCGACGGCCAGGTCCGTCCGGCGCTGGCCGGAGCGCCGGACGGCTGGGTCGGCCATCGCAGCGGCCGCTGGGTACCCGACGGCGGCGGCAGCGTGCTGCAGACCGTGAGCTGGCGCTGCACCGTCGATGGCCGGCTCGAGCGACGGGCCGCGCCCGACGCCGCGGGCGCGCTGCCGGCAGGGCCGGATCCGCGCGCACAGCGATTCCCGGTCGGCTGCAGCGCGTTCCGGCTGCGCTACCGCGACGGCGTCGGCCAGTGGACCGAACGATGGCCGACCGCCGCCGAACCGGCCGCGTTGCCGAGCGCTGTCGAATACGTGTTCGACAGCGAGGCCTTCGGTGAAATCCGGCGGCTGGTGGTCCTGTGAGCCGGGGCGCGATGATGCCTGGGCCCCAGCGCGGCGCGGCGCTGCTGGTCGCACTGCTGGCCGTGGCGCTGGCCGCGACGCTGGCGGTCGGACTGATCGACGACCAGCGAACCACGCTGGCCCGGACCCAGGCGCTGGCCGACGCCGAACGCAGCTGGCAGTTCGCCCGCGGGCTCGAGGGCCTTGCCGCCGACTGGATCCGTCGGGCACGCCGTGGCGACGTGTCCGACGCGCTGCTCGACGGGCGCTGGTCGGCGCCATTCGCGGTACCGGGCGGCAGCGTTCGGGTCCGGCTGCTGGCACGCAGCGGGCGCTTCAATCTCAACGCGCTGGCCGCGCGCGACCCATCCGAGGCCGAGGCCGGGCGGCTGGGCTTCGCCCGGCTGCTGGTCGCACTGGATCTCGACCCCGACCTGGCCGACGCGCTCTACGCACAGCTGCAGACCGGCGGTCGCCCACTGCGCATGATCCACGTCAGCGAAGCCCGCGGCCTGACCGGCTGGACGCCATCGGTCGAGGCCCGGCTGGCGCCCTTCGTCACGGTGCTGCCGGATCCCGGCAGCCGCGTCGACGTCAACACAGCGCCGCCGGAGGTGCTGGCCGCCCGGCTGCCCGAACTCGGCCTGGACGCCGCCCGTCGGATCCACGCCCAGCGGCCCTACGCCCGCATCGAGGACCTGCGCGCCCACCCCGACCTGCAGGCACTCGGACCGGTCGATCTCGACGCCCGGATCCGGCTCGGTGGGCGCTGGTACCTGGCCCACGCCGAGATCGTTCTCAACGGCCGGCTGCACGAACAGGTGCGCCTGCTCGACGTCGCGGGCGCGGGGTATGATGCGCGCTACGTCAGCACCGGCCTGCCCTGACATGCCCCGTACCGCATCGCCCGCCGTGGTCCTGATCGACCGCGCCGATCCCATCCCGGAGCGCACGTCCGAGCACCGGCGGATCGCGTTGGTCCCGGCCGACCGGGTCAGCATCGTGGCCGTCGACCTGCCGGACGTCCGCGGCGCCCGGCTGGAGCAGGCCCTGCGCTGGGCAGCCGAAGACGCCCTGGCCGGCGACGCAGAGAACCAACACGTGGTTCCGCTGGGCCGGCGCGACGACGGCCGCATGGTCTGCGCAGTCGCATCGCGCGCCGACATGCGCCGCTGGGGCGCCGACGATCCGGCGCTGGTCGCACTGGTTCCGGACGCCGCAGCGCTGCCGTGGCAGCCCGGCGAGCTGGTCCTGGTCCAGCACGGCGACGCGGTGCTGGCGCGCTGGGGACGGCATGCCTTCGATCGGCTGGACGGAGCGCTGCTCGACGTGCTGCTGCCGGAGCTGGTCGAACAGGCTTCGCCGGAGCAGGTCCGCTGGTACGGCGAAGCGCCGCCGGACAGCGTGGCCGCCCTCGATCCCCAGCGCCAACCGCCGCCGGCCGACCTGGCGCAATGGCTGGCGGCCGGCGCTCGGGCGCCGGAGGTCGACCTTCTCTATGGCGACTTCGCCCCGGCCGGTCGAACGCCGGCGCCCCGCCGGGCCTGGACCGCTGTGCTGTTGGCGCTGGCGGCGCTGCTGTGGCTGGGCGATGCGGCCCTCGAGGCCGTGCAGCTCGACGCTCGCGCCGACGCCCTGGCCGAGGAAATCGAAACCCGGGCCGCGCGCTTGTTTCCCGACCTGCAGCTGCTGCCAGGCCGCGAGCGGCTGCAGCTCGAGCGCGCGCTGGCCGGCCGCGGTGACGGCGGCGACCGCTTCGTGCGCACGCTCCGCCGCGCCAGTCCACTGTTCGCCGGGCTGGCCGCCGTGACTGTCGAGTCCCTGTCGTGGGACGACGAGCTACTGGCGCTGGACGTTCGCGCACCGGGTCTGCCCGATCTCGAAGCCTTGCAGGCCCAGCTCGAAGCGCGCGACCTGATGGTGCAGGTCGACGACGTCGCGATCGAGTCCGGCGGCGTGCGCGGCCGACTGGTTCTTCGGGAGGGGCCATGAAGGCGCGCTGGAACGCCCTGGAACCGCGCGAGCGGACGCTGGTTGCGGCCGGCGGCGCGGTACTGCTGGCCGTCGTGCTGTGGGTCGGCGTCTGGGAGCCGCTCGACCGGCATCGCGACGTTCTGGCCGAGCGGGTCGCCGCGAACCAGGCCCTGGCTGACTGGCTGACCCGGCTCGAGCAACGCCTGCCGAGCGGTCCCGCCGAGCCCCCCACGGCCACGCTCGACGGCCGCTCGCCGCTGGCCGTGGTCGATCAGTCCGCGCGGGCCGCCGGGCTGGCCGGCGCGCTCCAGCGCATCGAACCCGGCAGCCGCGGCGAGATCCGGGTCACGCTGGAGCGGGCCGAATTCCCGGCACTGATGGGCTGGCTCGGCGAGCTGGTCGAGAACCGGCCGTTCCGGGTCGTGTCGGTCCGCGCCGACCGGGTCGAACCGGGTCGCGTCGACGCCACGCTGGTACTCGCCCAGCGCTGATCCGGACCAGCCACGGACCGGCCCGCCCCGGCTCGATCTGCTACCGTTCGAATCGATTGGCATCCGATGGAGTTTCCGTGACCGATACCTCTTCGACTGCGGTCGATCTCGAGCTCGCGCTCGACGTGGCCCGCGAGGCCGCGACGGCCGCCTCGGCGATCGCCATGGATCATTTCAACGCCCCGCTGGATATCGAGACCAAGGCCGACGACAGTCCCGTGACCGTGGCCGATCGGGCCTGCGAGCGCGCGATCCGGGACCGCATCGCGCACGCGTTTCCGGATCACGCGGTGTTCGGCGAAGAATACGGTCGCGACGGCGACCACCGCTGCCTGTGGTTGATCGACCCGATCGACGGCACCCGCAGCTTCATCCGGGGGCTGGAGTTCTGGTCGGTGCAGATCGCGCTGATGATCGACGGCGAACTGGTCCTCGGCGTGTCGGCCGCGCCGCCGTTCGCCGAGACTGCCTGGGCACGGATCGGCCACGGAGCCTGGCTCGAGCGGAACGGCCGGCCCGCCGAACGCCTGCAGGTGGCCGCAGCCGATGCCATCGATGCGATGGACCTGTCGCTGGGCAACGTGCGTACGCTGGCCCGGGGGACCGGCTGGGCCCGGGTCGGCCAGCTGGTCGAACGGGCCCGGCGCACGCGCGGTTACGGCGACTTCTATCCCTACCACCGGCTGGCCGCCGGCGGACTGGATGCCGTCGTCGAAAGCGACGTCAACATCCTCGATATCGCCGCATTGACGGTGATCGTGCACGAAGCCGGCGGACGTGTGACCACGCTCGACGGCGGTCCGATCGACCTCGACAGCACGTCGATCCTCGCCGCGCCGGAGCCTCTCCACCAGCGGCTGGTATCCTTTTTGAATGATTGACGAGTCCCCCGAACTTCCGACCGTTCACAAGCGCGAGGAGCGCAAAGACCGCAGCCTGTTCCGGGTCGAATCCCTGGACCTGGAGTTCTCCAACGGCGAACGCCGCGTCTACGAACGGCTGATCAGCCGGGGCGTCGGCGCGGTGATCATCGTCGCCATGCCGAACCCCGAGACGGTCCTGCTGGTGCGCGAATACGCCTGCGGCGTGCACCGCTACGAGCTCGGCCTGCCGAAGGGTCGACTGGAGCCCGGCGAAAGCCACATCGAAGGCGCCAACCGGGAACTGCAGGAAGAGGTCGGCTTCGCCGCCCGCGATCTTCGCGTCCTCGGACAGCTGTCGCTGGCGCCGGGCTACATGACCCATGCCACCCACGTCGTGCTGGCCCGCGATCTCTACGAATCGAGGCTGCCCGGCGACGAGCCCGAGGAACTGCCGGTCATCGAGTGGCCGATCGACGACCTGGTCTCGCTGATCCGGCGCGAGGACTGCACCGAGGGCCGTACGATCGCCGCGCTGTACATGGCGCGCGACCTGCTCGCCGACCCCGGCGGCGGCGCGTGAGCCGACTGGACACCGCGACCCTGGCCGGCTGGGTCGACGGCGTGCTCTCGGCCTGCGACACCGCCAGCGGCGCGATCCTCGAAATCTACGAAAACGACGATTTCAGCGTCGAAATGAAGGCCGACGACAGCCCGCTGACCCGCGCCGACCTGGCCAGTCACCGGATCCTGGTCGAGGCCCTGGAACGTCTCACGCCCGAGATTCCGGTGCTCAGCGAAGAGTCGGCCGCGACCGCGTTCGAAGCGCGCCGCGGCTGGCCGCGGCTGTGGGTGGTCGATCCGCTCGACGGCACCCGCGAGTTCATCAAGCGCAACGGTGAATTCACCATCAACGTGGCGCTGGTCGAAGACCACCGCCCGGTGCTCGGCGTCATCGTCGTGCCGGCGCTGGGCCGAAGTTACGTCGGGATTCCCGGCCATGGTGCATTCGTCTACCACGGTGCCGGCGACCGCCGACCGATCGAAACGCGCCAACCGCCGGCCGACCCACCGGTCATACTCGGCAGCCGCTCGCACGGCAATCCCCGCAGCGAGGCCTATTTCGAGGCGATCGGACCGCACCGGCGCCTGGCCCGCGGCAGCGCGCTGAAATTCTGCGCCGTGGCCGAAGGCGAGGCGGATTTCTATCCTCGGCTGGGGCCGACCAGCGAATGGGACACCGCTGCCGGCGATGCCGTCGTGCACGCGGCCGGCGGTCGAGTCGCGCTGCCGGACGGTCGCCCGCTGCTCTACAACGCCCGCGCCACCACGCTCAACGGTGATTTCCTGGTCAGCGGCGACCCGCAGGTGAACTGGCCCACGCCGCCGCCAGCAGCAGACTGACCAGCAGCAGCATCGCCAGCCCGCTCAGCGCCGGCACCGCGATCGCGTTGCCGATCACCCCCGACAGGTCGACCGTGCGCAACGCCGAGCGGACCTCGGTCTGGACGGGATCGCCCGACGGGGTCTCGGTCCAGTTCTTGGTCACTGCCAGGTCGCGCCAGGCACGGCGGTACAGCAGCCGGGCCGTCACTTCGGCCTCCGGCACCAGTACACCGTCCAACGCGAAGCGATAGGTCGATATGTCCTCCTCGCCGGCCAGGATCCGGGTATCGGACTGCACCGCCTCGGCGTCGATGAACAACACCGGCGCGACCACCGGGCCGGCGCCGTTGATCCGACCTTCCAGCACGCGCGCGAACCCGCGGCCGGGTCGTCCGGCGACGTCGTCGGGCGCGTTCGATCCGGCCGCCGAACCGTAGAACGGAACTGTCGGCCCGTCGATCCGGGGCAGCGGCTGACCGTCGACCCGGGCCTCGATCACCAGCACCGCGTTACGAATCGACACGCCGGTAGGGAACGCGTGGCCCGCGCCGACGTTGGCGACCCGCGCCTCGACGACCAGTGCGCCACCGTCGACCCGGGCGTCCAGGTCCAGCGTCACCGCGTCGGCCAGGGTGTCGGGCGTGGCGCCGATGAACGCGTGTGAGCGGCGCTGCTCGGCCGGCCGGATCGGCTGACCGCCCAGCGAGGAGATCGGCCCGGGCTGCTCCGCGGCCGGCATGTGGCAGTCCTGGCAGGCCATGAAGTCCGGGCCCGGCACCGAGAACGGCGAGGCCAGCCATTCGTCGTAGGTGGTCTGACCCGGCGCACCGGTATCGGGGTTGTTGTACTGGTGGCAGGAAGCGCAGAACTTCGACTCGGAGAACCCGGGCTGGTAGGACGAGCGCATCACCGAAAACGAGACGTCGTCCAGCGGCCCCCAGACCCACAGCGGCGTCGACGGATCGTCCGGGAAGCGATACTCGGTGTTGCCGAGATGGTGCAGCGCGTCGGTGTTGTCGTTGACTTCGGCCATCTGGTGACAGGCCAGGCAGTTCACGCCGTCGAGGCCACCGGGGAGGGTGACCTCGTCGAGAAACACGTTGCCGGGGTCCTGGGCGTCGACCAGCGGCGTGTGGCAGGTCGCGCAGAAGCCGGTCTCGCCCGGGTCGCGGTCGTCGAGGAACACGTAGCCGTTGCCACCGCCCGGGGTGCCGTCACCGGAGTACAGGTCGAGCACCCACGGATTGACGCCGGCGCCGGCATGGCGCGACTGGTTCCACTCGAAGAATTGGTCGAAATGACAGCTCGCGCAATCGGTTGCCGTCCCCGGGTCGTACGGCATGCGGTCGTTGACCGGGAGCGGAGTCAACCGGATCTCGACCGCATCGCCCGCGCCGGCCGGGACCGAACCGGTGATGTAGTTGACCGCGCGCAGGCTGTCGTAGGGCGGGACCGCGGTGACGATCGCCGGACCGGTCGGATCGGGCAGCGCGAACAGGCCGTCCGGCCCGGTGATCACCGGTGCGACGGTCGTCGTCTGCACGCGCACCCGCGCCCCGGCCACTGGATCGCCGGTCAGGTCGTCGACAACGATGCCGGTGATGTCGGCACGCGCCGCCGGGACCGCCAGCAAGGCCAGCAGCACGAACGCGAGAAGAGCACGAAGGCAGGGGGGCATCACGGGACTCCGGATCAGAACGGCCTGAGAATCGCGAGCAGAACGATGGCGACCAGCAGCAGCGCCGGCGCCTCGTTGAACCAGCGATACCAGACATGCGAATGACGATTACGGCCCTCGCGGAACGCCACGACCAGCCGCGCGCACCAGGCGTGGTAGCCGATCAGCGCGGCTACCAGGACCAGCTTGGCGTGAAGCCAGCCCATCGACAGGTAGACGTCGGGCGCGATCAGGATCAGCGCCAGACCGAAGCCCACCGCCAGCGCACCGCCGACATGGGTGATGCCGAGCAGCTTGCGCTGCATGGTCCGGAACACCGGCTGCAATTCCGGCTCCGGGTGCTGGGCGGCGTAGACGAACAGGCGCGGCAGGTAGAACAGCCCCGCGAACCAGGTCACGACGAAGATGATGTGGAAGGCCTTGAGCCAGAGCATGAGGGACGGCCGATGCCGGGATCGCGGAAGCGCCTATTGTGACCCGTTCGTCGGACCGGCTCAAGCCGGCAGGCACCCACCCCTGCCGAAAGTCATGGGATCGCTTGACTTCATGACCGCGAGAACGGTATAACCACCGCGTGCAAACATAATATTAACAACAGCACAACGCGCAATGCGCACGTACCGAGCAGCATCCGGTTTGGGGCAAAAGCGGTCTTCGGACCGCTTTTTTTTGTGGTCCACGGCCCCGCTGCGTCGGCCTTCGACCTTGGGTATCCTTGCAGTCACCCCCACGTCTGCCGACAGGCGCCGTGGGCGCACCGACCCGATCCACGGAGATCGACATGGACGCGAGCAACCCTCTCGAATTCACCGCCTCGGCCGCGCGCAAGGTGCGCGAGTTGATCCTGGCCGACGGCAATCCCGAACTGAAACTGCGGGTCTACATCACCGGCGGCGGCTGCTCGGGCTTCCAGTACGGCTTCACCTTCGACGAATCGGCCGATGACGACGACGTCGCGGTCGAGCGCGACGGGGTGACGCTGCTGGTCGATCCATTGAGCTTCCAGTATCTCGAAGGCGCCGAGGTCGACTACAGCGAGAACCTTCAGGGCGCACGGTTCGTGATCCGCAACCCGAACGCGGCCACCACCTGCGGCTGCGGATCGTCGTTCGCGATGGGCTGAGGCCCCGCGCAGACCCGATGCCCCGGTTCGATTCGTGACCCTGCTGGCCCTGCTGTTCGCGCTCGGCATCAGTCATGTCTGGCGCGACGTCGAGCGCTGGCGGCGCCATGACCTGCTGGCCGAACCAGCCCGCCGGCTGAGCGGGCGCGGTCCGTTCCCGGCCGTGGCGACCGTGGCGCTGGCCTTGCTGGCCGGTGCGCTGCTGATGGCCATGGCCGACCTTCTGCTCGGCGATTTCGGCCTGCTGCTGGCCGGCGTCCTCACGCTTCTGTTCGTACTCGGTCCACGCGACCTGGACCGCGATGTCGCGGCCGCGGCCGCCGGCCGGGACGGGGCCGCGACCGCGCGCGACCGCCTGTTCGTCACCGCCGACGCCTCGGCATCCGAAGGCGCGGCGGCCGCCCTGCATGCCGGCCTGGCCCGCTGGTTCGGCGTGCTGTTCTGGTTTGCCGTACTCGGCATTCCCGGCGCACTGCTGTACCGCGCGATCCGCGTCGCGCGCCGGGTCTATCCGGCGGGCTTCGACGAGCGACGGGCCTTCGATGCGGTGCTCGGTGTCCTGAACTGGCCGGTCGTTGCGCTGATGACCTTGTCGATCGCACTGATGACCGACTTCGACCGGGTGCTCGACCGGTTCGATGCGCGCGGCGATCGCTGGCGGTTTCCGGCCCGACTGCTCGACGACCTCGCCGCGGCGCTGTGTACGGCCGACGGCGGACTGGCCGCCGGCCTCGAGGACGGCCGCCAGCTGGCGCGGCGCGTACTCACGCTGTGGCTGGTGGTGGTCGCCGTGCTGCTTCTGATCGGCGTGCTGGCCTGATCGCTGGCCTGATCGCTGGCCCGGTCACGGGTTTTGCGTCCGCCGCCGGCTTCGCGCACAATGCCGTCTCTACAGTCCGGATCCACGCGCCCGCGCCTTGCTGGATGGCTTGATCGTCCCCCGCGCCCGCGGATTCGGAATCGGCAGCTGCGATTGCCCACCACGACCGGAGTCCACCGATGCGAACGTGTTTTCCTCTGTCCTTCCTGTTGACCTTCCTGCTGGTTGCAGCCGCGCCGGCCGCCGCCGAGACCTGGCTGCGCTGCGGCGCGACGATCGATGTCGTGGCCGGCGAGCGGACCGACGCCATGACCCTGGTGGTGGTCGATGACCGCATCGCGCGGATCGAGCCCGGTCATCCGGCTGCGCCGGAAGGCGTCGCGACGGTCGACCTGGCCGCGCTCACCTGCCTGCCGGGCCTGATGGACATGCACACCCACCTGACTTCGGAATCCAGCCCGACCCGCTACGCCGACCGCTTCACCGACAACGAGGCCGACGTCGCGCTGCAGTCGGTCGAGTACGCCCGCGAGACCCTGGCCGCCGGGTTCACCACGGTGCGCGATCTCGGCGATGCCTTCAACGCCAGCATCGCGCTGCGCGATGCGATCGATCGCGACGTGATTCCGGGCCCGCGCATCTACACCTCCGGCAAGTCGCTGGCCACCACCGGCGGTCATGCCGACCCGACCAACGGCTGGCGCGCCGACCTGATGGGCTCGCCCGGTCCGCGCGAGGGCGTGCTCAACGGCGTGGCCGAGGCCCGCGAGGCCGTCCGCCAGCGCTACAAGGACGGCGCCGACCTGATCAAGGTCACGATCACCGGCGGCGTGCTCAGCGTGGCCAAGAGCGGCATGAACCCGCAGTTCCGGCCCGAGGAAATCCAGGCCGTGATCGAGACCGCGTCCGATTACGAGATGCACGTTGCCGCGCATGCCCACGGCGCGGAGGGGATGAAGCGCGCCATCCGGGCCGGCATCCACTCGATCGAGCACGGCACGTTCATGGACGATGAAGTGATGGAAATGATGATCGAGGCCGGCACCTGGTACGTACCGACCATCTCGGCCGGCCGGTTCGTCGCCGACAAGGCCGAGATCGACGGCTTCTACCCCGACCTGGTCCGGCCGAAGGCCGCCCTGATCGGCCCGCTGATCCAGGAGACCTTCGGCCGGGCCCACGCGGCCGGCGTGCCGATCGCCTTCGGCACCGACTGCGGCGTCTGCTACCACGGCGACAACGCCGCGGAGTTCGGCTTCATGGTCGAGGCCGGCATGTCGCCGGCCGATGCGCTGCGCACCGCGACGCTCAACGCCGCCGAACTGCTCGGCATCGAGGACCATGCCGGCCGACTCGAAGCAGGGTACTGGGCCGACATCATCGCTGTGCCCGGCGATCCGCTCGAGTCGGTCGACACGCTGATGGACGTGCGCTTCGTGATGAAGGCGGGCACCGTCTTCCTGCCGGGCCGTGCCGAGCGCTGACCCCGGGCCGCCGACCCGGGCTCGCGCTCGGCGACTCATGATCGGCCGTCCGTGATTGCCACTGATTGCCGAATCACGACAGCGAGCCACGAGGACCGATCACGATTGAACCCGACCCTCGGCAATCGTATAGTGAACTTCATCACACTATGGTCGGGAACGTCGATGAGCGAACCGCTCGAGCGCATGCAGTCCCTGCTCCGCCGCGAAGGGGTCGACGAGGCGCGCAGGCGCCGGCTGGTGTTCTGGGCACGGGCGTTTCTCGACCACGGCGAAGCCCACGAGCCGGCGCAGCTGGGGCGCGATGCCGTAGAGCGCTTTCTCGAGCACATCGCCCACGAGCGCTACGCCGGCCGTCCGACCCAGCATCGCGCGCTCGACGCACTGGACTGGCTGTACCGCGCTTCGCCCCACGGCACACCGCCGTGGCTGCAGCTGCTGCTCGACCAGCGGCGCCGGGTGGCCGGCCCCAACATCCTGGCGCGCGAGGAAGTGCAGCGGTTGCTGAGCCGACTCGGCCGCACCGAGTGGCTGGCAGCAGCGCTGGTCTACGGCACCGGCATCCGGCTGCTCGAATGCGTTCGGCTCCGCATCCGGGACGTCGATCCCGAGCAACGCCAACTGATCGTGCGCGACCCGTCCGGCGCGGCGCTGCGGGAACTGCGGCTGCCGGCCGCCGTGGCGCGCACGCTGGCCGTCCGCTTCGACGAACTGCGGCAGCTGCACATCATCGACATCGGCAACGGCGGCGGCGCGGTCACGCTGCCGCCGGAGATCGCCGCGCGCCGACCGGCGACCGTCCATGCCTGGCGCTGGCAGTACCTGTTTCCGGCGCGCCCGGGCGCGGCGCGCTTCGGCGCCGATGCCGAACGTCGCCCGATCCATCACATCGAACCGGCTCGATTCCATCGCGCCATCGAACAGGCCGCGCACGCGGCCGGCATCCGTCGGCGGGTGACCGGCCACGTACTGCGCAACAGCTACGCCGTGCACCTGATGCAGCGGGGCGTGCCGGTGCCGCAGGTCGAGGCGCTGCTCGGAATCGCGCCGACTGCGGCAGTCGCAGCCACCGCGGCCTCATCCACCTGCATCGAAATTCCGGACGCCCCGGCCAGCGGACCGATCATCCAACCCTGAAGCCGGGTCAGCGGCGGCCGCGCTCGCGATCGGCCGAATAGCCGCTCAGTTCCAGGTAGCCGAGGCCGAGCCGGTCCCCCGTTGCCCGGTCGTGGACATCGATGGCGCCCTCCCAGTACCGGACGCCCGTGCGCCACTGCTGGTCGTCGAACGTCGCCTCGATCGCCAGGTCGAGGCCGGCCTCGGGCAGGCGCGCGCGCCAGGCAACCGGCCAGCTCACGCCCTCGGGGTCGCGCCAGCGGCGAACCGGTTCGAGCTCGAAATCGTCGCGGTCCAGAATCCGGGCCGAGCCGTCGGCCTCGACCAGCGCGCCGGCCGAGAACGGCGATGCGGTGTCCTGCTCGGTCCGCAACCGATACATCATCAGGTCGCGGCCATCGTCGAGCTGCAGCGCGAACCAGTCCCAGCCCTCGATGCCCGGGCCCAGCTGGCTGGAGCCCCACTCGCGGTCCAGCCAGGCCGTGCCCTCGACCGCGCGAGCGCGCCCGTCGACCCGGACCGTGCCGTCGGCGGCCAGTCGCGGGAAGGTGTAGTAGCGCGATGCGTTGCCTGGCGCCGGCCCCTTCTGGCTGTAGCCCCGGTTGCCTTGCAGCACCACCGGCTTGACGGCGTCCAGCGCGAGGTCCAGGGCGAACGTGCCGGCATCGGCGCGCAGGCGCCAGCCGGCCTCGGTCCGCGTCACGGTCCAGTCGCGCAACCACCAGCGGTCCTCGCTGGCGCCGGCCAGCCCGAGCGCGCCGCGCGCGAAGCGCTCGCGGTGGAAGAACCGCCGCTCCGCCACGTCGCTGAGCGCCAGGTGCGCCATCCAGACCGCATCGGCAGCGAACACACTGTCCAGCGTCGGCCGGCTGTCGTCGGCGGCCAGGCCGAACCGGAACAGCGTGAACTGCATGCCGAACCGGCGGCCGTCGGCATCGAACAAGTTGCCGGTGAAGTACCACCATTCGCTTCGGTAGCCGGGATGAAGGGCGTGGTCGGCCGGAAATTCCAGCGGCTGCGGCCCGGTGATCCGCTCGAAGGATTCCGGCGCGTCAGCCAGCAGGGCGGTGGTATCCAGCGGCGCATCGCCGGCGTCCGGCGGGTCGCTGCGGGCGATCAGCCAGGCCACGGCCAGCGCGGCCAGCAGCGCGATGACGGCCAGGTCCCGGCGCATCATCGAGCCCTCAGTCCATCGGCGGGCGGGCGCCGGCCGATCCGCGCGGCCGGGATCAGTCCGGCCAGCGCGCCCAGCACCAGGGCCAGCGGAACAACCACCACGATCGGCTCGATCGGCGGCAGCCCGGCCGGAACGCTCCATCCGAACGCCCGGGGCTGGATGAACAGCGCCAGCGCGTAGTGCACCACGACCGCGACCGGCACGGCGAGCATGGCCGCGGCAAGGGTCAGCGCGAGGGTCTGGACCACGATCAGCCGGAACAGCTGGGCCGGCGCCAGGCCCAGCGCACGGAGCGTTGCGTACTCCCGCGCCCGCTCGAACCCGTGGGCCAACAGGGCGCTGACCAGCGCGACCAGCGCGATCCCACCGACCAGCACTGCCATCGCCCAGCTGATCCGGAACGTGCGATCGAACACCGCCAGGCTCTGGTCGCGGATCTCGCGCGGACCGATCCACTGCAGGTCGGAGGTCTGCGGATCGGCGGCGAGCGCGGCCTCGAGCTGCCGTTGCAGGGTATTGCGCCCGACGCCCGCGACCGCGTACAGACCGACGCTGTCGACGGTCCCGGCCAGCCGGCCGCCGAGCCGGTCGGCATCGATCGCGACAAAACCGGCATCGCTGGAGTAATCGCGAAATACTCCCAGCACCTCGAACTGTCGGACGCCGCCGGGCAGCGGGAGGACGAGTGCGTCGCCGGGCGCCAGGCCGCGCGCACGCGCAAGCGGTTCCGAGACGGCAACGCCGAGACCTTGTTCGAAGCCGGCGCGGACCTCGTCCGGATCGCCGGCCAGCCAATCGAAGCCGGCCCAGGCCCGGGCGGGCAGACGGTACGCAGTCAAGCGGGTGCCGTCGGCCAGGCGCTGCGCGGACACGGTGGACACGGCGGCGACCGCGTCGATCGCCGCCAGCCGCTCGACTTCCTCGACCGCCAGCGCCCGTTCCGGCGCCGACACATACAGGTCGGCGCGCAGCAATCGCTGGACCCAGTCATCCACCGAGGCGCGGAAACCCAGGATCATCATGCCCATTCCCATCGCCAGCGCGAGCGCCAGCGACAGCGCCGAGAGCGCCGGCGCCAACCGCCGGCGCGAACCGTCGAGCAGCCGGACGGCGCGGCCGGTCAGGCCCGGTCCGGCCCGGCGTCCGGCCACCGACAGCAGCCCGAATCCGACCGGCGGCAGCAGCGTGGCGAGCCCGGCCAGCACCAGGAACAGGCCGCCGAGCGAGGCGACCAGGCGCCCATCGACCGCCACCCAGGCCAGTCCCAGCGCGACCGGCACGCCGGCCAGCGCCCAGCGCACCCGCTTCGGCAGCGGCGCCGACGCTGCGCGCACCATCCGGCCCGGCGGAACGCGAAGCGCTTCGCGAACTACCGGCACCGTCACCGCGATCGCCGCCAGCACGCCGAGCACGAATAGTGCAGCGTACAGCCACAGCGCCGGTTCGGTCCGAGCCAGCGCCAGCTGACCGTAGATGCTGCGGACCGGATCGGCGATCAGCCCCAGCAACAGGTCGGCCAGCAAGGTCCCGGCGACCAACCCGGCCAGGCTGCCCAGCGCACCGAGCAGGAGACTTTCCTGAATCAGCATCCGGCCCAAGTCGCCCGGCGTCAGGCCAATCGCCCGCAGCACGCCGAAGCTGCGGCGGCGCTGCACCATCAGGAAGCTGAGCACGCTGTAGACAACGAACAGGCCGGTCGCGAGCGCCAGCAGGCTCATCGCGGTGAGGTTCGCGCGCAGTCCGGCGGTCAGTTCGCGGGCCGACGCTCGCTGTTCCTCGAGCGTGCGGGCCTGCAGTCCATCGGGCAGGTTCTGCTCGATCCATCCCCGCGCCGATCCAGGCGCCAGCAGTTCGGAGATCGTGTCGGGCAGGTCGAAGGCGTGCTGGGCCACAGCGATGTCCATGACCAGACGGCGGTCCAGCCCGGTGCCCGCGGCCGCCGCAAGCCGCAGCTCGACCGGTCCGCTCGGCCCCTCGAGCGTCAGCACCGCGTCGGTCGCCACGCCAAGCAGGCCGGCCGTTTCCGGGCCAATCGCGGCCGGCGGCGGCCCGTCGCCGGTCCATTCAAGAGCATCGGCCGCACCCCCGAGCGAGGCGTTTCCGGCCACGTCGCGCACGGCGCTGAAGGTATCCAGGCCGACCACCTCCAGCTCGACGCCGCCGACGCGGACCGGAATTCGCAGCACCGGGACCCAGTCTGGCGCGCCGTGCAGCCGGGCCAGCTCGGCGAAGCGTTCCGGCGCGATCGCGCCGTCGGCAGCGCGCACCGCGATCGAGTCCTGTCCGGCCAGCGCATCGGACGCGGCATCGAGGGAATCGACCAGTGCGCCGCGCAACAGCGCCACGCCGGTGACCACGGCCATGCCCGCAGCGATCCCGATCAGCGCAAGCAGCCACTGGCCGGGATGCCGGCGGAAGAAACCATGCGAAAGCCGAGCGCGCATTGCCGCTCAGGCCGGGACCAGGCGGCCGTCGCGCAGGGCCAGTACCCGGTCGCAGCGCGCGGCGGCTTCATCGCTGTGGGTGACCAGCACCAGCGCGCATCCGCGGGCCCGCGCAGCCTCGACCAGGACGTCGAGCACCTGGTCGCCGGCCCGCCGATCCAGGCTGCCGGTGGGCTCGTCGGCCAGCAGCACGGACGGTTCGTGGATCAGCGCCCGGGCGATCGCGACCCGTTGCTGTTGGCCGCCCGACAGCTGATCGGGACGACGCTCCAGCAGATCCTCGATGCCGAGCTCGCCGGCCAGCGCATCGATCCGGGCCGGATCGACCGTACTGCGCGACAGCCAGACGGCCAGCTCGATGTTCTCGCGCGCCGTCAGCGACTCGATCAGGTTGTAGTCCTGGAAGACCAGGCCAACGCGGCGCGCACGTTCGCGCGTTCGCGCCGGTTCGGGCCGCGCGTGGACATCGACGCCGGCGATCCGGACCTCGCCGGCATCGGGCCGGTCCATGCCGGCGGCCAGGTGCAGCAGCGTGGACTTGCCGGACCCGGACGCGCCCATCACGGCCACCGCTTCACCGGGCAGGACATCGAGCTCGGCACCGTCGAGTACCGGAACTTGGCGGGGACCTTCGCCGTAGCGCCGGACCAGTCCGCGAAGACGCAGGACCGGATCGGCCTCAGCCACCGCGGGCCGCCACGGCCGCGGAGGCGGCCAGCAGGACGGTCACGGCGATGCTCAGCATCCAGCGCAGCCGGCGGTACCAGCCCGGCTGCCCGGCCCGCGTCCAGCGCCATTCGGCCAGCGCGTGCAGCGCAAACAGCGCCGCCAGCCAGGCGAAGGCCCAGCCCAGCGGCAGCAGCAGGGCTACCAGGGCGGCCAGCACGATGACGTTGCTGACGATCAGCGGACCCGGGCCGTCGGCCGGACGGACCAGCGCATCGGCCCAGAGACTGCCGCAGAGAAACGCGAGGATCAACAGCGCATAGCCACGCAGCAGGTCGATGATCCAGCCGGGCCCGCCGAGCGCGACGACCACCAGCAGCGCGACGAACGGCACCACGCCGGCGGCACCCAGCACGCGGGCGGCCTGTTGGCGATTCTGCATCACTACGTCCTCCTGTCTTCGCCCGGCAGGGGCGGTGATCGAACTCTAACGCAGCCGCCGACAACACGAGTTCCGGACCGGGCGCCCCCGGGGACCGGATCGACGCCCGAAGCGGTCTCGCTCACGCGCCGGACTCGCCGGCGGGTTCCGGGTCGAC
>CAZJSH010000032.1:14580-26793 GCA_964548715.1 uncultured Halomonas sp. | reverse complement strand
CGAAGGCCTGTTGGAGGCCGCTTGCGGGCGAAGGGTGGCCGAACCGGTTCGCGCGGAATCCGCCCTCCCCCAGTCGATAGCATTGCCGGCCTCAGAACGGAGTACTCTGGGAGGCCGGCTGTGCCTGGCGAAGGGTGGCAAGATCGATTCGCACCCCGGTTTCTCCGGCCCGAGCACGGCACCCTGCTAGTCTGAACGCGAATTCGCCGCAGGAACCGGCGCTTGCGCCGCATCCATGCAGCAGGATCTCTCGAAACAATTCGGCCCGTTCGAGCGCATGCAGCCAACGGTGTTCTTCGGCTCGGCGATGCTCGTCGTGGTATTCGTGGTCGTCGGCGGGGCCTACACGGACTGGGCGGCGAGCACCTTCCGGACCGTTCAGGGCTGGGTGACGGCGACCTTCGGCGGCTATTACATGCTGCTGGCCTCGGCGCTGCTGGTGATGGCGCTGGTCCTGCTGGTCACGCCGGCGGGACGCCTTCGCCTCGGCGATCCCGATTCCCGTCCCGAGTTCTCGTACCCGGCCTGGTTCGCGATGCTGTTCGCCGCCGGCATGGGGACCGGGCTGGTGTTCTGGGGCGTGGCCGAGCCGCTGAGCCACTACCTGGAGCCGCCGAACGCCGAGCCGGAGTCCGCCGCGGCCGCGCGCGACGCGATGACCTATGCCTTCCTGCACTGGGGCCTGCACCCGTGGGCGATCTACCTGGTGCTGGCCCTGGGGATCGGCTACGGCCATTTCCGGCTCGGCCTTCCGCTGGCACCGCGCGCAGTGCTGTGGCCGCTGATCGGCGAGCGGATCTACGGGCCCATCGGCCATGTCGCCGACATCCTGTGCACGGTCGGCACGCTGCTCGGCGTGGCCACGTCGCTGGGCCTGGGCGCGATGCAGATCAACGCCGGGCTGAGCCGCTCGTTGGAACTACCGACCGGTACCGGCGTGCAGATCGCCATCATCGGGGCGATCACCGCGGTGGCGACGATTTCGGTGGTGTCCGGCCTCCAGCGCGGCATCCGGCGGCTGTCGTCGGCCAACATCGCGCTAGCCGCGGTGCTGCTGGTATTCGTATTCGCCGTCGGCCCGACGCTGTCGATCGGGGCCACGTTCGTGCAGTCGCTCGGCAGCTACCTGCAGCGGCTTCCGGGCATGAGCGCCGAGATCGGGCTCGGCGCGCCGAGCGAGTGGCAGACGAACTGGACGCTGTTCTACTGGGGCTGGTGGATCTCCTGGTCGCCGTTCGTCGGCATCTTCGTCGCCCGCATCTCGAAGGGCCGCACGGTGCGCGAGGTGATCCTGGCCGCGCTGATCGTGCCGACGCTGGTGACCTTTGCCTGGATGGCGACGTTCGGCGGCGCGGCGCTGGAGCTCCAGCAGAGCCAGGGGCTGACGCTGGCCTCGCAGGTCATCGACGACGCGGCGATCGCGCTCCACCTGCTGCTGGAACAGTTGCCCTGGGCAACGGTCAGCACCGTGTTCGCAACGCTGGTGATCGTGATCTTCTTCATCACCTCTTCGGATTCCGGCTCGCTGGTCGACGACATGGTCACCTCCGGCGGCCACCCGAATCCGCCGACCGCCCAGCGGCTGTTCTGGGCGATCTCCGAAGGCGCCGTGGCCGCAACGCTGCTGCTGGTCGGTGGCCTGACCGCAATCCAGCAGGCCGCGATCGCCATGGCATTGCCGATGAGCGTGCTGCTGATCGCCGCGGCGATCGGACTGCTGCGAGCGCTGTGGGTGGACGCGCGGGTTGCGGGGGTTCCGGAAGCCGAAGAGGTCTCGCCGCCGGACGACTAGCCTCGCCCTCTCATCGACTGTTGGAGGGAGCTCGCGCGCGAACCGGACCAACCACCCTTCGCCCGCAAGCGGCCTCCAACAGACCTTCGATCTGACGCTGGCGCTGATCCGCCTGTTGGAGGGAGCTTGCTCGCGAACTGCCCAAGCCACTCTTCGCCCGGCACAGCCGGCCTCCCACAGGCCTTCGGTTCGGTGCCGGGCATGGAATCGACTATGGGAGGGCGGATTTCCGCGCGAACCGGCCGGACCACCCTTCGCCCGCAAGCGGCCTCCAGCAGGCCTTCGATCCGATGCCGGCGCAATGACCGCCTGTTGGAGGGAGCTTGCTCGCGAACCGGTCGGGCCGCCCTTCGCCCGGCACAGCCGGCCTCCCACAGGCATTCGATGGGGCACCGGCCGGAAGACCGATGCCGTCCGTGATCGCGCCGCTGGGCTGCTCATTCGCCGGTAGTCCCAAGATGAAGATCAAGCCCGAAGCCGGTCGCATTCGGGCTTAGAGATCGTTATAATTGCATGTTCGATTCGAGTGCAGCCAGCTTCGAACCGAGCGCCGCGAGCTCGCAAATCCGGAGGATGAGCCATCCCTCTCGCGGCGCGCTAGCGGCGCCCGGCGAAGCCGGAAACGGCTAGACTGACAATTCAACGGTTCACGGAGAGGTGGCCGAGTGGCTGAAGGCGCTCCCCTGCTAAGGGAGTATAGGGTTTATAGCCCTATCGAGGGTTCGAATCCCTCTCTCTCCGCCAGCAAGGAAACGCCCTGCCACCGCGCAGGGCGTTTTTCTTTGTCGATGAAGTTCGTAATCAGCTTCGAGCCAGCCCGCGCCGGGCCGGTCCGCAGACTGCGCGTTCATGAAATCCGGTCACGAATCCCCCTGACGCGCCCGCAAGAATTTGCGACAATACCGGCTGGTGGCCCTCTTCGGTCTCCCCGCACCACGACCCCGTGAACCCCGTCAGGCCCGGAAGGGAGCAGCGGCAGCGGGTGATGTGGGTGACGGGATCGGGCGGTTGGGGGTCACCTCTCCCCATTCTCAGAATCGCGGGCCGGTTTCCTGCCGGCCCGCGGTCGTTTCGGCGCCCGCGGCGGGCAGCTACTGAATTCTCCTACAGACCCCCGAAAACCGGCGGGGTCCGGATGCGGCGATTTCCGACAGGATGTCGCGGCGGGTTCCGATGGTCGAACGATGCCCGGATCGACAGACTGGATCGCGAGGTGACCGGCACGAGGCCGGCGCCCGATTTCGAAAACCGAACCGATCCATCGATCATCGATATCCGAAGGAGAACCATCATGTTCAAGAACCTGATCCTGGCCCTGGTGCTGGCCCTTTCGCTGTCCGGAACCGTGCTGGCCGCCGAGAACGCGCCGGTCGACGTCAACACCGCCACCGCCGAACAGCTGGCCGAGGCGCTGGTCGGCGTGGGCGAGTCCAAGGCCGAGGCGATCGTGGCCTACCGCGAGGAAAACGGCCCGTTCCGCCACATCGACGAGCTGATCAACGTGCGCGGCATCGGCATGGCCACGGTCGACAACAACCGCGAGCGCATCCGGCTGGGCATGGCCGACGACGGCAACGGTTGACGCCGGACACCCGGCGTCGGGGCGCGCTGCTTCTGCCGACGGCGCGCCCCGCTCTCCAGCCCGGACCGATCCGTCCGGGGTCTTGAGCGGTCGGACACCTTCCTTCCCCAGGTGTCTGATCAGACTCGGAATTCCGCCCGGCTTCGCGTCGGGCGGAATTTTTTCACCGCGCGGTTCTCGGAATCTGAGAAACTGTATGCATATACAGTATCTCCAGACTCGCAGAGGAAAACCGCCATGCCCTCGATTTCGACCCCGACCGCCTACGCCACGTCCCGCCCGATTTCGCTGGATCGCCTGCTGGCCGACCGCGACGACCTGTGGCGCGGCCGCCGGCGCCGCCCGGCTCCGGCCCGCTCGACCGGCCACGCCGCGCTGGACGCCCAGCTGCCGACCGGCGGCTGGCCGCGCGGCAAGCTGACCGAGCTGGTGCCCGACCGGGCCGGCGGCGGCGAGCTGGACCTGCTGCTGCCCTGCCTGGCCGAGTGCACCCGCGAGGGCCGCTCGGTGGTGTTCGCCGCCCCGCCGCTGGTGCCCTGCCCGCAGCGCCTGCACCGCGCCGGCGTGGACCTGGCCCGGGTGCTGGTGGTGCGCGCGCCCGACCACGCGCTGTGGGCGGCCGAGCAGTGCCTGAAGAGCGGGCTGTGCGGTGCGGTGGTGGCCTGGCCGGCGCGCAACCAGGTCAACGAGCGCGCGGTGCGGCGGCTGCAGCTGGCCGCCGAGAACGGCGAGGCGCCGCTGTTCGTCTGCTATCCGCCCGGCTGCCCCGCCCCGCCGTCGCTGGCCGCGCTGCGGCTGGCCGTGCACGCCGGCGGCGAGCTCGAGGTCTTGCGCAGCGCCCAGGGGCCGGGCACCGGGCCGATCCGGCTGGCGCCGGACAACGTGGTGCCGCTGGCCGCGCGCCGGCAGGCGCTCGAAGCCCGCGCCTGAGCGGGTCGATGGCGTGCGCAAGCCTTCGCTCTGGACCGGCGTCGTCTGTCCGCGGCTGGCGCTGGAAGCCGCCGGCCGGATGCGCGCGCCCGACGACGCCAAGCGGCCGCGCGCCGCGCACGACGCGATCGGCGGCCAGCTGCGGCTGGTCGCGGTCGACGATGCCGCGGCGCGAATGGGAGTGCGCACCGGCCAGGCGCTGACCGACGCGCTGGCCATCGCACCGACGCTGGACAGCCAGCCGCGCGACCGGCGGGCCGAAACCGCCTGGCTGGAGGACCTGGCGCTGGTCGCCTACGGCTTCAGCCACCAGGTGGCGCTGACCGGCGACGGCGTGGTGCTGGAAGTCGGCGGCAGCCGCCGGCTGCACGGCCCGCTGGACACGCTGCTGGCCTCGCTCGACGAGGCCCTGGCACCGCTGGGCATGACGACGAGGCTGGGCGTGGCGCCCGTCGCAGCGGCGGCCGGGCTGATGGCACGGGCCGGGGTACGGGCCGAGTCCCGGGACGATCTGGAACGAACGCTGGCCGACTGGCCGATCGAGCGACTGGAGCTGAGCCCGGCCGAGCGGCGCAAGCTGGCCGGGCTGGGGCTGAAACGGGTTCGCGACCTGGTCCGGCTGCCGCGCTTCGAGCTGGACCGCCGGCTCGGCCAGGGCGTGGGCCGCTACCTGGACCAGCTGCGCGGCCGGCTGGATACGCCGCTGGTCTACTGGCAGCCGCCGGAAACCTTCGCCCGCCTCGTCGAGCTGCCGGTGCCGGTGCGCCGAACGGAAGCCCTGGTCTTCGCGCTGAACCGCGTGCTCGACGGGCTGGAACACTGGCTGCGGGTGCGCGACGAGCGGCTGACCGCGCTGCACGTGACGCTGTACCCCGAGGACCAGGGCCCGAAGATCGCCTTCTCCGCCGGGCTCGGCCAGCCGGGCTTCCAGCGCGACCGGCTGCTGGAGATCCTTCGACTGAAACTCGAACCGATCCGGATCACCGCCGACATCGAGCGGCTGAAAGTCGAAGCCGACAGCGTGAGCGGCCAGCGCCCGCCGCAGGCCGATCTGTGGTCCGGCACCAACATCAACGACGCCTGGCCCGCCCTGCTCGACCGGCTGAGCGCCCGGATCGGCGAAGACGGGCTGTGCGGCGTGGCGCCGAAGTCCGATCACCGCCCCGAGAAGGCCTGGACCTGGTCGAAGCCCGGCACCACGGCGGTGGCCGAGGACACCCCCGAGCGCCCGGCCTGGCTGCTGCCCGAGCCGCGGCCCTGCCGCGTCGACGCACTGCGCCTGATCGACGGCCCGGAGCGAATCGAGACCGGCTGGTGGGACGGCCAGGACTGCCGCCGCGACTACTGGGTGGCCCACGACGAACGCGGGCACAGGCTCTGGGTGTTCCGCGAGTACAAACCGCGCGACGGGTGGTTCGTGCATGGGGTGTTTGGATAGAGCAGCAGGGACCAGGGGCGAGGGACTAGTGGCGGACGGGCCGTGTGAGCTACAAAGAAAACGCCCCGGCTGAAACCGGGGCGTTTGGAACCTTGCGCCGTAAACGACCCTCAAGGCTCTTGTAAGGGGAAAGTCATCCGGAAATGCACGGTATTACCGTTGCAGTACACACTTCCACTGGGAAGGATGTCCGTTCGCGGGTTCTGCTGTGTGGGATAGGTGCCCGTCCCTTCACCATTGACGAAAAGCTGACCGCTCGAACAATGCAGGGAAATACCACCGGCCTTGCCCGAAGTCGCTACATGAACTTCCACGGCACTGAACCATTTCGTCGAAGGATCGAAGGACAGCCAGTCGGTTTGAACGACTACGCCCAACTCGCTGCGAAGCACCACATCGCCCTGGAAATTCAGCAGCGCAGGCTGTATGTCCGTTTTCTCCAGGTCTGCTTCTCTGTAAATGATCGTGGAGTGCTCGGACAGAACGTCCGCCGTGGACTTTGTATCCAGCGCAACGGTGACCGAGCTATCACGCATCTCGACCACGGAAGCGGAGTACTCTTCCGCAATGGTCGCGCTTGAGATCAAAAAAAGACCGCCGACGACGGCCGCGCAGACACTGCTTCGAACGACATTTTCAATAACGAAAGACGTCATCATGACTCTCCTCAAGTTCAAGTGAATCGAGAACACAATGCGCTTTTGTGGCAACAGAACAGCCCCTTCCAGTTTCCGTACACCACAACCAACGCCACTTCAAGCTGCCACCCCCCCATTTTTTTTCAACAGTTTTTGAAAAGAAGAGGCACATAAAAATGCTATCGATCAAACACAAGCAGCGCGGCGGTCTTTGATGAATCAAGTGCTTGTCATCCTCGCAATTTCTGCCCTGGCCTGGGGCGCGTATCGCCTGCTGCGCCACCGCCAGCGCAAGCAGGCCGCGGCCACGCCGCTGACCGACGCGCAGCGCCGGATCCTGCACGACAACATCCCGCTCTATCGGCGGCTCCCCGAGACCATGAAGGCGCAGCTGGAAGGGCATATCCAGACCTTCCTGTTCGACAAGCGCTTCTTCGGCCTGCAGGGTGTGGAAATCGACGACGAGATCCGGCTGACGGTGGCCGGGACGGCCTGCATCCTGCTGCTGGGCCGCGATGATCTCGAATTCGCCGGCTTCACAACGATCCTGATCTACCCCAGCACCTTCGTTTCCGAACAGCGGCAGCATGACGGGCTGGTCGAGCACGTCGGCCGGCCGGCACGGCTGGGTGAGTCGTGGAAGCGCGGCCCGATGGTGCTGGCCTGGGACTCGGCCCGCCATGGCGCCGGTGATATCAAGGACGGCCACAACGTGATCCTGCACGAGTTCGCCCACAAGCTCGACGAGGCCGACGGCGCGATGGACGGCGCGCCGGTGCTGGAGCAGCGCAGCCAGTACGTGAGCTGGGCGCGGACCATGCAGCCGGCCTTCGACGAACTGCAGCGAAACGCCGCGCACCACGTCAAGACGGTCATGGACCACTACGGCGCGACCAACCCGGCCGAGTTCTTCGCGGTCCTGACCGAGACCTTCTACGAGAAACCACGCCAACTGGACAAGCACCACCCCGAGCTGTATGCCGAAATGCGCCGCTGCTTCGGCGTCGATCCGATCGAGTGGCACGACCCGGCCCGGCACGACTGAGCGAAGCTGCCGAGGACGTTTGGTAGGGTGGGACGCCCCTCACACCCCGCGGAGCCCCCGATGGCCGACGACTATGACGCGAAACGCGACTTCGATCGAACGCCGGAGCCGCGCGGTGACACATCATCGTCCGACGACGATCCTTGCTTCGTGATCCAGAAGCACGACGCCTCGTCGCTGCACTACGACCTGCGGCTGGAGATCGACGGCACGCTGAAGTCCTGGGCCGTGCCGAAGGGTCCGTCGACCGACCCGTCGGACAAGCGCCTGGCGATTCCGACCGAGGACCACCCGCTGGACTACGCCGACTTCGAGGGCACCATCCCCGAAGACCAGTACGGCGGCGGCACGGTGCTGGTCTGGGATCGCGGCAGCTTCGACAACATCACCGAAAAGGACGGCGAACTTCAACCGCTGGACGAGGCCTGGAAGAACGGCCACCTGCTGGTCGAGCTGCACGGCGAGAAGATTTCCGGCGGCTACGCGCTGCAGCGCACGGATTCCGGCGACGACGCCAACTGGCTGCTGATCAAGATGGACGACGACGCGGCCGACGCTCGGCGCAATCCCGTCTCCACCGAGCCGGACTCGGTGCTCAGCGGACGCTCGATCGACGAAATCGCCGACGACGAGAATACCGACGACGAGAGCGGGGACGACGGATGAGCGACTGGCGCGACGAGCTGAGCGAGAGCGAGCGCGACCGGCTCGAACCGGCCGATCCGCCGGAGTGGATCGCACCGATGCTGGCCACGCTGACCGACAAGCGGTTCTCCGACCCCGGCTGGATCTACGAGCGCAAGCTCGACGGCGAGCGGCTGCTGGCGTTCCGCAACGGGTCCGACGTCCGATTGCTGACCCGCAACCGCAAGAACGCCGCCGACACGTACCCCGAGCTGATCGAAGCGCTGGAACGCCAGCCGATCGACGATTTCGTGATCGACGGCGAAGCTGTGGCCTTCGACGGCCGGGTCAGCAGCTTCTCGCGGCTGCAGCAGCGCATGCAGATCGACGATCCGCAGAAAGCGCGGGACAGCGACGTTGCGGTGTACTTCTACGTCTTCGACCTGCCCCACCTCGACGGCCGGTCGCTCGACGCGCTGCCGCTGCGCACGCGCAAGGCGCTGTTGAAAAATCTGTTCGACTTCGACGACACGGTCCGCTTCACGCCGCACCGCAACGAGGACGGCGAGGCGTATTTCGAGCAGGCCTGCGAGAAGGGCTGGGAAGGCGTCATCGCCAAGCGCGCCGACTCCGCCTACCGCCACTCTCGCTCGCGCGACTGGCTGAAGTTCAAGTGCGGCCACGGCCAGGAGCTGGTGATCGGCGGGTTCACCGAACCGCAGGGCGAGCGGGTCGGCTTCGGCGCGCTGCTGGTCGGTGTCTACGAAGACGACGAACTGCGCTACGCCGGCAAGGTCGGGACCGGCTACGACGATGAATTCCTGGCCGGCTTCCGCGAGCGGCTGGACGAGATCGAGACCGACGACTGCCCGTTCGCCGAGACGCCGTCGGAATCGGGCGCGACCTGGGTCGAACCGGAGTACGTCGGCGAGTTCGGTTTCACCGAGTGGACCGACGACGGCAAGCTCCGTCACCCGCGTTTCCTGGGCCTGCGGCGCGACAAGAACCCGACCGACGTGGTCCGCGAGGCCGGCGATGACTGAGTCGACCGAAGTCCTGACCGTCGACGGCCACGACATCGAGATCGGGAACGCCGACAAGCCGCTGTTTCCCGACGACGGCATCACCAAGCTCGACCTGGCCGACTACTACGCGCGCGTCGGCGAGATCGCGATCGCGCACTACCGCGACCGTGCACTGACCATGCACCGGTTTCCCGACGGAATCGGCGAGGACGGCTTCTTCCAGAAGGCCATCGGCGATCACTTCCCCGACTGGATCGGCCGCGCCACGCTGCCCAAGTCCGACGGCGAGGTAACCTACGTCGTCGCCGACTCGCCCGCCACGCTGGTCTACCTGGCCGACCAGGGCTGCATCACGCCGCACCTGGCGCTGTCGCGCACCGACCGGCCGAAGCACCCGGACCGGATGATCTTCGACCTCGACCCCTCCGACGACGACTTCGGCAAGGTCCAGGACACCGCCCGGCACCTGCACCGCGCCCTCGACGACCTGGACCTGCCGTCGTTCGTCCAGACCACCGGATCGCGCGGCCTGCACATCGTGGTCCCGCTGGACCGCTCGGCCGGCTTCGATACCGTGCGCGAATTCACCCACGCGCTGTGCCGCCAGCTCGCCGGGCAGCAGCCGAAGCTGATGACCGTCGAGCAGCGCAAGAACAAGCGCGGCGACCGCGTCTTCCTCGACGACCTGCGCAACGCCTACGGCCAGACGTCGGTCGGACCGTACGCCGTGCGCGCGAAGCCGGGCGCACCGGTCGCCACGCCGCTGCACTGGAACGAGGCCGGGGGCGGCGACCTCGATCCGCAGAAATACCGGATCGACAACCTGTTCCGCCGGCTGGCCCAGACCGACGACCCGTGGGCGACCATCGACGACCACGCCGTCGCACTGCCCGATCGCGACCACTGGCCGGCCGCCGGCTGACGCACAATACGTCGAACGACCGCTTCAACGGGATCCGGACCATGAAACGCTGGTTCATCACGCTCTACGTCACCGCGCTGGTCGCGGCCTTCGTGTTCGCCGCCCTGATGCTCGTGCGGCCGGAGATTCCGCTGCTCGCGCCGCTGGGCCTGCTGGTCGCCGCCGCCGCTCCGCTGGGCTTCTTCGGCTGGCTGTTCGCCGCCGGCCCGGCCCGAACCGACCGCCACCCGATCCTGGTCTCGTCGATTGCCGGGCTCGGCGCGGTGCTGAGCGCAGCGGCCGTGTACCGCTACGGCGAGGCCTGGAATCCCTACCTGGCGGCCGGCATCGGCGTGCTGGTCGGCTGGATGGTCTACGTGCGCTGGTACTCGGTGCAGCGCGATGCGCCGGATGCCCCGGTACCTGGCCAGCCGCTTCCGGCGTTTTCGCTGGAAGACCCGAACGGCGAGACGATCGATTCGACCGAGTTGGCCGGTCGGCCGGCGGTCCTGGTCTTCTATCGCGGCTCCTGGTGTCCGCTGTGCAATGCGCAGATCAAGGAACTGGCCGCCGCATGGCGCGACGTCGGCCGCGAGGCCACGCTGTGGTTCATCAGCAACCAGGGCCTGGCCCAGATCCGCGCGCTGGCTCGTCGCTTCGACCTGCCCGGCGCCTTCCTGCGCGATCCGGACGGCGCGGCGACGAAGACGCTCGGCCTGCACGCGCCCGGCGCCACGCCGGCCGGTCTCGAACTGCTCGGCTTCCCGGCCGATGCCGCCGTCCCGACCGTGATCGTGATCGACGCCGAAGGGATCGTGCGGTTCATCGAAGTGGCCGACAACTACCGGCTGCGCCCCGACCCGCAGATCTACCTGCCCTACCTCCGCCCGGCGCCGGCCGGCGACTGAGACTCAGCGCGCCCTCGACCGATCGCCGCCAGCTCGGCGATGCCGAGCTGGATGGACAGCGTTGGAAAAGCGGGTTCTCGCAGAGCCGCAGAGAAGGGCACGTCGTGCAGAAACAGGTCCAGGAGTCCGTCCGAACCGAACTGCGCCTGCGCCCGTGTCGATGTTCGGGTTCGTTCTCTGCGGCTCTGCGAGAGATCGCTTTTCCTGGCATGTTTCCGCGTGGAGGCATCTGCGTGGCCTGAAAGGCTTCGGGTCGACGACACCGCAGCCGCCCATCGATTTCAACCGTGCGCTTCCCGGGCGCCGGCGCAATCGATGCACAGCGTGACGGCCGGGTCGTTCTTCAAGCGCGCCTCCGCGATCGGCTCACCGCACTCGGGGCACTCGCCGAACTCGCCGCGCTCGAATCGCGCCAGCGCCGCCTTCAGGCGAACGATCTGCTGCATGCGCCGAGCCTCGGACGCCTGCGCCATGGCCTGGCCCTGCATCGCGTCCATCCGCGACAGGCGGCCCTGCCGCGTCTGGTCCAGCTCGACCGGGTCGCGGTCCTCGCGCGAGGCCTCGCTGGCCGTCTTCAGCGCGGCGATCCGGGCCTCGATCAGCGCGTTCCAATCCACGTCGTTCATCGCCCCAGCCTACCGCAGGCGCGCTACGATTCCCGGCCGTCCCGGCATCGAACGGATCGAACCACATGGAAATCCACACCGTCACCGGCACCGCGCTCGCCCCGTGGCTGGACGAGGTCGCGGCACTCCGGACCACCGTGTTCCGCGACTACCCGTACCTGTACGACGGCAGCACGGCCTACGAGCGCGAGTACCTGCAGACCTACCTGGAATGCCCGGACTCGATCGTGCTGCTGGTGATCGACGAGGACGGCGACGACGAGACCGTGGTCGGGGCGTCGACCGGCCTGCCGATGACCGCCGCCGACGCCGCATTCCGGGCGCCGTTCGAGGCCGCCGGCATCGATCCGGCGCGGGTGTTCTACTTCGGCGAATCGGTGCTGCTCCCGGACTACCGGGGACAGGGCCTCGGCCACGGGTTCTTCGACCTGCGCGAGGACCACGCGGCGAAACTCGGCCTGTCGATCACCACCTTCTGCGCCGTCGACCGCCCGGCCGACCACCCGAAGCGACCCACCGACTACCGCCCCCTCGACCCCTTCTGGACCGCCCGCGGCTACGTCAAGCGCCCCGACCTGCAGGCCGTGTTCGACTGGAAGGAACTCGGCCGGGCCGAAGAAACCCCGCACACCCTGACCTTCTGGCTCCGGGGCGGCATGGCGGCCTGATCGGGCGTTGCGGCCCGTTCCTTAGAGGATGGGCGC
>CAZJSH010000032.1:0-14480 GCA_964548715.1 uncultured Halomonas sp. | reverse complement strand
CCGGCTTCGGGGAGGACGCAGGCGTCGTCGACGAGTTCGCAGAAGGTCTCGGCCAGGTCCGGGTCGGCGTCTTCGAGGGCGGTGAAGTCCTGGAAGACCAGCACCCAACGCTTGCCCTGTTTCGGTTCGAGCGCATTCAGCGCGTCGGCCAGGGCGTCGAGGTTGAAGCCGAACCAGGCCGGGAGTTCGAGGGCCTGGTAGAGGGCGTGCATCAGCGTGTCCTTGTCGAACACGGGGGCACGATCCACACGCACGGCGTGGAAGCCCGAAGCGTTCAGACGATAGACCGCCTTGTCGGCGTCCATCGGGCGCTCGACGCGGACGACGCCGCCTTGCACGTCGAGATCGAACGCGCTCACGGCGGTCGGACCTCGATGTTCAGCCGGACGAAGCTGCGGTAGTGGTCGGAGGTGTACCAGGCATCCCCCTCGCGGCCGACGACCAGCCGCTGCGGCCCGACGCCGCGCATGCCCGGCGTACGCACCACGAACTCGCGGTAGTAGCCGCGCGGCTTCGACGGCAATCGGCCTTCGCGGTTCTGGAAGGTGGACCCGTCGTTGCGATGCGGGTCGGGCTCGCCCCGCTCGATGCGGGCGATCGCCGGGCCCAGGTCCATGTCGCCGCGCCAGGCGACGCGGCCATCGAGATCGCGGACGACGACGTCGCGGATGACCGGCCCGCCGGCACCGCTCGCTTCGGTGGTCCGCACCGACGACGGCGTGGCGCCGTCGGGCGCCGGCTCGAGCAGATTCGGGTTCTCGAGCGCGATCCACGCCAGCAGAGCGAGGACCAGCAGCGTCAGAATGGTCTTCGCCTTCTTCACCAGCGGTGGTAGGCCGGGTGGCCGGGCTGCACCGCGACGAAGATCCCCGTGCAACGGTCGTAGACGGTACCGTCGACGGTCAGTTCGGACTCGACGGTGACCATGTCGCCGTCGACCTTCACCGGCCACGCGGTCAGGGTCAGCTCACGGTCCGACGGCGTCGGACGGCGCAGCTGGATCTTGAACTCCGCCGTGACGGTGCACGGCGGGTTGTCGAGCTCGCGAAGCCGGGTCAGGTGCCAGGCCGCCGTCCAGTTGCAGTGGCAGTCCAGAATGGCGCCGATGATGCCGCCGTTGAGCACGCCTGGAAACGCTTCGTGGTGGGCTTCCGGCGTCCAGCGGCAGACGACGCTGCCTTCGTCCGAACCCGGCACCGGCACGGACTTGATCTGCAGGCCCTTGTCGTTGGCCGGGCCGCAGCCGAAGCAGGCGTTGTGCGGCGCGAAGGTCTCCTGCAGCCCGGCGCCTTGGGCGATGACGGCGGTCATCGGCTTATTCCGCGACGCCGCCGTGGGCCAGCTTCAGCGGGTCGAGCAGCTTCTCGAGCTCCTCGCGGCTCATGCCGGTGGTCTCCATCGCCACGTCGATGATCGGGCGGCCCTCCTTGTAGGCCTGCTTGGCCGTCGCCGCGCCCTTTTCGTAGCCGATCACGCGGTTCAGCGCCGTGACCAGGATCGGGTTGCGGTCCAGCGCCTTCCTGATGTTGTCTTCGCGGACGTTGAACGACTTGATCGCCTTGTCGGCCAGCAGGCCGCTGACGTTGGTCAGCAGCGTCAGGCTTTCCAGCAGCGTGGCGCCGATGACCGGGAGCATCACGTTCAGCTGGAAGTTGCCGGACTGGCCGCCGACGGTGATCGTGCTGTCGTTGCCGATCACGCGGGCAGCGACCATGCAGGTGGCCTCGGGGATGACCGGATTGACCTTGCCCGGCATGATCGAACTGCCCGGCTGCAGCGCCTCGAGCTCGATCTCGCCGAGGCCGGCCAGCGGGCCGGAGTTCATCCAGCGCAGGTCGTTGGCGATCTTCATCAGCACCGCCGCCAGGGTCTTGAGCTGGCCCGAGAGCTCTACAGCGCCGTCCTGCGCGGCGATGCCTTCGAACTTGTCCTCGGCCGATTCGAAGTCGAAGCCGGTCAGGGCCTTCAGTTCCTTGGCGACTTCGTCGCCGAACTCGGCCGGCGCGTTGATGCCGGTGCCGACGGCGGTGCCGCCCTGCGGCAGGCGCTTCAGGCGGGTCAGCGCCGATTCGATGCGTGCCCGACACGAGGCGATCTGGCTGGCCCAGGCGCCCAGTTCCTGGCCGAAGGTCACCGGCATCGCATCCATCAGGTGCGTTCGGCCGGTCTTGACGGTCTCGGAAAGCTCGTCGGCCTTGGCGCGAATGGTGGCTTCGAGATGAGCCAGCGCCGGCAGCAGCTCGTCGTGCGCGGCCAGGCAGGCCGAGACCTGGATGGTCGTCGGGATCACGTCGTTCGAACTCTGCGACATGTTGACGTGGTCGTTCGGATGGATGCCGTCGTGGCCGGCCTTCGCGCACAGGTGGGCGATGACTTCGTTGGCGTTCATGTTCGAGCTGGTGCCCGAGCCGGTCTGGTAGACGTCGATCGGGAAGTGCTCGATGACCTCGCCGGCGATGACCTTATCGGCGGCCGCAACGATGGCGTCGGCATCGGCAGCCTCCATCAGGCCCAGGGCCTGGTTGGCCCGCGCGCAGGCCAGCTTGACCCGCCCCAGCGACTGGATGAACGCTTTCGGCATCGGCTGGCCGGAAATCGGGAAGTTGTTCACGGCGCGCTGCGTCTGCGCGCCCCACAGCGCATCGGCGGGCACCTGCAGCTCGCCCATGCTGTCCTTTTCGATACGGGTGTCGGTCATCGGGGGTCCGGGTTGCGTGGAATTCAGCCAGCAATTATAGGCCTGGGCATCCGGTCCGAAACACCAGAAACCGGGGTAAACCGCAGATGAACGCCGATCAACGCGGATAAAGGCAAGGAAGTCAAAGACCTGAGGTCTGGAACGACAACGGGCTGTCGGCTCGCCACACCGACAGTGGTTGCCGACAGGTCCTTGCTTATCTCATCTGCGTCCATCTGCGTTCATCTGCGGTTCGATCCGCAGATGAATTCGGGTGCATTCAGGCCAGCATCGCCCGGGCGCGATCCAGCGCCTCGAGGAAGGTGTCGATCTCGCCGCGCGTGGTGTAGCAGCCGAACGACACGCGTGCAGTGGCCGGGACGTCGAAGAACTGCATGACCGGCATGGCGCAGTGGTGCCCGGTGCGCAACGCGACGCCGAAGTGGTCGACGATGGTGCCGATATCGTTGGCATGCGCGCCGTCGACGACGAACGAGATGACCGGGCCCTTGTCCGCGGCGGTGCCGAGAATGCGCAGGCCGTCGATGGCCTGCATGCGGTCGGTGGCGTAGGCCAGCAGGTCCTGCTCGTGGGCGTCGATGGGGTCGATGCCGATGCGATCGAGGAAGTCGAAGGCCGCGCCCATTCCGATCGCCCCGGCGATGTTCGGCGTGCCGGCCTCGAACTTGTGCGGCAATTCGTTGTAGGTGGTCTCGTCGAACGAAACGCGCAGGATCATCTCACCCCCGCCCTGCCACGGCGGCATCGCGTCGAGCAACGCCTCGCGGCCGTACAGCGCGCCGATGCCGGTCGGGCCGTACATCTTGTGCGCCGAAAAGGCGTAGAAATCACAACCGATCTTCTGTACGTCGACGTGGACGTGCGGCAGCGCCTGGCAGCCGTCGATCACGGTCACGATGCCGCGCTCGCGGGCGATCTCGCAGACGCGTTCGACCGGATTGACGGTGCCCAGCGCGTTCGAGACATGGACCAGCCCGATCAGCTTCGTGCGGTCGGTGATCAGGGCCTCGAGCTCGTCGAGCAGCAGCTCGCCGCGCTGGTTGATCGGCGCCGGTTTCAGGACCGCGCCGGTCTGTTCGCAGACCAGCTGCCAGGGCACGATGTTGGAATGATGCTCCATCGTCGAGACGATGATCTCGTCGCCGGGCTGCAGGCGCGGCCGCGCCCAGGCCTGGGCGACCAGGTTGATCGCCTCGGTCGCGCCACGGGTGAACACGATCTCACGCTCGGATTTCGCATTGAGGCCCGCGCGCACCTTCTCGCGCGAAGCTTCGAAGGCCTCCGAGGCCTCGACGCTCAGCTGGTGCACACCGCGATGCACGTTCGCGTTGTATTCGGAATAGAACCGCGTCGTCGCGTCGATGACGCACTGCGGCCGCTGCGCCGTGGCCGCGGAATCCAGATAGACCAGCGGCTTGTCGTGCACAGTCCTGGAAAGCACCGGAAATTCCGCGCGCAGCGCGTCGATGTCCAGCGGGGGCGTCGTCATGTCGTGTTCGGCTCGTGCCATCGTTCCGCCTCGAGAGAATCAATTTCTGTTGAACCGCTGATGAACGCGGATGGACGCAGATAAAACCAGGAACGACTTGCCTTGGTTCGGCTTCCTTGCATGCCGGGAAGTACTCGCCACCGCTTCAAGCCGCGGATGCTTCTGGACTCCGGAGCACAGCAGGTCCATTCCTGTTCAGGCCTGCCCGACCTTCCCTCAGTTCATCTGCGTTCACCCGCGTTCATCTGCGGTAGAAAAATCACGCCCGGGCCTTCAGGCGTTCGAGAAGCCAGTCGGCCAGCGGGCCCGGTTCGAGGTCGTCGAAGACGGCGGCGGCGAAGCCGTACTTGAGCAGCGCGGTGGCCTCTCGCTCGCTCAGCCCGCGCGAGCGCAGGTAGAAGCGGGCGTCGTCGTCGAGCTGGCCGATCGTCGCGCCGTGACTGGCGGTGACGTCCTCGGCGTGGATTTCCAGTTCCGGCTTGGTGTTGATGCGGGCGTTCTCGCTCAACAGCAGGTTGCCGGTGTTCATCTCCGAATGACTGTCGTCGGCGCCGGGGACGATCAGGATGCGGCCGTTGAACACACCGGTGGCGCGGTCGTCGGCCAGGATGCGGAAGCTCTCGGCACTTTGGCTGGGCCCGACGTGATGCTCGATGGTCGTGTGGTAATCGACGAGCGCGCGGTCGGTCAGCGTGGCTACGCCATGAATCGCGCCGCGGGCCTCCGGAGCGTCCAGCGAAACGCGCAGATCCTGGCGAGTCAGCGCACCGCCGGCGTCAGAGACAAACGCGCGGTAGCTCGCACCAGCCGCGACCCGGACCGTGGCGTGTTCGATCCAGACCGTATCGCCGCCCGAGCGGTCGATGACGTGCAGCATCTTCGAACGTTCGCCCATCCGGACGTCCAGCACGGCGTTGTGCAGGCCCGCGCCGCCGCCGGATTGCAGGCTGACCAGCGTCAACGCGCTGTCCGGCCCGATCTCGACGTGCAGTCGCGGATGGACCGCGCCCTCGAACGCGTCGTCGACCGTGGTCAGCAGGACGATCGGCCGTTCTACCCTTTCGTCGACGACCAGCTTCCAGCCCTGCCCCAGCCGCGCGAGGTTCAGCCACGCGAAGGCGTCGTTCGGGCCGTCGGCGACCAACGCGTCGACGTCGACGTCGTCGGCGACCAGGCCGGTCAGCGAAGTGCCGCGCGGAAGTTTCGTCGCCGACGGATCGATCTCTCCGTTGTGCATGCGGATCACCGCCGCGTCGAACGGCAGTTCGGGCGCGGCCGGCAGCGGACCCATCTCGCCGGTTCCGGCGAACGAACGCTGCTGGAGCAGGGTCAGCGGGGTGTATTTCCAGTTCTCGGTCTTGCGATGAGGGAACCCGTGCTGCATCAGTATCTTCTGTGCGTGCCGGCGGAGTTCGGCGAAACCGTCGCTGGGCAGCGCATCGTCCGGCGCCAGGCGTTCGAGCAGTTCGCTCATCGCGTCAGGCTCCTGCGGCTTCGGCCGCGCCCTCGTCGAGGAACGCATAGCCCTCTCGCTCCAGGCGCTCGGCCAGCGACCGATCGCCGCTTTCGACGATGCGGCCATCGGACAGCACGTGGACGTGATCCGGCTCCAGATAGTCGAGCAGGCGCTGGTAATGGGTGATGACCACGAACGAGCGCTCCGGATCGCGCAGCCGGTTGACGCCCTCGGCGACCAGCTTCAGCGCGTCGATGTCGAGGCCCGAATCGGTCTCGTCGAGCACCGCCAGCCTGGGCTGGAGCACGGCCATCTGGACGATCTCGTTGCGCTTCTTCTCGCCGCCGGAAAAGCCTTCATTGACGGCGCGCTTGAGCAGCGCCTCGTCCATCTTCAGCACCTTCAGCTGCTCCCGGACGGCCTTCAGGAAGGCCATGGAGTCGACTTCGTCTTCACCGCGCGCCTTGCGCTGGGCATTCAGCGCCGCGCGCAGGAAGTAGGCGTTATTCACACCCGGGATCTCGACCGGATACTGCAGCGCCAGGAACAGTCCGGCGGCCGCGCGCTCTTCCGGCTCGAGTTCGGCCAGGTCCTTGCCTTCGAAGGTGATGCGTCCTTCCGTGATCTCGTAGCCGTCGCGCCCGGCCAGCGTGTAGCCCAGCGTCGACTTGCCCGAACCGTTCGGGCCCATGATCGCGTGCATCTCCCCGGCCCCGATCTCCAGGTCCAGGCCTTTCAGGATTTCCTTGCCGTCGACTTCGACGTGCAGATTTTCAATCTTCAACATGGTCGTTCCTTCGTCACGACGGGACGAGGGGCGAGGGGCAAGGGACTAGTCCCTGACTCCTGTTGCCTCTTCCCTGATTGTCAGGATGTTCTTGCCGTCGACTTTGAAGTGCAGCTTTTCGATCTTCAACATGACCGTTCCTTTTGTCACGACGGGACGAGGGACGAGGGGACAGGGACTAGTCCCTCACCCTTTCCCCTCGTCCCTTGATCGTTAGCCCACCGCGCCCTCGAGGGAGATTTCGAGCAGGGCCTTGGCCTCGACGGCGAATTCCATCGGTAGTTCCTTGAACACTTCCTTGCAAAAGCCGTCGACGATCAGCGCGACGGATTCCTCTTCATCGAGGCCGCGCGACTGGCAGTAGAACAGCTGGTCCTCGCCGATCCGCGAGGTGGTGGCCTCGTGCTCGATCCTGGCCGTCGGGTTGGCCGATTCGATATAGGGAAAGGTGTGGGCGCCGCAGGTCTTGCCGATCAGCAGGGAATCGCACTGGGTGTAGTTGCGCGCACCCCCGGCCTTCTTCGCCACGCGGACCAGTCCGCGGTAGCTGTTGGAGCTCTTGCCGGCCGAGATGCCCTTGGAAATGATCTTGCTCGTGGTGTTCTTGCCCAGGTGGATCATCTTCGTGCCGGTATCGGCCTGCTGGTGGTTGTGGGTCAGGGCCACCGAGTAGAACTCGCCGGCCGACCGGTCGCCTCTGAGCACGCAGGACGGATACTTCCAGGTGATCGCCGAGCCGGTCTCGACCTGGGTCCAGCTGATCCGCGAGTCGTCGCCCCGGCAGTCGCCGCGCTTGGTCACGAAGTTGTAGATGCCGCCTTTGCCGTTCTCGTCGCCCGGGTACCAGTTCTGGACCGTCGAGTACTTGATCTTCGCCTTTTCCTGGGCCACCAGTTCGACGACCGCGGCATGCAGCTGGTTCTCGTCGCGCATCGGCGCGGTGCAGCCTTCGAGATAGCTGACTTCCGAACCCGGCTCGGCGATGATCAGCGTGCGCTCGAACTGGCCGGTGTCGCGGGCGTTGATCCGGAAGTAGGTCGACAGTTCCATCGGGCACTTGGTGTCCTTCGGAATGTAGACGAACGAGCCGTCGGAAAACACCGCCGAGTTCAGGCAGGCGAAGTAGTTGTCGCGGTACGGCACGACCGACCCGAGGTATTCACGGACGAGCTCGGGATGCTCCTGCACGGCCTCGGAGAACGAACAGAAGATCACGCCGGCTTCCTTCAGTTCCTTCTGGAACGTGGTGCCGACCGACACCGAGTCGAACACGGCGTCGACGGCCACACCGGCCAGGCGCGCGCGCTCGTGGAGCGGCACGCCGAGCTTGTCGAAAGTCTCGAGCAGCTTCGGATCGACGTCATCGAGACTCTTCGGGCGGTCCTTCTGTTTCGGCGCCGCATAGTAGTGAATCTTCTGGAAATCGATCGCCGGCAGGTTCAGCTTGGCCCAGTTCGGGCCGACCAGGGTCTGCCAGTGATGGAAGGCCTCGAGTCGCCACTGCAGCATCCACTCCGGCTCGTTCTTCTTGGCCGAGATCATCGCGATGATCTCTTCGTTCAGGCCCGCACCGACCGTTTCCGACTCGATGTCGGTGTAGAACCCGGCCTTGTACCGGCTCTGGATGAGCTGGTCGACCTGCTGCTGCGTCTGTGTCTGCGGTTGATTCATACCCGATTCCTGATGGATGCTGCGTTATGGAGTGCGTGGATGCGCGTGCCGGTGGTCATGACGACGCGGTTTCGACGCGGGCGACCAGCTCGATGGCCGGCGCGCGCGGCGCTGCCAGGTCGGCCAGGCTCATCGCGTCGAGCGCTCGTTCCACCGTCTCGCCGATCCTGCGCCAGTTACCGCGCAGGCTGCAGTCGTGCTCTCGCGCGCAGAGTCCGGGCTCCAGCCCGCACTCGGTCAGCGCGATCGGCCCCTCCATCGCGCGGATGATCGAGGCCACCGACACGTCTTTCGGCGCGGTAATCAGCCGGTAACCACCGTTGACGCCGCGCACGGATTCGACCAGCCCGGCGCGCGCGAGCGTCTTGAGCACCTTGGCGACGGTGGGCGGCTCGAGCCGCGTCGCCTCGGCCAGCTGCGCCGCCGACCGGCACTCGCCCGGCGCTTCGGCCAGTTCGGCCAGCACCACGGTGGCGTAATCGGTCAATTTGCTGATTCTCAACATCGGCGTCTTCGCTCCGGTTCATCTGGCGACCCGGTCCCGGTGAAACAAGACCAGATTGGTATTATTTTAACCGAAACGCATGAACGACGGCGACCCCGACCACGCGATCCTGCCGAATGCAGCGCGTGCAGGCAGAATGCAGGCATGACCTCGACATCCCCACCCGACAGCCGCGAACAGGCCGCCCGGTCCTTCGCCGAATCCGCGCTCGACTCGCCCGCAGAGGCCTGGGCACCGGCCTCGACCGACGCCAGTTTCCGCCGGTATTTCCGGATCACGGCCGGCCGGGCCACGCACGTGGTGATGGACGCCCCGCCCGAGCGCGAAGCGCTGGGCCCGTTCATCGACATCGCCGAGCGTCTTCGACTCGCCGGACTGAACGTGCCGGCGATCGTGGCCGAAGACCGCGATCACGGCTACCTGCTGCTCGGCGACCTCGGCCGTATGCCCTACCACCACCGACTCGACGCCGACAACGCCGAGGCCCTGTTCGGCGACGCGCTGGCGGCACTGATCCGGATGCAGCGCGAGACCGCCACCGAGGGCCTGCCGGAATACGACGCGGCCCTGCTGCTGCGCGAACTGGCGCTGTTCCCGGACTGGTTCCTCGCCCGCCATTGGCAGGTCGAACCGAGCGAGGCCGAGCTCGACGACTGGGAATTGGTCTGCATGACGCTGATCCGCTGGGCGCTGGACCAGCCGCGGGTGTTCTGCCACCGCGACTTCATGCCGCGCAACCTGATGGTCGTCGACGGCGACAATCCCGGCATTCTCGACTTCCAGGATGCCGTCGCCGGTCCGATCAGCTACGACCCGGTCTGCCTGTTCCGCGACGCGTTCCTGAGCTGGCCGGAAGATCGCGTTCTCGGCTGGCTGGAGCGCTACCGACGCGATGCTTCGACCGCCGGGCTCCCGGTGCCGGACGACCCGGAACTGTGGCGCCGCACCTGCGACCTGATGGGCGTGCAGCGCCACCTCAAGGTGCTCGGCATCTTCGCGCGCATCCGCTATCGCGACGGGAAACCGCACTACCTGGACGACGCGCCACGCTTCTTCGGCTACCTGGCCCACGCCATCGCGCGGAACCCGGAACTGGCCGTGCTCGACCGCCTACTCGAGACCTGGCGCGCCCGGGCCGTCGTCGGCTGAGCCGCCACCGTCCGGCGGCGGCGCTTCGGCCGGCTCGTCCCCCGGTGCCGGCTCACCGGGTTCGATCGGCGGGGGGCGGGTGCTGTCGTCGCCCGGTCGCTCGCCGGCATCGTCGGCCGCCGCGTCCAGCGCGGCCTCGGCCTCGGCGCGCTCTTCCAGCAGACGGGCCCGCGCGTCGTCGGCGGCCTCGAACACCGAACGCTGTTCGACGTCGATCGCCTCGGGCGGTTTCGGCTCGGCGAACTCCAGCGCCGGCGGCAGGAAGATCGGCTGCAGCGGGATGGTCTCGTTGTCGAGAAACGGAAAATCGGATTCGTCGGGCAGGTGTTCCAGCGCCAGCGAAACGGCCACGGCAACCAGCGCGATCGCGGTGCGCTGCCAAAGCGACAGGTGAAAGGCCAGGTACAGGATGCTCCAGAGGTACAGGAACAGCACCAGGTAGCCGCGCGCCTCGGCCAGTCCCGCCCACCAGGGGTAGGCCTCGTCGTCGGCGTTGAACATGGCCAGATCGATCAGGAAATCGAGGCTCCCGGCGACGAAGAACAGCACGACCAGCAGGCTCAGGTGGGCGACGAAGTTACCGCCACGCCGGAACAGCACCGACAGGAAATACACGACCACCGCCAGCGTGACGAAGCCGATGACTTCCCAGAGATTCTCGCTGACCACGTTGGCCCAGCGGAATTCTCCGATCGTGGTCAGCGCCGTGCCGCCGATCTTGGCGCCGAGATAGGCCAGTACCAATGCGACCAGCACGGCGGGCTTGCCCAGCCAGAGCAGCAGCACTTCGGAAAACCGGATCCTGACCGCCGGCGGCACCGGGTGCTCGCCGAGCAGGATGCGCACCCGCGATCGCCCGATCAGGAACACGTCGCCGCTCTCGACCCGCTCGCGCTCGAGGTGGGCGCGGTGACGCGGCCGGCGGATGCCGTTGACGCTGCCCCGGTCCTCGATCCAGAGCCGGCCTTCCTCGTCGAAGACCAGCCGCGCGTGCTGTGCGTCGACGTGCTCGTCGGTCAGGATCACGTCGTTGTCGTAGCCGCGTCCGATCCAGACCTGGTGGACGTCGAACTTCTGCCGCTCGAGGACGTTGTTGGTCGTGCCGAGCTGTTCGATCACGACGTCCACGAAACGGACTCCAGCAGTCGCTGATGGAACCGCCGGGCCTGCTCGAGCCCGACGCCGGCCAGCGTGTAGTGGATGAACACCGCCTCGGGCCCTTGGCGCTGGGCGCGGGCGACGAACAGGACGTCGTAGAGACCGGGATAGTCGGCGTAGGCGCGGACGCAGTAGCTGGTCTTGAACGCCACCGGCGCCAGCGACACCGGCGCGGCCCAGTCTTCGCTGCATTCGAACTCGGTGACATCGTCCTCGCCGGTGCGGTTGAAAGCCAGGAAGGTGTTCTGGCTGAACGCACGGGCCAGCTGGAAGCCGTTCAGCGAGTCGCTGCGATACCAGCCGAACAGGATCTCCAGCGGCCCGGTATCGAGCGTGCGCGACAGGTAGATCCGGTCGTTGAGCGTGCAGTTCGACGTGCTCTGCTGCCACGGCTGGTCCGGATCGGCCTCGCGGCTGCCGCCGGTGCAGGACACCCACGGCCGGATCTCGCGCGGGATCCGCAGCGGGCCGAACGGCTCGGGCGTCCAGTCGCCGGCCAACAGGTCGTCGAGCATCGCGTCCTGGTGCTCGAGGATGCGGCCCGGAATACGTTCGCGCAGGGCGTCCATCGACGGCGCTTCGACCGGCGCGCGGTCGATCAGTCGACGCAGGTTGGCCACCGGCACCAGGAAGCTGACCGAGTTGCCGGCACCGGCGACGTTGATGCCGACGACCTCGCCGGCGAGGTTCACTGCCGGCCCGCCGGACATGCCGGGATTCAGCGCGCCGGTAAAGTGGATGTTCTTGCGGTACTGGTTGGCCAGCAGGCCGTTGTAGGTACCCGGAACGATGCTGATGCCGATGTCGTAGGGATTGCCGAGCGCGAGCAGCGTCGATCCGTCGGCCGGCGCGCTCGTGGCCAGCTCGAACACCGCGGCCGGCCGCACGGCCGGGTCGTCGATCCGGACCAGCGCAAGGTCGTGCAGCACGTCGACATCGAGCAGCTCCAACGGGCCGGTCTCGCCCACGACGTCGCGATAGCGCAACGCGTAACGCTCCGGATCGAGCAGGTATTCCGACACCACGTGGTAGTTGGTCGCCAACCGCCCGGCCCCGTCGACCGCGAACGCGCTGCCGATGGCGTTCTTGTTGTTGCTGACCCGATCGACGACCTCGACCGTGAACAGCCCGGGTTTCAAGCCCTCGAACAGCGCGCTGTACTCGACGTTCTGCGCGGTCGCCGGCAGCGCCAGCGCGGCCCAGACCAGGGCGCCGGCGAACAGGCCGGCGAGTCCTCGTGCGATTGGGGTCGGTGAGCGAATCGGTAAGCGAAGCGGGTTGCGAAGCGGCATGAAGGCCCGTGAGTCGATGAACGAACCCGAAGACTACCCGACCGGGCGTGACCCCGGTGGACTGTGCAGCGCCAGTGTACCGCGTCACCAATCCTGTGACATTCAGAGTGTGACTGAGTCGACAGTGCAAGACGCGATCCGCAGCGAATGACGTGCCCTTTACAGGGATCGAAACGCCCCAATGTCGACTCGGACGCGCTCCCGAAGGGCGAGTCGGATTGTGATGACAAGTTGTGATGACAAGTTGTGATGACAAGCGCGCTCATCTGCGGCGTCAGGGCTCTTGGAAAGGCAATACGCATTCCCGGCGAGCCCTGCCTTGCAGCCAAGCACGTTCCGACTCGCTGAATATCGCAGGATTGGTGACGGGGTGCACTAGAATCCCCGCATGCCCTGCCGCCGAGCCCACCGATGCGCGCGATGATCCTGGCCGCCGGACGCGGCGCCCGGATGCGCGAACTGACCGACGACCGGCCAAAGCCACTGCTCGAGGTCGGCGGCCGACCGCTGATCGAGTGGCAGATCGATCGACTGGCCGAGGCCGGCTTCACCGACCTGGTCGTCAACACCGGCTGGCGCGGCGACCAGCTGCGCGAAGCCCTTTTGCGCAGGCAGCGGGACGGCGTGACGCTGCGCTTTTCCGACGAAGGCTGGCCCGCGCTGGAAACCGCCGGCGGCATCCGCCGGGCGCTGCCGCTGCTCGGTCCGGAGCCGTTCCTGGTCGTCAACGCCGATCTGTGGTGCGACTACGACCTGGCCCGGCTGCACGGTCTCGAACCGCACGGCCACGCCCACCTGGTGATGGTCGACAACCCGCCTCACCATCCGCGCGGCGATTTCGGACTGACCGCCGGCCGGCTCGATGACCGGGCCGTTCCCCGCTACACCTACAGCGGCATCGGCGTGTTCCGGCCGGCGCTGTTCGAGCCCTTGCCGGACGGCGAGCGACCGCTGCGACCGGTGCTCGACGCCGCCATCCGGGCCGGGCGCGTCAGCGGCGAACGCCACGTCGGGGCGTGGCTGGACATCGGCTCGCCGGAACGGCTCGAAGCGCTGGACGCCGCGCTGCGCGCCGACTGAACGCCCACCCGATCGGTCGCGCCCCTCAACCTCGACGCGCCGAATCGAACCGCTCGATGCTCGCCTCGATATGCCTGGCGAGGCGGTCGAGCGCCGCGCGGTCCTCGTCGGACCACTCGAGCTCGCCGGCATCGTCCAGCAAGCCGGTCCAGCGGGTTTCAGCTTCGACCAGTCGATCGACCAGCGCATCGTCTGCGCTGCCCAGCAGGTCTCCGAGGGCCTCGATGAACGCACGGTCCGGGTCACCGGCGCTGGGCAGGGCGTCGCGCGCCCGCAGTCGACCGGCCAGTGCATCGAGCCGATCCGACCGGGCGGCAACGACCGCCGACAGGGCCTCGGCCACCGCTGCGGGCGCGCCGTCGTCATCCAGCAGTTCGCGGTAGCGCTCGAGCAGCTCGCGGCCCCGCGCATGCAGCTCGACCAGGCAGGCTTCGTCGTCGTCACGAATCAGGCTCATTGCGACTTCTCCACATCGGATCGGGTCAGCGCACCGGGTCCTGGGCCGCGGACCACCCGGAGCGCCCCGGAGTCGAGTTCGATGTCGAGCGGCGTGTCGCCCAGGTCCTCTCCGTCGGCGGTCACCGCCATCGACGCGTCGGTCTCCAGCCGCAGCCTCCGGCAGCTGCGATGGAGCAGCGGCGGCGCGTCGACGGCGTCCGGTCCGAGCAGCCGCACCCGGGCAAAAATCCAGGCCAGCCGCACCGGGTGATCGGCGCGCACCGCGTAGACGTCGAGCCGGCCGTCGTCCGGAGCCGCCTCGGGGATGCGGTGGCCGCCGCCGTAGAACGCGCCGTTGGCCACGCCGACCTCGAGCCAGCGCCCGTCGTAGCGGTCGCCGTCGCAGACCAGGCGTCCGCGGACGCCGCGCGCGGCGCGCCAGCGGTCGAACAGGCGTCCGGCGTAGCTGAACTGGCCCAGCCACTGCTTGTCTTCGTCGTCGACGGCTCGGCTGGCTTCGGCGCCGAGGCCCGCGTGCGCCACATTGACGAACCCGCGCCGCCCGATCCGGGCCAGGTCGATGTCGACCTGCCGGTCTTCGGCCACCGCGCGGCAGGCCGTGTCCGGATCGTCGTCGAGGCCCAGGCTGCGGGCGAAGTCGTTGGCGGTCCCGGACGGCAGCACGGCCAGCACCGCACCGGCATCGGCGCAGGCAACGGCCGAGGCCCGGACCGTGCCGTCGCCGCCGGCCGCCAGC
>CAZJSH010000031.1:25114-27382 GCA_964548715.1 uncultured Halomonas sp. | reverse complement strand
GACCCGGAACACTGGTTGCGCCGCAAGCTGGCCGGCCAGCGCGACCCGCTGTCGAGGCACGCGGGCATCGACGCCCGGCGCTGGCGCGACCTGGATGCGATCGTCGGCCGCTGTCTGGCACCGCCGGAGGAGCCGGGCTATGCCTCGGTCAGCGAACTGGACGCCGACCTGCGCGCCGTGCTCGACGATCGTCCGGTTCGGGCCCGTACCGGCGGCACGCTGGAATCCGTTCGGCGCTGGATCCGGCGCCATCGCCTGGCCAGCGCCTCGACTGCGATCGCACTGGCTGCAGTGCTGGCCGGGGCCGGCGCATCGTTGTGGTTTGCCCGCGAGGCCCAGATCGAACGCGACATCGCCGTGACCGAAACCGCGAAGGCCCGCCAGATCACCCGGTTTCTCGAAGAGGTCTTCACCACCGCCACGCCGGGAATCGGCCAGGGCCCGGACACCACGGTACGCGTCCTGCTCGACGAGGGCGCCGAGCGCATCCAGCGCGACCTCGGCGACCGACCGGAGATCACGGCCTACCTGGAACTCGCCATCGCTCGCAGTTACATGTTCCTCGGCCTCTACGACGAGGCCTTCGATCTGCTCGACCGGCCGCCGCCGGACCCGCTGCCGGCCGACGCGGGCACATGGATCGAACGGGCCATCGTCACGGCCCGCGTCGATCTCCTCCGCGGACGCTACCAGGACGCGCTGGACGGTCTCGACGTCCTGCTCGACCAGCCCATGGACGACCTGATGCGCGCACGCGTCGAACTGCGACGCGCCGAAGCCCTGGTCAACCTCGGCGACACCGACGGCGCACGCATCGCTGCCGAGCGTACCCAGACCCTTGCCGACGAGTCACCCGACGGGCTCACCCAGCGAGCCAGCGCCTTCAACATGCTCGGTGCCATTGCCTACAACGAAGGCCGACTGGAAGAGGCCAGAGAGCGCTTCATCGAGCTGCTCGATGTCCACCTGGCGCACTACGGCGAGCTTCACGCCACGACGTCGATGACGCTGTTCAACCTCGGCGGCGTCAGCCTGGCGCAGGGCGATGTCGACGGCGCGCTGGACTACTACCGGCGCGCTGTAGCGGCATTCGAGGCTCTGTTCGGCGTCGACAACCGGACCGTCGCAATGGGGCACCGCGCCTACGGGATCGCCTACCAGCGCGCCGGCGATGCCGAGGCCGCCGAGCGGCACCTGGTCCGTGCGCTGACTGCACTGGAAAACTGGAACGGCCGCGAAAGCCCGGTCTGGCAGGAGGCCGGTCTGAAGCTGGTCGAACTGCACCTGCTGACCGACCGCATCGATCAGGCCGCGGCGCTGCTGGCCGAACTGCCGAGCCGGGCCGTCGACGACCTGTCCAGTCATCAGCTGGTAGCCTGCCGCACCGAGCGGCTACAGGCCCTGCTCGGCCTGACTCCTCCGCCGACCGCCGATTGCACCGCCGGTCGCACCCTGCCGGCCTTCGCGCGTGCACTGGAACACCTTGTCGAAGCCCGCCTGGCTTCGAGCCAGGACCCTGCGGCATTCAATCGCGCCATCGATGCCGGCCGCGCCGCCCAGGCCGAGCTGAGCGTCCCCGAACCGCTTCTCGACGTTGCCTTCGCCGCACTGGACCGGTAGCCGCTCCCGGAAGGACGGGCCAGCGGCGGCCGCCCCAGGACCCGACGCTCGCGACCGGAACCGACCGGTCACCGCCTGCACCTGCCGACCGCGCCGAAAAAAACTGATCGACTCCCCCTCCGATTCCGTGACTTTCATCAAGCCTCCCCTTCAACCACCAGGGACCCATGACGAAGAACACCGTCTCCACGACTTCCAGCACACGTTCCCGGCACCTGCGCCGGCGTGCGCTCGGAGTGGCCATCTGTGCCGCACTGGCCTCGAACATCGCGCCGGCCGCGAATTTCTCGGTCACCAACACGAACGACAGCGGGGCGGGCAGCCTGCGCGACGCACTCGAGCAGGCCAACCTGAATCTCGAAGCCGATACCATCGATCTTTCAGCAATCCGTGGGCAGACGATCCAGCTGACCACCGGCGAACTGTTCATCGGCACCGATGAGATCGTCATCGACGGCTTCGGCGTCACGCTCGACGCCGGCGGCAACTCGCGGGTCATCAACAGTTACGACACCGAGCTACCGTCAACGACCTGACCATCACCGACGGCGCGGTCAACGGCCGTGGCGGCGGCATCTATTCCTACTACTCGCCGTTGACGCTGAACAACGTATCGATCATCGGAAACTCCGCCACCGAAGCGGGCGG
>CAZJSH010000031.1:0-25014 GCA_964548715.1 uncultured Halomonas sp. | reverse complement strand
AGCGGGCGGCGTCGGAATTGCCGATCTCTACGGCAACGCGGCGCTGTATGTCGAGGGTTCGACGATCAGCAACAACTCGTCCGGCCAGGTCGGCGGCGGCCTCTATGCCATAGGCGGAACCATATCGCTCGTTCAGAGCACGATCAGCGGCAACACGGCGGCGGGCGCGTTCGGCGGTGCAGCGTTGGGCGCCATCAGCTTCGCGACCGTGGTGAACTCGACGATCTCCGGGAATACGGCCGATTCGGCAGCCGGGCTCTCGATCTTCGGGTCGGCGCAAGCACGTATCGCGTTCACGACCATCACCGACAACCAGGCCGTCAGCAACGCCGGGGGGCTGTACGTCGAGCTGGCCACCCCGCTGCTGCTCCAGGCGTCCATCGTGGCTGGCAACACGGCCACAGTGAACCCGGACCTTGTGGCCTTGGACAACAACGGCAGCGACGTCATCCAGTCGCAGTTCAGCCTGGTCGGCACCGCGCCCTCGGTCGGTACGCTGGACAACGATCCCGAGTCGGCGGCGCTGCTCGGCGAGGATCCGCTGCTGGGCCCGCTGTTCGACAACGGCGGATTCACGCTGACCCACCGTCCGCAGATCGGCAGCCCCGTACTCGATCGAGTGCCGGTGCTGACGCTGGGCTGCGCCACCCTGGTGCCAGTCGACCAGGTCGGCAACGACCGCCCCGGACTCGGCATCTGCGATATCGGCTCGCTGGAAATCCAACGCTCGCTGGCACCGCCGCTTCCCGAAGCCACGCCCGTACCGACCCTGACCAACTGGACCCTGGCCCTGCTGGGCGCCCTGGTGGGCGGACTCGGCGTGATGGCGTCGCGCCGGCGACGGACGGTCATGGAGCGCTGAGGCCGGCTCGATCGTACCCACGGCCTCCCTGGGCCGGCTCGGCATGTTTGCCGGGCCGGCTCTTTTTTTACCGCCGGGCGCGAGATTCCGACCGTCCGTCGCCGGTCCGGACCGGCATCCACGGAACGGGGTATGCTCGAACGCCCATCCAACGGAGGCACGCGGCGATGCCGAAGAACCGTTTTCTCGGTGTGCTCCTGCTGGCCGGCGGCCTGTACCTGATCTGGATGGCCGTTCAGGTCGCGGACCGGACGGACGGCGGCTGGTACAGCCAGCTCATGACCGGAACCATCAGCGACCAGGCCCTGCTCTACGGCGTTGCCGGAATCGTGCTGGCGGCCGTGGGACTGGTGATGGCCCAGCGCCGCTGACACCGGAACACAGCTCCGCCGGACAGTCCAGGCACGGCAGGATTCACGAATCCATCGGCGGTCAGCAATTCGCCGGCACGCACCCCCGGTCATTCGGCCGCCATCGGATTCCGGACCGGCCACCACACTCATTCCGCGCACCGCCGCCGGCGGCGGTCCTTCGAACCGACTCCGCGCCGACGCGCCGCGTAATGCAGGGCGTACCGCCGAGAACTCATGGCGGCGACCCGAAACCCGCAATCCATCACGGATCGCGACCGGTTTCGCGACCGGCTTCGAATGCAGCCCGCTGAGGTCTCGGGCACAATGGCTGCTGGCACCGTCTCGCGGCTGTCGCAGCCGACATCGACATGACCCGGATTCTCCTGCTCGTCCTGGCCGCCCTCTGGGCCGCGCCGCTGATCGCATCCGACGCACCGACCCGCTTCGACGTGGTCGAAGGTCACTTCGAGATCGTCTGGGGCGACCCGCTGGCCGGCTCCGGCGCGCCGGCAGTCAAGCGCTTCTCGTTGGCCACCGATGCCGGTGAGCGGATCGCGCTGGTGGTCAGCGACCAACTGGCCGCGGCTCACGGCGGGTTCCTCGACTGGATGGGCCTGAGGGTCCGCGTTCATCTCGATGCCACCGCGGTCGACCGGTCCACCGATCCCCGTCCCGATGCGCGGCGCGCGCGAGCGCTGACGCTGCTGGAAGGGCGCGAGCCCGGCCGCGGCGGCGTCATCGGCTCGCAGCCCTGGGTCTCCATCCTGTGCAAGTTCGCCGACATCGCCACCGAACCGAACGACCTCGCCTATTTCGAAAGCATGTACGGCAACAACTTCGGCGAACTCGACGACTACTGGCGCAAGCAGTCCTACGGCGCCATCGACATCGCCGGCAGCATCGCGGTCGACTGGGTCGACCTGCCGCAGAGCCAGACCGCCTACTTTCCGACCCCCGGAACGGGTTCCGACTCCAGCTCGCTCGGCCCGCTGTTCGATGACTGCACGGAAGCCGCGGACCCGTTCGTCGATTTTTCGAACGGCGGCACCGGCGGCTTCGCCGGCATCAATCAGATGTTCAATGCCCGCCTCAACTGCTGCGCCTGGGGCGGCGGCCGCTTTGCATCGCTGGACGGAGTATCCAAGGGCTGGCGCGTGACCTGGAACCCGCCCTGGGCCCAGAACGCCGCCGTCATCGCCCACGAAATGGGCCACGGCTTCGGCCTGCCGCACGCCAACAATTTCGACGGCGACGGCGACCCCTACGACAGTCCGTGGGACGTCATGAGCTCGGCCTTCCGCAACGCCGTCGACACCGGCCCCTACGGTATTCAGGGCAAGCACCACACGGCCTATCACAAGGCCCGGCTGGGCTGGTTCGCACCGGGCGAAGTGGAGGTCGTCAACGAGGGCGAGGCGGTCACCGTCATCGTCGACCACATGGCGTTGCCGAGCACGGCGAACCTGCGCGCGGTCGAGATCCCGATCCCCGGCACGGACGACTGGTACACCGTCGAAGTTCGTGACCGGGTCGGCTACGACGGCCAGCTGCCCGGCAACGCCGTGATCATCAGCCACGTCGACACCGGCCGCTCCGAGCCGGCCTGGGCCGTCGACACCGACGACCCACCGAGCGGCTTCGGCGACAACGAGGGCAGCATGTTCCGGGTCGGCGAGGCCTTCGAGGATCCGACCGGCGTCATCCGCATCACGGTGGTCGCGGCCACTGCCGAGGGCTTCGAGCTCGACATCGAGTCCATCCTGCCCGAGGACGTGTTCCTCGACGGCTTCGAGACCGTCGGGCCGTAGCCGGGGCCTGCGCCGGATCGAAGGCCTGTGGGAAGTCGGCTCTGCCGGGCGAAGGGTGGCCCGACCGGTTCGCGAGCAAGCTCCCTCCAACAGGCGGTTCGGGCGAGATGCTTTCTTCGTCTGTTGGAGGCCGCTTGCGGGCGAACGGAGGCCGATCCGGTTCGCGCGGAAATCCGCCCTCCCTTTGTCGAACCGAGTTCGGAGGTCATCGCTGCCTGTTGGAGGCTGCTTGCAGGCGAAGGGCGGCCCGACCGATTCGCGCGCAAGCGCCCTCCAACAGGCCAGCGGCACGCAACCCCGAATCCGCCCGGGCCCGGCCGTTCATGCAGAATGGGCGGAACCTTTCGAGGACCGCTCCATGCAGCGCATCCTGATCGAGAAACCCGGCGGCTACGTGGCGCTGCGGCTCGTCGAGGAACCGGACCCGACGCCCGGACCGGGCGAGGTGGTGATCGCAGTCGAGGCGGCCGGTGTGAACTACGCCGACAGCATCATTCGGATGGGCCTGTACGAATCGGCGAAGACGCTGCACGGCTATCCGATCACGCCCGGCTTCGAGGTCGCCGGCACGATCGCGGCGATCGGCGACGACGTCGAGGACTGGACGATCGGCGACGAGGTCATCGGCCTGACGCTGTTCAATGGCTACGCCACGCACCTGAAGCTCGGCGCCGCCGGCGTGTTCGCCAGGCCCGGCCGACTGTCGATGGCCGAAGCCGCGACGCTGCCGACGGTGTTCCTGACTGCCGACTGGATGGTCCATCGGCAGGTTCACCCGACACCCGGCGAGTCCTGGCTGGTCCATTCGGCGGCCGGCGGAGTGGGCTCGGCGCTGGTCCAGCTCGGCAAGCGGGCCGGCGTGCGGGTCGTCGGGGTCGTCGGCCGGTCGCACAAGGTGGACTACACGCTGACCATGGGCGCCGACGCGGTCATCGACACCGCCACCGAAGACCTCTGGCAGCGCGCCGAGGCACTGGTGCCGGAGGGCTTCGACGCGATCTTCGACGCCAACGGCGTCAAGACGCTGAAGGACAGCTACCGGCACCTCGCCCCCACCGGCAAGCTGGTCGTCTACGGCTTCGCCTCGATGTTGCCGCGCAATGGCCGGCTGAACATTTTCAGACTCGTCCGCGACTGGCTGCGCACTCCGCGCTTCAATCCGATGGACATGACGAAATCGAACCGGAGCGTGTTGGCCGCCAACCTGAGCTTCCTGCAGTCGCACGCCCCGCTGCTGCGCGAACACATGCTGCGGCTGCTCGATCAGTTCGAGACCGGCGCGCTGAAGCCGCTGCCGGTGGAAACCCATCCTCTCGCCGAGGCCGCCGAAGCGCAGCGCAGGATCGAATCGGGCGAAACGCTCGGCAAGCTGGCGCTGACCTGCCGGTGAGATCGACGAACGACTAGTCGACCAGCGCCGCCACGCCTTCCAGCACCATGTCGGACGCGGCCGCGCAGGTCGACGCGGTCGCCACCATCGTCATGTCGTCGAATTCCTGGGTTCGGACCGTGACGTCGATGGAGCAGGACTCGCTCGGCTCCTCGCCGTCGGCCGACGCGTAGATGCCGCGCGCGATCCGCACCTGGCCGTACTGCAGCGCGCTGCGCTCGACGATGCGATCGAGCCCGTCCGTCAGCGCTTCACGGCTTTCCTCGATGTCCTTGTCCTCCTCGACCGCAGCGCGCGCCAGGGAGTCCACGTCGGCATTGCCCGCCTCGGACCCGGACTGCGCCTCGGCAACCGGAAGACCCAGCGCAATCCCGATGACGCCGATCGTAAGTAACTTGACCATTTCACCCTCCACCGAATCGGTTGCCGGACACCGCTTCGATGCTAGGCACTCCCGCGACCGATCGCAAGCGTTGCCCGGTAGGAAATCGTCGCGATCGCCAATCGGAGAACCACCCGGCGCGGTTCGCGCGGAATCCGTTCTCTTACAGGCGAGTCCATCGCGGCGCCGGATCGAAGGCCTGTTGGAGACCGCTTGCGGGCGAAGATCGGAGCCTCCCAATTCGCGCGCAAGCGCCCTCCAACAGTCGGAATCGGCGCGACACCGGACCGAAGGCCTGTGGGAGGCCGGCTATGCCGGGCGAAGGGTGGCCCGACCGCTTCGCGCGCAAGCGCCCTCCAACAGTCGGATTGATCAGCGGGGCCGGATCGAAGGTCTGTGGGAGGCCGGCTGTGCCGGGCGAAGGGTGGCCGGATCCATTCGCGCGGAAATCCGCCCTCCCACAGGCGATCGAGCCGGGCAGTCAGGAATCGCCGTCGTCGTACCGCTCGAACCACGCCAGGATATTGTCGATCTTGGCGATCAGCCGCGACGGCCGGCTGGCGATGCCGTGAGCGGTGTCCGGGAGACGGACCATGACGGTGTCGACGCGGGCGAGCTTCAGCGCCTGGTAGTACTGCTCGGTCTCCGACATCGGCGTACGGAAGTCGTCCTCGCCGGTAATCAGCAGCGTCGGCGTGGTCACGTTGCCCACCAGCGACAACGGCGAGCGCTGCCAGTAGTGCTCGAACTCCTCCCACGGCAGGCCCGGAAACTGGTGTTCGATCTGCGTGGTGTAGGTATCGCCGGTCAGCGTCTTCGAGATCCAGTTGATCACCGGCTTGGCCACCGCCGCCGCGCGGAAGCGATCCGTCAATCCGATCGCGTAGGCCGTTGCGATACCGCCGGCCGAGCCGCCGGTGACGAACAGCCGCTCGGGATCGACGAAGCCCTTCTCGATCATCGCGTCGATGCCGGACATGTGATCGCCGAAGTCCTCTTCCGACGAGTACTTGTACTCCAACAGCATGCCGAACTCCTCGCCGTACGACGACGAGCCGCGATGGTTGTCGTAGAACACCACGTAGCCCTCTGCGGCAAAGCGCTGCATTTCGGCCGAGAAGTGCGGGCCGTAGGCGAGGTGCGGACCGCCGTGGATTTCCAGGATCAGCGGGTAGTCCTGCTCGGGGTCGAAGCCGGGCGGGGTCAGATACCAACCCTGGATTTCGGTGCCGTCGACCGAGGACGCATAGACGATCTCGTGCACCTCGGCCAGCTCGCGCTGCCCGAGCAGGTTGGCGTTCAGGTCGGTCAGCCGGCGTTCCCCGCCCCGTCGGCTGCGCACGTGCACGTCGGCCGGGCGCTGCGGCGTGCCGGCGGCGAACGCGATGGTGCCGTCGTCGGCCACCGAAAAATCGCCGGAAAGATAGGGCCGGCCGATGGTCGTGCCGCTGATCCGCTCGATCAGCGTCTCGACCTCGCCGTCCAGGTCGACCCGCGCGACCTTGCGCTCGCCGCGGTCGTCGAAGCTGAAATAGACGTGTCGACCGTCCGCGCTCCAGGTCGGATCGGCGGTGGTCCGGTCCAGCTCCGAGGTCAGCACGCGCAGGGCACCGCCGTCGGCGTCGACCACGGCGATCGTTTCCACCGAGTACTGCCGCGAGCGGTGGTCGTCGCGCTCGAACGCGATCCGCTCGCCGTCCGGTGAGACCCTGGGCGAGGCTTCGACGCCGGGCAGGTCGGTCAGCTGGACGATTCCGCCGTCCAGTGACACGCGATACAGGTCGGCCTCGTCGCGCTCGTACTGCCAGTTGTCGTCGCGGTTGGCCGAGAACACGATGCTCGTGCCGTCCGGCATCCAGTCCAGCGGACCCTCGTGATTGAAATCGCCCGAGGTCAGTCGGCGGGCCGCGCCGCCTTCGGCCGGCACGACGAACACGTGGTCGAAGCCCGGGTCGATGTAGCCGCGCCCGTCGAAGCGATAGACCACCGAATCGATGACCACCGGGTCCGGCGCCCAGTCCGCGCCCTCGGGCTTCTTCGGCGCCTCGGCCAGCGACGGCTTCTCGGCCGGGACCCGCATCGTGAACGCGATCATCGTGCCGTCCGGCGACCAGGCGATCGACGACGGCGATTCGACCAGGTTGGTCACCACCGCCGTGTCGCCGGAATCCATCCAGCGCACGAACAACTGGCTCTTGTCGTTGGCGTCCCGGGACGAATAGGCCAGTCGATCGCCCGACGGCGAGAACGCCGGCGAGGATGCATTGGCCCGACCCGAGACCACCGGCCGATGATTGCCGCCGTCGGCGTCGATCGCCCACAGGTTCTGCAGCGTCGTGTCGCTCATGATGTCGTGGATCGTGCGCACGTAGACGACTCGCGCTCCGTCCGGGGAAACCTCCACGTCGGTGACGTACTGCAGATCGAACAGGTCGGCCGACTGCAGCGTCGGACGCTCGGCCGGCTGCGCGAACGAAGAGAACGGGATCAGGGCCAGGACGAGAACGAGCAGGGCGAAACGCGGCATGGGTCGGGCTCCGGGGTCGGATACGGCGGGACAGTCTATCGGATGGAGAACCCCGGCCCGGAGTGCGGGCCGGACCGCGCCCCGCTATGATGACCGGCCCTGTTTCCGCACGAGAACGGATTCGATGAAGCCGAACCTGCTTGCACTGATGATCACCGGATTGCTGACGACCAGCGTCCACGCCCAGGACGACGACGCGCCCCAGGGGAGCTTCGGCGGCATGAGCGGCGCCGATCTCTCGATCGAGGCCATGGAGCCCAGCGACGAGCCGATCGCCGTGGGCCTGGCCGGCGAAGACCCGGCCGACATCGCCCGCTACCTGCTCGCCTCCGGCGCCGGCAACGGTCAGCTGAGCCCGGACGGCACGACGCTGGCGTTCAGCTGGTCGATCACCGGCGAGCCGCAGCTCTGGACCGTTCCGGCCGCCGGCGGCCAGCCGCAGCGGCTGACCTTCGGCTCGGGCATCACCTTCTTCCGCTGGACGCCGGACGGCGAGCGCCTGGTCTACGGCGCCGACAACGACGGCAACGAACAGCCGGCGTTCTACTCGATCGCCGCCGACGGCAGCGAGGAACGGCTGGTCCTGCCGGCGGCCGAAGGCGGGTTCCGCGTGTTCGGCGACTTCGCCGACGACGACATCGTCTACTCCTCCACCGAGCGCAACCGGCTGGACTTCGACGTCTGGCGCGCCAGCCTCGACGGCGAGGCGGAGTTGATCTACGAAGGCACCTTCGCCTACTACGCCCGGTCCGTCTCCCCCGACGGAACCCGCGTGATCGTGACCGAATCGGTCGGCGAAGACAGCGACAACCTGTACCTGCTGAGCCTCGAGACCGGCGAGATCGAATCGCTGTCGAGCCCCGATCCGCGGGCCAACCACAGCGGCGCCGGCTTCGCCTGGGCGCCCGACGGCTCGGGCTTCTACTTCGCGACCAACCGCGATCGCGAGTTCGCGGCGCTGTCGTACCACGACCTCGAGAGCGGCGAGACCCGCGTCATCGCCGAGCCGAATGCCGACGTCGCCGCCGTCGCGCTGTGCGGCCGCGACGACGACCGACTGGCCTGGACCGAGAACCGCGACGGATTCCATTCGCTGAAGGTCCGCAACCTGGACAACGGCGCCATGCTCGGCCTGCCGGAGCTGCCCGAAGGCGTCTACGGGCTGAGCTGCGCGGAGAATGCCGATACGCTGGCCGTGACCGTCAACGGCTGGCGGACCCCCGGCGACATCGTGGTCGTCGACCTCGTCTCGGGTCGATCGCAGCCCGCCTTCACCGCCAACCTGGCCGGCCTGGACGCCGACCGCCTCGTTCGGCCCCGGTCGATCCGGATCCCGGCGCGCGACGGCGTGGAGCTGCAGGGCCTGCTGTACGTCCCCGATGCGGCCTCGCGCAACGGCGACGGCCCGGCCCCGGTGGTCTTCGACGTCCACGGCGGCCCGACCGCGCAGTCGCAGGCCACCTGGGAGCCGTCGATGCAGTACCTGCTCGATCACGGCATCGCCGTGTTCCAGCCCAACGTGCGCGGCTCGACCGGCTTCGGCCGCACCTACGTCACGCTCGACGACCGGGAGAAGCGGCTGGACTCGGTGCGCGACCTGGTCGACATGCTGGCGTTCTTCGAGAACGACCCGCGCATCGACGCCCGCCGCGCCGCCGTGCGCGGCGGATCCTACGGCGGCTACATGGTCAACGCCGTGCTGGCCGAGTATCCCGATGCGTTCGCCGCCGGCGTATCGCTGTTCGGCGTCGCCGACTGGGTCGCCGCGCTCGAGATCGCGTCGCCCGGCCTCAAGGCCTCCGACCGCATCGAGTACGGCGACATCGGCGAAGAACGCTGGCGCGAGTTCTACCGGGAGAATTCACCGATCAACAAGGCCGACCGGATCAAGGCGCCGGTGCTCTATTCGCACGGCGTCATGGACCCGCGCATCGACATCGCGGAGACCGAAGTCATGGTCAAGGCCCTGCGCGCCAACGGCATCGACGCGCCGTTCGTGCGCATCCCGGACGAGGGTCACGGCTGGCGGAAATTGAGCAACCAGCTGTTCTACTTCCGGCGGGAGGTCGAGTTCCTGCGCGAAACGCTGGGCGCGGAGGAATAGTTCGGCGTCCGGGTGCCGGCCGGGATCGCGCCGAAGCGGCGAGCGGGTCGTCCGGTTTTCAGCCGTCGGTGCCCGATCGTGGACTCCCGGACCGCTGCTCGTCGGTCGCCGTTTTTTCGCCCCGATCCCCCGGACGGCCACCGCGCACCGGCCTATCGATCCCTTCCGTCGCCTACCGCTCGAGCGATCGAAGGGCTCGGTTACGATAGCGCCATGTCCGAGTCGTTGCGTACATCCTGGCAGGCGGTGCTGGTCCGTGCGGGGCTGTTCCTCGTGCTGTGGCTGGTGCTGACCGGGGCCGATCCGGCCGGGCTGGTGTTCGGCGCCGTCGCCGTGACCGGAGCCACCTGGCTCAGCCTGCGGCTGCTGCCGCCGGGCCGCGGCCGCGCGCCGTGGCGCGCGCTGCCCATGCTGCCGGAGTTCCTGTGGCGCTCGCTGCTCGGCGGCGTCGACGTCGCCCGGCGCGCACTCGATCCACGCATGCCGCTGGCGCCTGCCTGGACCCGCGTACCCTGCCGGCTGCCGGCCGGCGGTCGCTTCATCATCGGCGCGGAGTTCAGCCTGATGCCGGGCACGCTGATCGCCGGCTGCACGCAGGGCTGCTACCTGGTTCACCTGCTCGACGCACGGCAGCCGGTTCTGGAGGCCATCGGCCGGGAAGAACATCGGCTCGGACGGGCACTGGCCGAGCGCGACCGGCCCGACGCCCGGGGCGCGCGATCGCCGTGACCGACGGCTACCTGCTCGCCGCCACCGGGCTGCTGGTCACCATTGCCGTCGCGCTGTGGCGGATTGCGCGCGGACCGGACCCGGCCGACCGCATGATGGCCGCCCAGCTCGTCGGCACCAGCGGCATCTCGATCGTTCTGCTGCTGGCCGCGGCCGGCGACGACTGGGCGATGCTGGACGTCGCGCTGGTGCTGGCGCTGCTTGCCGCGCTGTCGGTGGTCGCGTTCGCCAAGAGCGTGCGCCGGGCCGGCTTCGGCGACCCGGAAGATGCCCCCGACCGCGATCCGGACGCCCGGCCGCAGGAGCCTCGCCGTGGTTGACGCACTGACCTTTGCGCTGATCCTGATCGGCGTCGCCTTCTTCGCCGCCGGCAGCGTCGGCCTGATCCGGTTTCCCGACAGCCCCAGCCGGCTGCATGCGCTGACCAAGGCCGACAACCTCGGGCTGGGCCTGATCGCGCTCGGCCTCGCCTTCCAGGTGCCGGACCTCGGGTCGTTGCTGAAGCTGATCCTGGTCTGGGCGCTGGCAATCTTCTCGGCCGGCGCGGCGGCCCAGCTGGTCGGCCGCATCTCGGTCGAGCCGGGCGACGACCGTCCGGATTCGACGGAGCCCTGATGGCCACCCCGTTCGACCTCGCGCTGTGCCTGCTGATCCTGGTAGTCGCCGCCTTCGCGGTACTCGGCCGGCACGGATTCATGGCCGTGGTGTTCTTCATCACCTGCGGGCTGCTGCTGGCGCTGGCCTGGCTCCGGCTCGACGCCGTCGATGTCGCGCTGGCCGAAGCCGCGATCGGTGCCGGGTTGACCGGCGTCCTGCTGCTCGTCGCCCGCTCGCGGCTCAAGGCGCTGGAGCCAGGCCTCGCGCCCGCGCCGCACCCGGCCCTGCGCGCCACCGCCGGCGTCGGTGCCGCGGCGGTCACCGCCGGACTCGTACTCGCAATCCGGGCGATGCCCGAGTCCGACGGGCTGAAGGCGGCGGTCGCGGAACGGCTGCCGCGGGCCGGGACCGACAACCCGGTCACCGCCGTGCTGCTGAACTTCCGCGGCTGGGACACGCTGCTCGAGACCCTGGTGCTGCTGGCCGCCCTGCTCGGCGTCTGGACGTTGGCGCGCGACGACGACTGGCCCGGCCGTGCGGGCCGCGCCCACCACACGCGGCCCGACGGTGTGCTGGCCCAGTTCGGCCGCGTGCTGCCCCCCGTGGCGCTGGTCATCGGCGTGTACCTGGTCTGGGTCGGCGGCCATCAACCCGGCGGCGCGTTCCAGGGCGGGACGGTCCTGGCTGCGGCCTGGGTCGTGACGGTGATGGCCGGCCTGCTGCCGGCGCCGCGCGTCGACGACCCGGCGCTGCGCGCCGCCCTGCTCGCCGGCCCGGTCGCCTTCGTCGTGCTCGCCGTGGCGGGGCTGCTGGCCGGCAGCTTCCTGGTCTTTCCGCCGGACCGGGCCAAGCTGCTGCTGCTCGGCCTCGAAGCGCTGCTGGCGGTGTCGATCGCCGCCACGCTGGCCCTGCTGGTGTTCGGCGCGCCCGAGGACCGCAGCGAGGAAAACGCATGAACCTGCCGATCTGGATGCCCTATGCGCTGTGCGGTGCCGGCCTGGTCGGCCTGGGCCTGTACGGCCTGCTGGCCCGCCCGCAGCTGCTGCGGCGGATCCTGGCCTTCAACATCATGGGCGCGGGCATCTTCCTGCTGTTCGGCGCGCTGGCCCGGCGCGGCGCGGTCGTCGGTGCGATCGTCGATGCCGACCCGGTGCCGCAGGCCATGATCATCACCGGCATCGTCGTGGCCATTTCGGCCACCGCGCTGGCGCTGGGGCTGATCGTCGCGCATGCCCGCGCCGGCGGCGGGGAAGGCCTGCCGAGCGACACGCCGGGAGTCGGCGAGCGCGACGAACCCGGCGCCGACGAAGCAGCGGACGACAGCGGCAGCGCCGATCGCGACGGGCGCCGGGACGAGCGCGAAGGAACACGGCGGTGAGCCCGGTGCCGCTGGTGCTGGTGCTCACGCTGCCGCTGATCGGCGCGCTGGCCGCGGTCGCCGTCGGGCGCCACGGCGGACGCGTCGCCACGGCGGCGGCGCTGGCCACGCTGGGCGCGGCGTTGTGGCTGGCGGTTCGGGTCGCCGCCCACGGCACGGTATCGGTCACGGTCGGCGACTGGACGCCGCCGCTCGGCATCCGGCTGAACGCCGACGGTCCGGCGGTGCTGTTCCTGGCTGTCACCGCCGTGATCATGGCCGCGGTCGTGCTGTATGCGCGCCGCTCGATCACCGGGCCGAAAGCCGGCGTCGATCGCGGCGGACCGATGGCGCATACCTTCTGGGCACTGCTTCTGCTGTTGTGGGGCGCGCTCAACGTCATCTTCGTCTCGCGCGACCTGTTCAACCTGTACGTCGGGCTGGAGCTGGCCAGCCTGGCTGCAGTGGCGCTGGTCGGCATCGAGGGCCGCCGCGAAACCCTGGCGGCCGCGCTGCGCTACCTGCTGTTCGCGCTGACCGGTTCGCTGCTGTTCCTGCTCGGCGCGGCGCTGCTGTATTCGGCCCACGGAACGCTGGACCTCGGGCTGCTGGCCGGACAGCTTGGCCGCCACCCGAGCGACCTGCTTGCGCTGGCCGCGATGACCGCCGGGTTGGCCGCCAAGACCGCGCTGTTTCCGTTCCACGTCTGGCTGCCACCAGCCCATGCCGGCGCCCCACCGGCGGCCAGCGCCGTGCTGTCGGCGCTGGTGCCGAAAGCCTCGCTGTACATCCTGCTGCGGCTCTGGTTCGACGCCGCGCCTGACGGCGCCGGAACGATCGGGCCCCAGCTGCTCGGTGCGCTGGGCGCCGCGGCCGTGCTGCACGGCTCGCTGATGGCCTTGAGGCAGCAACGGTTGAAGCTGGTCATCGCCTACTCCACGGTGGCCCAGCTCGGCTACCTGTTCCTGATCTTCCCGCTGGCTGCCGCGACCGCTGCAATCGACCCGGCCGGCGCCGACGCGGCCTGGCGCGGCACCCTGTTCCAGGCGCTTTCGCACGCGCTGGCCAAGGCCGCGATGTTCCTCTGCGCCGGGCTGATCATCGAGGCCGCCGGCCACGACCGGCTCGATCGGCTGGCCGGCACCGCCCGGGCGCTGCCGATCACGCTGTTCGCGTTCGGCCTGGCCGCGATCTCGCTGATGGGACTGCCGCCAAGCGGCGGCTTCGTCGCCAAGCTGCTGCTGATCGACGCCGCGTTCGAGCGCGGCGCGGCGGCCTGGGCCCTGGTCGTACTGATCGGCGGCCTGCTGGCCGCGGCCTATCTGTTCCGGCCGCTGGCTGCCGCGTGGCGTTCCCCGGACGGCGACGACCCGGATTTCGCGCCGGTGGCCCGCCGCCGCCAGGCCCTGCCGATGGCACTGGCGCTGGCCGCGCTCGGGCTGGGATTGTTCTCCGACGGCCCGGCCGGACTGATGGGAGGGCTACCGTGAGCCAGTGGCTGCCGCTGTTGATCCTGGCCACCTCGCTGGTCCCGGCGCTGGTCACGTTCTTCCTCGACCAGGACCAGCACCGCCTGCGCAACACGCTCAACCTCGGCGGCGCGCTTTTCAAGCTCGGGCTGGTCGTCTACCTGCTGATCGAAGTGGCTCGCGGCAGCTTCCACGAGGTCCGCTTCGACCTGCTGCCCGGCCAGTTCCTGCTGCTGCGCGTCGATGCGCTGGCGCTGCTGTTCCTGACGCTCTCGGCGCTGCTATGGCTGCTGACCACGATCTATGCCATCGCCTACTTCCATCGCAAGCCGAACCTGTCGCGCTTCTTCGGCTTCTTCGGTCTCTGCGTGTTCGCGACCACCGGCATCGCGCTGTCGGGATCGTTGCTGACCTTCTTCGTGTTCTACGAGCTGCTGACGCTGAGCACCTGGCCGCTGGTCGTCCACAAGCAGAACCCCGAATCCATGGCCGCCGGCCGCACCTACCTGCGCTACGCGATGCCGTCCAGCGCAGCCCTGCTGCTGGCGATCCTCTGGCTGCAACACCTGGCCGGGCCGATCGAGTTCACCGGCGGCGCCGACCTGTCCGGGCTGGGTTCCGACACGCTGCGCGTGATCTTCGTGCTGTTCGTGGTCGGACTGGGCATGAAAGCCGCCGTGGTGCCGCTGCACGGCTGGCTGCCAGCGGCGATGGCCGCGCCGGCACCGGTCAGCGCGCTGCTGCACGCCGTGGCCGTGGTCAAGGCCGGCGCGTTCGGGTTCGTCCGCGTGATCCACGATGTCTTCGGCATCGATCTGGTCACTACGCTGGGGCTCGGCCTGCCGCTGGCCGTGCTGGCCTCGGTCACCATCATCTACGGCTCGCTGAAAGCGCTTGGCCAGCAGGGCATCAAGCGGCGGCTCGCCTATTCCACCGTCAGCCAGGTGTCCTACATCCTGCTCGGCGCTGCGCTGGCCGGACCGTTCGCGCTGATCGGCGGCCTGGCCCACCTGGTCCACCAGGGACTGATGAAGATCACGCTGTTCTTCTGCGCCGGGATCTACGACGAGCGGGCCGGCATCCGCCGGATCGACGAGCTCGATGGCATCGGGGCGCGCATGCCGTGGACCTCGGTGTGCTTTTCGCTCGGCGCGCTGGGCATGATCGGGCTGCCCCCGATGGCCGGCTTCGTGACCAAGATCTACCTCGGCATCGGCGGTCTTGAGGCCGGCGCGCCCTGGGTAATCGGCGTGCTGGCCGCCTCGACGCTGCTCAACGCGGCCTACTTCCTGCCGCTGCTGTACCGGATCTGGTTCGTCGAGTCGCCCAGCCGCAGCCGCCCGGGCGAACGGCCGCTCGGGATTGTCGCGCCGGCCGTCCTGACCGGCCTGGCGGCGATCGCCGTCGGCCTGTTCGCCGGCGCGGCCGTCAGCCCGCTGGCCTGGGCCTCGCTGATCGTCGAGAGGACCTACTCGCCATGACGGACACCGGCCTGTTCGAGTTCGCCGCCGGGTGGCCGCTTTGGCAGGGCGCGCTGCTGCCGCTGCTGTCGCTGGCCTGGCCGCTGCTGATCAGCGCGCTGGCCGCGCTGCCACCGGTGCGCGCGCACGCCATCCGCCTGCTGCCGCTGGCGCCGCTGCCGGCGCTGTGGCTGGCCCTGGTTCCGCCCGATGAAGCGGCCACCCGCATTCCAGTGCTGCTGCTCGGCGTGCAGCTGGAAATGGATGCCGCCGGCCGGGTGCTGCTCGGCATGTCCGCAGCGCTGTGGCTGGCCGCCGGCGTGTACGCCGCGGCCTACATGACCACGCCGCGCAAGCCGGCGATCTTCAGCGGCTTCTGGTGCCTGACCCTGGCCGGCAATCTCGGCGTGTTCCTCGCCGCCGACGCGGTCACGTTCTACGTCGCGTTCGCCGCGGTCTCGCTGGCGTCCTATTTTCTCGTCGTCCACGAGGGCACACGCGAGGCCCTGCGCGCATCGATGGTCTACATCGTGCTGGCCATCCTCGGCGAGGCAATGCTGTTGATCGGCTTCGTGCTGATCGTGGCCGCAGCCGACGCCACCGCCATCCCGGCGATGCGCGACGCACTGGCCGGCGATTCGATGACGCCGGCCCTGCGCGCGCTGGCGATCGGTCTGCTGGTGGCCGGCTTCGGCATCAAGGCCGGCCTGATGCCACTGCACCTGTGGCTGCCGCTGGCCCATCCGGCGGCGCCGACGCCCGCCTCGGCGGTGCTGTCCGGCGCCATCGTCAAGGCCGGCCTGATCGGGCTGATGCGTTTCCTGCCCGAAGGCGAGGTCATGACCGGCAGCGTCCTGGTCGCGCTCGGGCTGGCCGGGGCCTACCTGGCCGCCCTGTTCGGCCTGGTCCAGGCCCGTCTCAAAGCGGTGCTGGCGTATTCCACTGTCAGCCAGATGGGGCTGGTCATTGCCGCGATCGGCGCCGGCCTGCTGGCCGACCGCAGCGGCGCGATCCAGTCGGCCACGCTCTACGCGCTGCACCACGGCTTCGCCAAGGGCTCGCTGTTCCTGGCCGTCGGCCTGCTGCCAATCGTTTGCGGCCGTGCGCGCTGGCTGCTGCTGGGTTTCATCGCGCTGGTCTCGGCCTCGATTGCCGGTCTGCCCGGCACCGGCGGCGCGCTGGCAAAGGCGGCCATCAAGCCGGGCTTCGACGATCCACTGAAGCTGATCGTCACCCTCTCGGGCATCACCACCACGCTGATCCTGGCCCGCCACCTGTTCCTTGCCGCGCGCACCCGGGCGGAGGACGCGACCGATGTCCCCGTCGCGCTCTGGCTCCCGGTCGTTGCCTGCGGCCTCGCCGCGCTGGTCCTGCCGTGGCTGCTGTGGTCGGCCCACGACCCCCGTCCGCTCGCCTACATCCTGAAGCCGGAATCGATGTGGACGGCGCTGTGGCCGGTGCTGGCCGGGCTCGTTTTTGCCGTCGTCGTCGGTCGCCTCGTCGCAACGCGGAAGCCTGCGCTTCCCCGGGTCCCGGAAGGCGATCTCGTCGTCCCGCTCGAGCGCCTGTTCGAACGAATGATCGATGCCTTCCACCGGCGGCCCTCGATCATTCCCGGCACGTTGCCCACCTGGCACGTGCTCGGCCTGCGACGGCTGTCGGCCGCGCTGGAAACCGTGCTCGAAAGCTGGCCGATCGCCGGCATCCTGCTGATCGGCGTGCTGGTCATCGTCGCGATCGGCGCAATGGTCTAGTGGGCGTCGATCCGGGGCACGCTCGAAACACCCCATGGACCACTAGCTGCCCATTCTCCAGATGTCGCTCTGCTCCACCGAACGGCTCCGATGCATGACCAGCCACTCGCTGTGCTCGTCCAGTGCGGCGCGACCCAGCGCGCGCAGGATCTGGCGCTGTTCGAGCGGCGTCCTGGCCGCGTCGAGCCGGACGCGGGCATTGTCGAAGAGGCGCTGCATGAACCGGTACTGCTTGATCAGTTCCTTTTCGGCCAGCGCGTAGGCATAGCCCTGCCGGATGCCGTAGACGAGCAACAGCGCACCCATCATCGCCAGCAGCGGGCCGATCCAGGCATCGGAAAGGCGGTCGCCGATCACGACCACCAGGAGGATCAACGCCACGCTGGTCAGCAGGCTGATCACGCCCAGCGCCTCGGTCAGGCGATTCCAGCGGACCCGGTCGGCGGTACGGCGATTGAAGTAGGCCAGCTGGCCGCCGGTCTCGTCGCCGATCCATTCGCCGAGCACGAACTTCAGCCCGCGTTCATCGCTCGTTCGTGCCGCGTCGGTGCGAAGGCCGGCCACCCGCATCTCGTTGCGGATCCAGCCGACCTCCGGCTCCTGCGTGCGCAGGAAATTGTCGTGGACGAACTGCGAGTCGTTTTCGTCGCAGACCCCGGCCACCGCCCAGTAGAACTGCACCCGCAGGCCCTCGGCCAGCGCGCGGTAGTCGAGGTACTTGCGGTGCCACTGGCGTCGCTTCGCGATCGCCTGGAACACCGCCGAGATCATGAACAGGCCGAGAAAGACGACCATGAATGCGCGTTCGGTCTGCACGTCCGCATAGAGAATGAAACTGAGACCCATGAAGAACGCCAGGACATGGGTCGCGCGCAGCGTGCGCAGCACCTTGCGCTGGTAGTGGACAGCCAGCACGTCGGCGGTGCAGAACAGGTCGTTGATATCGGCGACATGGGCCGGCAGGTCCGGCGCGTGCGCCTGTGTGTACAGGGGGTGTGCGGCGTCTTCGATCAGGGCCGAATGACGCATCCGGTCGCGACTGAACTCGGCGCTGCGCGCGAAGATCGCCTCGTGCTGAGGCGGCATGGACCGGCTGCGCGGCGCATCTGCGTCCTTGCTGAACCACCAGGTCTGCAGCGGCTCGAAGCCGGACGCGGGTCGGCCATCGTCCTGGTCGCGCGAGCAGACCACGTGGTAAACGAGGTCGCTTTCGTCGTCGATCAGCATTTGCTGGGTGGCGAACACCGAGTCGGTGTAGCCGGGCATGTGGCTGTCGTGGTGGAACTGCACCACGTCGGCGGTGCCGCCGACATGATCGCTGGGCTTGCCGTCCCAGATCGCCAGCAGCAGGTGGCAGTGGGCGGCCAGGAACACGCCCAGCTGGGCGTACTGCGCGTCGCGCTCAGCGCCCGGTTCGGCGTGGGCGTCCGCCGCATGGCCCTGGACGGGCGGAAGTTCGATGACCTCGTGCATCCGGGCCAGCTTCAGGTCGAATGCCTCCAACCGGTCCGGCGACGGAAAATCGTCGCGGTACGCGCTGGCGCTCATCGGCAGTACGGCGATGACTTCGAGCTCGAGTTCGAGCGCGACATCGGCCGCCAGCTGGTCGGCTCCTTCGGCCAGCGGCGTCAGCAGCTGCAGCCGTCGGTCGGGAAAGCGATCGCGCATGTCGACCAGGAAGTCGCGCACGGACCGGCGCAGGCCGGGCAGTTCCTCGGCGCACAGGTTGCGGTGCCCGGTCACGGCGATGACCAGCGGCAGTCGGCGGGGCGTCGTGGACTCGTTCATGCGTTTGGTCGGTATCCGGTGCGACTTCCGCCGCTTCCCAGGGACCGAGCGGGAAACGGCGGCGTTGCTATCGATGGCCTCAGCGCGGCTCGATGATCACCGAATTGTGATTCCTCGGAGCTTGATGGCCATGGCCGTGATTGAAGTTGATCGGCGAGGAAGGCCGGCCACGGGGCCGGTCGGCGAACTGCAGCACCAGCGCACCGGCCTGGCTGTCGTAGAAGACCCTGGTGACGTCTTCGTGGTATTCCGACAGCGGCGGCTGCGCGAAATGGTCCAGGTCACCGGCGAACTGGATCATCACCGGCCTGACATCCGCCGCGCTCTGGAAGGCCGGAATCCGGATGTCGTTGGTGTCCGCGCGATTCGGGTCCGGGCTGGCGATCGAGGCCAGTTGCTCGGCGCTCATCGCCGTGCCCGCGGTCCGGTAGTCGGCGCTGCCGAAGGGGCTCACGTTCTGCGAGGCGTCGGTCGGACCGGTCCAGCCCTCCACGGCCTCGGAGTCGCCGCCGGTGCCGCCCATCCGGATGACCATGTACGACTCGGCGTACGCGGCCGCCAGGGTGGTGGCATCGGTCGTCATCATCGGCAGCAGCGTCTGCTGGAACTCGGTATTCGTCCATTCCGAGATCGAGGCCGAGCCGCCCGACACGTCGATCTTCTGCGGTGCCTGGTACGGGCCGGTCACGATGCCGACCGCGGCCATCAGGTTGCTGGCGCTGGGCACGACGGCGCGCTGACCCGTCAGTTCGAACCCCGTGGCATTGCGGCCCGGGGCGAACCCGCTGGCCACCCAGCGCCCGTGGACGCTGTAGTCGCCGTCGTCCTTCCGCGTCAGTGTGCCTGTGATCGTTCCGTCGCCACCGACCTGCACCTCGAGCGCCGTGGTTCCGTCGAGGCTGCAGAACGCCCAGGGGATGTTCGTGCCACCGATCGGCGGCACGGCGACCGTGCCCGGCTGGGGCTGGCCCGGGTTGTTGGCGAGGTGCGCTTCGGTATGGAAGACCTTTCCGCTCGCGCTCGATACCGACTGCACCACGACGTCCATCGGCCCCATGTTCGGAGCAGTGCCCCGTATCAGCCCGCACAGCGAGACGAAATTCGGCACGTCGCGTGCCGTGTCGTAGCTTCCGCTCAGGCACAGGTTCGACGTGGCCCGGTGGATCCTGGAATTGGAGGCCTGCCACGTCCCGGTCACGGGATACTCGGTACCCATGTAGGTAACCGTGCCCCAGACGCCGCCGTTGTCGTTCTGCAGCAGATTGACGGTGACGGTCGAATCGTCGTTGACGAAATTCCAATGCATGATGACGTGCTCCTGTTATCCGTTGTCGTTGTCGTTTTCGTTGGGAGGCTGGATGGTCGTCTGCGTCGCGATGCCGACCCCGGGGCGGCATCGCGCGTGTTCGATATCGACGGTCGAGTCGCGTCGGCGCTGATCGAGATCTCGAGTCACCTGCCGAACGGCGGGGTTCGAGGGCGAGGACGCGGCCTCGGCGGTCCGAAGGCGCGTCGCCGCGCGATCCCACCGACCGCGGGCCGCCGCCATGTTCTCCGCCAGCGCATCGGCATCGCCGTGCAGCAGCAGTGCCCGGGCCGCGACGAGCGCCATCTCGGAGTCGTTCGGATGGTCCGCCGCCAGCGCGTCCAGGCGGTCCGCCGCCGGCCCGATCGATACCAGCGCGGTTCGACAGGCCGCCGGCGTGGTCGAACGCCGAGCGGCAAGACGCGCGGCGAGAACGCGTTCCGCGCCCCGCAGCGGCCCGGACCACGCATGGCGCCCGGCGTCGATCCCGACCAGCCGGTCGACGAGCTCGGCGGCGTGCTGATGGGCGGCCGCCGATGCGTCCAGCCGATCCAGCGCCAGCGATGCGTCGGCGACCACCAGGCGGGCCCGGGCGGTCGTTTCCAGGCCGCGGGCGTCGGACGGATTGGCGTCCATGAAGACCTCCGCGTCACTCACCGCGGACTGCGCGAGGTCCAGCGCGGCCTCGCGATCGCCGGCCTGCAGATAGGCCTCGGCTCGGTTGGTCCGGTTGATCGCCCGGCGCCGGATCGTCGGGTAGTTGACCTCATCGTCGTTCAGGATGGCGGCAATGAGCGCTTCCTCGTCCTGCCAGGCCGCCTGCGCTGCGTCCACGTCGCCTTCCAGCAGCAGCGCGCGCGCCAGCCAGGCCAGCGTCAGCGTCAGGTCGTAACGCGCCGCGAACAGGTTGTGGGCGTCGTCCAGCACGGCGCGCTTCATGGCGACCGCTTCCCGGAAGCTGTCGACCGCTTCGTCCAGCGCATTCGAATTGAGCCGCATCACGCCGAGGTTGACCAGTGCCGAGCCGTGCTCGCCCAGCCACTCGGGATCGTCGGGCGCCAGCGCGCGCAGCCGGGCCGTCAGCGTCACCGCCTCCCGCATGAAGGCCTCGGCCTCTGCGATTTCACCGCGCTGGTAACTCAGGCTGCCCAGCCCCTGCAGGCCGTGGGCCTGTTCGACGATGCGCTGGGGGTTGTCGGGATCGCGGCGCAGCAGCTCCGCCGACGAGGCCACCGATTCGCGCAACAGCGCAAGCGCGGCCTCGGAGTCGCCGAAATCCTGCTTGATGTCGCCGAGCAGATCGAGCACCCGGGCCCGGCGTCCCAGCGCATCGTCGTCCATGCGCACGTCGGTCTGGACCACGTAGTAGGCCTGGGCCCGGCTGGCGATGTCGGCCAGGACCTCGAGCTGGACGTCGTCTTCCAGCTTGTGGCGCAGGTCGTCGATCATGAACTCGATCAGTCCCTCGGCCTGGTCGCGCTGCACCTCGGCCGTGGCCTGCATCTCGCGCGCCAGGTCGCGCTGCTGGACCGCGACGATGGCCAGCGCCGTCATGCTCGCGGCGATCGTGCCCATCGCGATCGCGCTCCAGCGCAGCCGTGCGGCCCGGCGGCGGTCGTCGCGCCGCAGCAGGGTATCCAGGCCCAGCCCGATCAGGGCCGCGGCCAGTTTCAGCTTCGCGCGCCGCTTGCCGTCGCCCTCGCGGCGCGCATCGGCCGCCAGCGGGAGGTCTTCGGGCGTCGAGGTCGGCTGAAGCTGCTCATCGACCTGGTAGAGCAATGCCGGCGGGAAACACTCGGTCGCCGAGTCCTGCGGCAAGACGCCTTCGGCCAGGCTGCTGCCCGGCTCGCCGTCGACGACCAGCGCCAGGATGCGGGACTTCGAGCGATGCGTCTTGAACCAGGCGATTTCCTGGTTGACCCACTTCGAGCGCACCGAGCGCGGGGAACAGACCACGATGAGAAACTCGGCATCGGCCATCGCGGCCTCGATCGAGGCGCGGATGGCATGGCCGGCCGCTTCTTCTTCGCGGTCCTTGAAGATCGGGTGCAGACGAACGGGTACCGGGCCGACCGGCGTCTCGCGGCCGACCAGTTCCTTCGGCGGTCGATAGGTCTCGAGCGACCGGTGCAACCAACCCGCCCAGGCCTTGTCGGCCCAGCTGTAGCTGATGAACGCACGATATCGACGCGTCATCTCGGCGTCTCCCTCAGCGACACACCGCCTTGCTCCCGAGCCCCCGGAGAAGTCGATGCCGTTCGGCCCTTTGCCGGACCACGACGCTCGATTGTAGACGACTTTCCCGCAGACCACCTCCGGGCCCCGGAGAGTGTTCGAAACCGACGGGCCAGCGGATGAGCGCATCGACGCCTCGAACCTACAACCAACAACCAGACTCCTTTCGCAAAAGCGCAGAGAATGGATCGAGGACGATCTCCGGGGGCGCGTTCCGGAACGTCGTTCGTCCCCTCTCGGGTCCGGAGTCTCGCCCGTTCGCGGCGCCACCGTCACGCACGCGGACGACGAGATGTGGTACTACATGCACGACCACTCATGGAGGGACTTCGATGAACCGAATCAAACTCTTCGCCGCCGGCGCTCTGCTGGCCGCCGCCGGAACCGCCGCGGCCGAACTCACCCAGGACCAGGCCGAGCGCGCGGTGGAAACGCGTCAGTCCGTGCTGCACCTGATGGCCTGGAACATCTCTCCGCTGGGCGCGATGGCGCGTGACCGGATGGAGTTCGACGCCGATCGCGTTGCAACCAACGCCGAACGGCTGCTCGCGCTTTCGAAGATGCTGTCCGACGCGTTCGGCCCCGACACCCGCGGCAACGACGTCGAGACCGAAGCGCTGGACGTGATCTGGGAAAACCCCGCGGACTTCACCGCCAAGGTCCAGGCGAACATGGAAGCCGCGAGCGCGCTGGTCGAGGTGTCGGCCACCGGTGACGAGGGCGCCATCAAGGAAGCCATCGGCCGGCTGGGCAGCACCTGCGGCAGCTGCCACGACGACTTCCGCGTCGACGACTGACGCGCCTGCGGATGGATCGGGCCCGGCCGGATCCATCCGCAGCGCTCGCATCAGGACCGTCCATCGTGACTGAATCCGAACAGGGGCGGCGGGTCTGGGACTGGCCGCTCCGGCTCTGGCACTGGCTGTTCGCCGTGGCCGTCCTGGGCGCCTGGATCACAGGCGAGTGGGGCGGCTTCGACTGGCGGCAGTGGCACTTCTGGTTCGGCCAGACTGCCATCGGCCTGCTGATCTTCCGCCTGGCCTGGGGATTCGTCGGCCCGCGCCACGCCCGGTTCTTTCACTTCCTGCCCGGCCCGTCTCGACTGTTCAGATACCTGAAGACCCTGCCCCACCGCGACTCGCGCGAGACCGTCGGCCACAACCCGCTCGGCGCGCTGGCCGTCGTCGTCATCCTGGGCGTTGTCGGGGTCCAGGCCGCGAGCGGCCTGTTCGTGTTCGACGACATCCTCTACGAAGGTCCCTGGTACGTCGCCGTCAGCGAAGACACCGCCGACTTCGCCAGCACCATTCATCACCGGCTGGCCTGGCCGGTCGGTATCGTGATCGCCCTGCACCTGGCGGCCATCGGGTTCTACCGGTTGTACAAGCGTCAGCGCCTGACCCGCGCCATGATCACCGGCCGCAAGCCTGCGGAAGCGGTGCCCGAGTCCGAGTCGATCCCGAACTCGCGCACCGTGCTGGCGCTGGTCCTGATCGTCGCCGTGGCCGCGTTCACCTGGTGGCTGCTGGCCGTCGCCCCGCCCGAACCGCCGCCGGCCGACGACTTCTGGTAACGGCGCGGCCTTTCCCGTTTTTCGTCGTCCCGGGCGCGGGCCCTCCACCATCCGTCATCCCGGGGCCGGCGCCTCTCACTCCTCGTCGTCCCGGGGCCGGCGCAGCCGGAACACGGAACCTCGTGACGCAACCGCCTGCCGCACCCTGGCGCCCCCCATCGGGAAGATCCCGGGTTCGCCTCCGGCGCCGCGGGAATGTCGGGAATCAACGAATGCCGCCGGCCGTCTCGACGGAACGACGGCAATGACCACGCTTCGGTCTGCCCCGTGCATGATGAGCGAACGGCACCGCCAACGGCTCCCTGCTCGAACCCCGGCCCACCGATCGGACCCGCCCATGACCGCATGCATCGTTCGCCACCCGCAGCAAACCATGGCCGACCAGTTGCGCCAACTCGCCGAACGCGCCGGGAACGCGCCCGGGCCGGACGTCTACGGCAATGGCGAGCTGATCGAGACGTTCGAAGCGAAGGTCGCCGACATGCTGGGCAAACCGGCCGCGCTGTTCCTGCCCAGCGGCGTGCTCGCCCAGTGCATCGCGTTGAAGATCCACTGCGACCAGCGTGGAAACAACACCGTCGGCCTGCACCCGACCTCGCACCTGCTGCTGCACGAGCAGGACGGCTACAAGCACCTCTGGCAGCTCGAAGCGCAGCGGATCGGCGATCCCGAAAAGGTGCTGACATACGCGGACCTGGACGCATGCTTGCCGGACGGCCTGGCCGCCATGGTGCTGGAACTGCCGATGCGCGAGATCGGCGGCCAGCTACCCGACTGGGAAGATCTGACCCACCAGGTCGGCTGGGCACGCCGACACGGCATCGCCGTGCACTTCGACGGGGCGCGGCTCTGGCACTGCCCGACCCGATACGATCAAAGTCTTGCAGAGATCAGCGCGTTGGCCGACTCGGTCTACGTCAGCCTGTACAAGGACATCGGCGGCATTGCCGGCGCGGTGCTGGCCGGTGAAACCGAGTTCATCGACCAGGCCCGCATCTGGAACCGCCGCGCCGGCGGCAACCTGATTTCGTTCTATCCGTACATCCTGGCCGCCGAACAGGGCTTCGATGACAATCTCTCCAGCATCGATGCGGCCGTGACCTACGCAGGGAAGCTGGGACCGTTGCTCGCGACGCTACCAGGCATCCGGGTCAACCCGGAACCACCGCAGGCGGCGATGTTCCACCTGCACATCGACATCGATCGCGAGCGACTGGTCGAGGCGACCGCGGACTACGCCCGGGAACACGACGTGGTCGTCCTGCCCAACCCGCGTGCCGTCGACAAGGACGGCCACAGCGTCTGCGAAATCAGCGTGGG
>CAZJSH010000030.1:0-27459 GCA_964548715.1 uncultured Halomonas sp. | reverse complement strand
CAGCTTCGGCAGCAGCAGCTTCGGCAGCAGCAGCTTCGGCAGCAGCAGCTTCGGCAGCAGCAGCTTCGGCAGCAGCAGCTTCGGCGGCAGCAGCTTCGGCAGCAGCAGCTTCTTCGGCGACAGCCTGCTCGGCGGCCATCCGTTCGGCTTCCGCGGCGGCCTCGGCGGCTGCGGCTTCCTCGGCTGCAATCCGCTCGGCTTCTGCCCGGGCTGCATCTTCGGCAGCGGCCGTTTCGGTCGCCATGCGTTCGGCTTCGGCGCGAGCCGCAGCCTCGGCAGCAGCAGCTTCTTCCGCCGCCTGTTCCGCAGCCATCCGTTCGGCCTCAGCCGCAGCTTCGGCGGCAGCCACTTCCTCGGCGGCTACGCGCTCGGCTTCGGCCCGAGCGGCCTGTTCGGCAGCAGCCGCTTCGGCGGCCATGCGCTCTGCTTCAGCAGCGGCCGCCGCCTCGGCATCGGCAGCGGCCTGCTCGGCCGCCATGCGTTCGGCTTCGGCACGAGCCGCTTCGTCAGCGGCTGCTTGTTCGGCAGCAGCCTGTTGCGTATCCATCCCGTCATCCGGCGTCGTACCGCACGCGGTGAGCGTGATGGCGAGACCCGCTGCTGCCAGCAGGGCAATCAGGTTCTTGGTCATGTTCGTCATCCGTTATTCCTCCGCGTCAGAACGAGTAGCTGATCGAGCCCGAGACGAAATCCCGGTCGCCGAGCAGGTTGTTGGTGCCACCACCGAAGAAGTTGGTGTAGCCGAAGTCGACCCGCCAGTTCGCGAGGTAAGAAAACCCGAGACCCAGCGACAGCGACTTGCGGCCTTCGATGAAGTTACCGCCCGGCCCCGGCGAGACGCCGTTGACGTCGTGGTTGAATGCCAGACGAGGCGTCATGTTCCAGGCCGAGTCGAACACGGCGTTATAAGTCGGCGCGATCACGAGGCGGTAGCCCCAGCTGAACGGCGTGGCGAAGCCGTCGGTCGTGGTCACCGGATTGCGCAGGTCGCCACCGTTGAGCTGGTTTCCGATGCCGCCGCCGGTATCCGTACCGGGGCCCTCGAACCGGAGTTCATTCCGGCCGGGAAGGTCCCAGACATGGGTCGCACCGAACTCGGTCACGAAGGCGACCTGGTCGGCGTTGATCGGGTTGTTCGGGCCGAACAGCTTGGTCAGCGTGAACTGGGCCTGCGAGACTTCGCGTCGCGAGAAGCCGGTGATCGACTCGCCGGGACCGAACTGACCGAGCTGGCTATTGAACCGCAGAGCCGGCTCCGGAAGTACATCGTTGAGCGGCGACAGGCCGGCAAACAGCAGTTCTACGTCATCGATCTGCAGCGGAAGGTTCGGCCGGTAGCTGATCTCGCCCTGCAGTGCCCAGGTCTCGAACACCGTGGTGTTGAAGCTCAGGCCGAACGAGTCGATGTCTTCCGGATAGACGACGTTGACACGACCGGTGGAGGTGTCTGTACTGGTGACCGATTGGCCGTTCAGCACCGGCAGGCGGCTGTGATAGCGGATGTAGTAAAGGCCGAACTCGGTGTCGTTCAGCCACGGCGCGAAGTACCGGAAAGCCAAGCCGTATTGACCGGTATCGCTCGGCCGATCATCCAGACCACGCGGCAGGTTGCCGGGCGGGAAGCAGCTCTGCGGCAGCGGATCGACGCCGCAGCCGGGAATCGGCAGCGGATCGTCCGGCAGCAGGCCGAAGCCCAGCATTGCGTACTGGCCGCCGTCGGTTGCGAAGTCGTTGGTCGAGAAGTACGAACCGGCCGGTTCGGGCTCGACCCGGTCCCACTCGTACATGTAGATGCCTTCGACCGACAGGTTCTGCGTCAGCTCCAGCGAGGTGTACACCATGCCGATCGGAATGAACGCATCGCGCAATTCGGCACCGGCGGTCCGGATGGCAGAGACGTCGACCGGATTGATGACGTTGATACCACCCGGCAGGAACGTCGACTCGCCCCAGCTGACCACCTGGCGACCGACGCGAACCGACAGCAGCTTGTCGGCGACCACGAAATCGCCGTAGACATAAGCGTCGAGCAGGCGCGCGCGCTGGCCGACGAAGTCCTTCGCGTCATCGCTGAGGCGGTTCTTGTTGTCCAGCGTGAAGTCGTAGAAGTAGTTGCCGCGGACGAACGCCCCGTAGTTCTTGTAGGCGATGTCCAGCTCGGATGTGATGCGGGCCTGATTGAAGATCAGGTCGTACTGATCGAAATTCAGGTTGCCATCGTCGGAGTTGGCCGAAAACCGGCCCGGCGACGCGATCTGCTGCTCGATGGGAAGCAGCGAGACGGCCGGATTGAAGACCGACTTGGCGATCAGGTCCTCGTCCCTGTCCTCGACGCGCATGCCCATGGAATACGAAACCGTCGTATCCAGGGTGATGCTGACCTCGTCGGTACTGAGGTCGATCGCGGCCGCCGGCCCGGCGACCAGACCGAGAGCAATGGCAGAGGCCAGCAGCGAACGGCGCGGCAGCCCTGTCGTAGTGTTGATGTTGTTCATGGATCGATCTCCCTCGCTCAGTCGGTCTCGATAACGGACGGGTTGCTCACGACCACCGTCGTGCCGCCGGTCTGGATCAGGCTTGCCGCCTGGCCCTGCATTTCGGCAGTCACAGCCGGATCGGCCGTCGGGTCGAGCAGGGATCCGTGACTACCCGAAATGAATCGGGTCGCGCCGCGAATACCGGCCGCGTCCTGGGTGGTGCCGGTGATCGGATCCAGCCCCATCACGCGGATCAGCGGTTCGGTCCCCGAAAGCGGGGCACCCGGCACTGCGTTCGGAACGACCGCATCGCCGGCCACCTGGTGCAGCAGGATCGAGTTGGCCTGGACGGCGTTCTGCGCCCAGTTGATCGGATCGGCCGAGTCGACCGCCGCCTGGGCAATCGCCAGGAACTGGAAGAAGTCTGCCGTGCCGGGCTCGACGCCCGCGGCCTGCAGGCCGGCGCGGATGACAGGCCCGAAGGTCTGCGAGCCGTTCAGCAGATTCGCGATGCCGCCACCCGGCACCGACATCACGGCATTGTTGACGGTCGGCTCGACGGCCAGAAACGCCGTTCCGACAATCGAGCCCAGCGACAGGCCGACGAAGTTGATGTTCGAACCGTCGAAGTCGGCGACGGTGTCGCCGTCGATATCGATGCCTGGAATGTTCAGCGCCAGCGTCGACAGGTCGACCTGCGCCTGGCGATTGTTGTCGCGCGCGGTCAGCAGGCTCTGCAGGTTGATGAAGTAGCTGCCCGAGCTGTCGATCCGGCCGTCCGGGCCCGGCGCGCCGGTGGCGTTGTCCTGGAGGTCGAGATCGAAGGTGCGCTCGTTGGCGATCGGGCCGAACGGCGTGTTGTCGACATACAGCGCGGCCAGCGGCTGCGACGGATCCAGCGGATCGGTCTGGGTGATGCCGTGCAGCGGCAGGTCCATCGAAACGACGGCGTAGCCGATCGAGGCCATGGTGTCGGCCAGGGCCAGCGCCTGCGACCGGTTGCCGGTGATGCCGTGCTGGAAGATGACTACCGGCCAGCCGCCGGCCGGCTTGACCTGGCCGGAGAACTGGTTCGGCACGGTGACCAGGATCGGCACGGTCTGGCGATCTCGCTCCACCGGCAGCGGGTTGGCGACCGTAATGTTGGTGGAGGTCGGATCCAGCCCGAAGCCATCGAACGGCGGCACGTAGTTGCCGGGCGCGGCTTCCCAGAACCGGTTCAGCGGCGCAGTGGGATTGTCCGGCGAAGGCACGCCGAGGAAGTACGGCAACTCGACGACGCCGATCAGGACGTCGGCGATGCCCGGCGAAGCGCCCGGCGGCAGGACGTCGGCGGTGGTCAGCCCGGTCGGCGCGACCTGCGCCGAGGTCGGCGAAAGCGTCGAGCGGACCACGCTCAGCACCGGCGTGATCGACTGGGTCGTGGCCGTCCAGGACAGCACGATGTCGTCGCCCGCGATGCCGGTGGCCGCCGTCGCCGCGGCTTCCTGCGTGTTGATGATCTGGCGCAGCGGCTCCAGCGCCTGGGCCGAGGCGTTGTCCAGCAGCGGCTCGGTGCTGACTCCACCGGCAGTGACCAGGGGCTCGGTGCGCTTGGCCAGGAAGTAGGTCTGCGACGGCGTGGCGACGTTGCCGGCCGGGTCCTGAATTCCGTTGGTGACGACCGCCATGTAGGCCGTCATCTCCTTGAGCGGCACCAGCGGGACGATGGCGATGGTGCGGCCGGTCGGGTCGGTGGAGGCGACGGTCGCGACGTACTCGGCGCCCGGCGTCAACTCGCGATTCACCTGCTGGACCGCGATGTTGCCCTGGACCAGCTGGACCTCGAACAGGCGGACCGTCGAACCCGGCACCACGGTATCGGGGTTGACCGGATCGGAGAAGCTGAAGGTCCACGGCGTGACCGTGCTGAATCCATCCAGCGCGCTCAATGCCACGGCCGGATCACCGAAGTCCGTCGGATCCGCGACCGGAGGGTTCAGGGTCAGGTCGGTGGTTCCCAGCAGCAGCAGGTTGATCGGGAACGGCAGGACCGCGTTGGACGGATCGAAGTTGGCGGTGATGACGTCGGTGGTCAACCCGCCGTCCGGGTTCGTGGACGGCGTGGTCGGCTCGGCGCGATCACTGCTCGAACTGCCACCGCAGCCAGCAAGGACGGTCAACGCCAGCGCGAACGCCGGGATCAGACGGTACTTCATCAGATTTTCTCCCCGAAGCATGAGCTTGTCGGTCGTTATATTTTAGGGCTCCGGCCGGAAACGGGACGCGGCTCGGAATCGCCCTCGTATGATATGAACAGGCTTTGCCGGATTGCAAGCGCGCCAAGCGCTCTTTCGGCCACCCCTTGTTATCGTCGATCAGCCTACCTCATCGCGCCCGACGACGTGGGCCGGGATGCGTGCGCCAGCGCACAGGTCCACGCGGCCGTTGCGCCGGGATCGGCAATTGGGCAAGGTGCGCCTTATGTCGACACCGGCCGCGAACGATTCGATGACTGACTCCAGCACCACACCCCCGGCGTCGCGACTGCGCGCGGCGATCGGCCCCGGCCTGCTGATGGCCGGCGCGGCCGTCGGTGTATCGCACCTGGTGCAGTCGACCCGTGCCGGCGCCGAATACGGCCTGGCGCTGATCGCGCTGGTCCTGCTCGGCTGCCTGCTCAAGTTCCCGTTCCTCGAGTTCGGTCCGCGCTACGCCGCCGCGACCGGCGAGAGCCTGGTCGCCGGATATCGGCGCATGGGGCGGTGGGCGCTGGGCCTGTTCACGCTGATCACGCTGAGCACCATGTTCATCGTGACCGCCGCGGTCACGCTGGTAACGGCCGGCCTGACCGGCGAACTGCTCGGCCTCGACCTCTCGGCGACGGCGCTCTCGACGGGCGTGCTCGGCGCCTGCGGGCTGCTGCTGGCGCTCGGCCACTACCGGACGCTCGACCGGGTCATGAAACTGATCATGGCCGGACTCGCGCTGGTCACCGTCGTGGCCGTCGGCCTGGCGCTGACCTCGCTGGTCGGTCAACCGGCGGCCATCGATCGTCTCGGCGAGAGCGTGCTCCACGAACGGCTGTGGACAGCTACCACCTTCGCCTTCGTCCTGGCCCTGCTCGGCTGGATGCCGATTCCGCTGGATGCCGCAGCCTGGCATTCGCTGTGGACGCTGGAGCGGGCGCGTCAGACCGGGCATCGCCCGACGCTGCGCGAGGCAAGCTTCGATTTCCATGTCGGCTACCTCGGTGCAACGCTGCTTGCCGTCGCGTTCCTGCTGCTGGGTGCGCTGACCATGTACGGCACCGGCAGCGATTTCGCCGGCGGCGCGGTGGCCTTTGCCGGCCAGTTCGCAGACCTCTATGGCGCCGCGCTCGGCGAAGGCTGGCGACCGCTGATCGTGACGGCTGCGCTGGCAACGATGTTCTCGACCACGCTGACGGTCGTCGATGCGTTTCCCCGGGTCCTGCGGGCGGTCCTCGAAGATGCCGCCGACGCCGACGAACGGCGCGCCGCCGAAGATCCGGGCCATCGAGCCCGATACCTCGCCTCCCTGGCCATCATCGCGATCGGCGCGCTGGTCGTCATCGATCGCTTCGGCGGGTCGTTCACTCAGCTGATCGACTTCATCACCACGGTGTCGTTCCTGGCCGCGCCGATCATCGCCTGGCTGAATCTGCGCCTGCTGACCGGCCCATGGACGCCCGCCGCGGCGCGCCCCGGGCCCGCGCTGCGCGCGCTGGCCTGGACCGGTCTGGCCTTTCTCGTGGCGCTCTCGGCCATCTGGATCGGCGGACGGATGCTCGGAGCGGACTGAGCCCGCATCGCGTCAGCGGCGCGCCAGCCAGTTCTGGATCCGGGTCCAGGTCGGCTCGACCAGCGGCAGCACGCGTTCCAGCGCCTTCGCGTTGCGTTTCCACTTCTCCGGGTCCGGTCGGTCGAGCGTATGCCGGGACAGCGGCAGATCGCCGTCGAACCGCGGCGGCGACAGGTCCAGCCGTTCACAGAGCGCGCCGAGCGTGCGCTCCGGCGAGTCGATCAGCGACTCATAGACCACCGGCACCGCGCCGGCGACCACGCCGTTGTCGAGCGCGTCGAGGATCGCTTCGTGAGCGGCCTGCCACTGGCGGGCGGCAATCAATGCGACGTCGTCGGCCGGCAGGTCCCGCCAGCCCGGGATCAGCAGCAGCGACCAGGGCGGGCCCGGCCAGCCCGGCAAGCCGGGATAGGTCACGAAGCGGCCGGAGCCCCAGGCGTCGATGATGCTGCTGATGTTCTCGCGCGGGCGCCGCACCAGGTAGACCAGTTGCATCCCCGGAAAGACCTGCTTCAGGAACGGCAGTCGCAGGGCGTTCTTCGGGGTCTTCTCCAGCAAGCGGGGGGCCTCCATGCCCTGCAGCCGTTCGAGTCCCTCGTGGCGAGCCACCGCGTCGGAAAAGCGCTTGCGCAACACCGCCACGTTCTCCGGCCCGGCGTCTTCGGCGCCGAGCGCATTGGATGCGAAGCCGCGGGCCGACGGGCCCAGCGATTCGACCCCCTCGATCACAGCGTGGCTCTCACCTCCGATCGACACCGTCTCGGGACAGCGCGCCAGGCATTCGAACAGCAGCGTGCTGCCCGACCGCGGCGCCGCGGCGATGATGACGGCGCGGCCCGGCCGAACGCTCTTCGCGGCAGCGGGCTTCGGCCTCGGCGCAGGCGACGAGGCCAGCGGCGACTCGATCAGGCCGCTGCCGATGATGACCTCGCGGATCATCTCGGCCACATCGGCGCCGTTCGGCAGTTCGAGTTGCCCTGCGAACGCCTCGAGGTCACGACCGAGCGTATCGAGCGCGCGGGCGTAGGCAGATCGGCCCTGCGGCGATTCCCCGTAGCGCGCCCACAGCCCGCGCCACTGGAAGCGGAAGCGCTCCATGCGCGCCTCCAGCTGCCGCGTGGTCTCGGCGGGCGCACCGCTGGCCACCAGGTCATCGAACAAGTTGGCCAGCAGGCTCTCCTGCTCCCTGGGGGTCATCGCGGCCGGCCGGTTCGTGGTCTCGAAGTGCAGCCGCGGCCGGGCCTCGGGCGCGTAGCCGACCGCGCGTGGGCGAAACGGACCGGCGCTGTCGGCAAACGGGTTCCTGGATGCCGCCAGCAGGTCCCAGAACGGCCCCGACCCGACCGTGTCGCAGACCAGATGGACGCGCGGCGTGGCCGACGGATTGGTCACCTTGTGGACTTTCCAGGTATCGAACACCCAGCACTCGCCCGGCTGCATGTGCACCGCGCGCTCGCCGCAGTGAAAGCGCACGTCCGACGACGTACGGATCGGCACGTGGATGCGCATCCGCTGATGCCAGTAGTAGTTCTTGTCGAAGTGCGGGCTGGCCTCGGCCGATCCGCCGATCCGCATCAGCCGCGAACGACCGATGACCGTCGAGAAGGCGGCCATGACCTGGCGCAGGTACGGGCATGCGTCGAGCGCGGGCGTCGGCGCCATGGCTCCCGAGAGGTCGTCGTTCTGGCCGCCGCCCGTGGTCACCAGCAGCAGCGCGTCATTGTCCCGGAATCCTTGCGGATGCGGACGCCAGGTCTCGGCCGGCACGGCGTCGATCTCGGCCTGCAGACGTTCAGCGTCGAACTGGAGCGGTAGCTGCAGGAACTCGGCGGGAAGCTTCATGGCGTTGAAATTGATTTGTCGATGTAATCGGCCTATTATCCACCGCGGGGAATGTGACGAAGATCAAGTTTTCGCCACTGCTTTGGCCGTCGACGGCCGCGTATGTAGATAGGGAGCTTTTTCTGAATGTACTCTGATTCGATCCGTACCACGCGGCTTCACCGCGCCGTGCGCGACGCGCTGCGCAGCATGCGCCGGCCGGCCGCACTGGCCTCGATCACCCTCGCCACCGGCGCAGGCGCAACTGCCCTGCCGGCACTGGCCCTCGATGCCGGACCGACGGCCGCGACGGTCGGTAGCCACGCGGCCGTGCGCAGCAGCGCGCTTCTTGTTCTCGACCCGGGCGTGGACCACGCAGAGGCGCTTCTGACGGACCTGCCGAGCGGTGTCCGGGTGGCCAGGCTGCCAGCCGACGTCGAGCCGCTGCGCGGCCTCGAGATGCTGCTCGAAGCGCATCCGGGCACGCGCGAACTGCACGTGGTCTCACACGGGGCGCCCGGCCGGCTCCAGTTCGCTGGCGGCGCGGTCGATGCAGGAACGCTGGACGCTTCGGCCGATCGTCTGGCCCGCTGGTTCGATGGCGTCGACCATCCGGAGATCGTGCTGTACGGCTGCGACGTCGCCGCCGACCAGCGCGGACTGGCCTTCATCGATGCGCTGGCGCGTCATACCCGCGCCCGCATCTCGGCCTCCGACGACCCGACCGGCTCGGCTGCCGACGGCGGCGATTGGACGCTGGAACGCTCGACCGCGCTGGCCAGCCGCGCACCGCTGTTCGGCGAAGCCGCCCGGGCCGAATTCCGGGGCCTGCTGGACACGTTCGCCGTGACCGACACCAGCGACGCCGGCCCCGGCACGCTGCGCCAGGCCGTCATCGACGCCAACGCCACTCCGGGACCCGACATCATCCAGTTCGATTCCGGCCTGTACGGATCGACGATCAGCCTGACATCCGGCGAACTGACGATCACCGACGACGTGAGCATCGAAGGGATCGGAGCCGAGTACCTGACGATCGATGCAAATGACGGCTCCCAGATCTTCGTGATTACAAACCAGGCCGACACGGTCTCGATCTCCGGTCTGACGCTGACGGGCGGATACGCCTACGGGGCCAACGGCGGCGCGATCGAGAGCTTCGCGACCAGCCGGCTGACGATCACCGACTCGGTCATCCGGGGCAACCGCGCCGAATACGGGTACGGCGGCTTTCGCGGCGGATTCTCCGGTGGGTTCGGCGGCGGCGTGGCCCAGGACCAGGGCGAACTCGTCATCACCGGCACCACGATCGAGGACAACAGCGCCAAGTACGACGGCGGCGGCATCTGGTTCCGGAGCAACGACGGCTCTGACCTGCTGCAGATCGAGCAGTCGACGATCACCGGCAACGCTGCCGGTACCGGCGGCTTCTACCGGGGCGGCGGCGGGGCCGGTTCCGGCGGCGGCGTCCACATCGAAGTCGTCGATTACGGCGGCACGTTCACCGTCAGCGATTCGACGATCACCTCGAACTCGGCCAGCCAGGGCGGCGGCCTGTCGCTGTACGCCGACGCGCTGAGCACCTACAGTAACGGCGCCTACCTCGAGCGCGGGACGCTGACGGTCAGCAGCACCACGATCCAGGGAAACACGGCCACCCGCGCGGGCGGCGGGCTGTTCCTGTACGGCGAAGAAGACATCTCCGACATCGTTATCGCCGACAGCCAGGTCCTCGACAACACCGTCCAGTCGCCCTACAGCGGCCCGCAGCAGCGCGGAGGCGGCGGCTTCAATGCCGGCGGCGGCGTGCTGTTCGCGAACGACTACGGTATCGGCGGAATGACCATTACCGACACCACGATTTCCGGCAACAGCGCCAGCATCGGCGGCGGCGTCGCCGTGATCTTCGAATCCTACGGTTCGCCGATCCGGATCGAGACCAGCACCATCAGCGGCAACAGCGCCGAAAGCAGCGGACCGGGACCGGTCGGCTACGGCTACGGTCCATCGGGCTTCGGCGGCGGCGTGGCGCTTTTCAACGAAGAATACATTGCCGGTGCGCCCTACGGCTCGCTGGACATCATCGATTCCACCATCAGCGGCAATTCCGCGGCGAGCGGCGGTGGCGGCATGGCCGGGTTCACGCGCGACGCGCTGTTCACCGGACCGATCCGCAACGGCACGCCGGGCGAACGGCTGCGCAGGGTCGGCGGCCGGGAAGGCAGCCCGGAGCGCGATCGGGGTGATCGCGGCGGTTCCGCGGCCCCGCTCAGCGAAGTCCGCATTATCGGCACCACGCTCAGCGGCAACGATGCCGGGTTCGGCGGCGGAATCGGCGTAGCGGCCGCCGGTTCACGCGGGTTCGATCTGACCAACAGCACGATCAGCGGCAACACCGCCGCCGTCAATGGCGGCGCCATCGATGTCTACGCCATCGGCTACATCAATCGCGGTTATCCGGCGCTCCGAGTCGACGCCGAGCTGACCACGATCGCGGCCAACACGGCCGTGGGCCTGCGCGGCGGCCCGATCGGCATCGGCGGGGTCACGCTGAACGCAAATGCCCGCGCCGGATTCCGCAACAGCGTGATCGCCGACAACGGCTACGATCTGTCCGGAACGGCCTATGCCGACTTCACGCTGATCGGTAACGACGGAACGGCCACGATCATCGGGGCCGACAACATCGTCGATGCCGATCCGTTGCTCGGCCCGTTGCAGGACAATGGCGGACCCACCGAGACGCACCTGCTCGGCCCCGGCAGCCCGGCCAGCGACGCCGGCGACCCGGCGTTCACCACCCCACCGGAGTTCGACCAGCGCGGCACGGGCTTCCCGAGGGTGGCCAACGCACGGATCGACATGGGGTCGACCGAGGGCCTGGCGCCGAACGTCGCCTTCTCACCGGATCCGCTGGACTTCGGCCTGGTCAAGGTCGGCGTGGCCAGCGCGCCGGGCTCGGTGACGATCACCAATACCGGCGGCCTGCTGGCTGTCTCGGCGATCAGCGCCGCGGGCGGCGCTTTCGCCGCGACCGGCGGCAGCTGCGATCCGTTGCCGTTCAACCTGGCCGACGGCGAGAACTGCACGCTGGACTTCACCTTCACGCCCCTGGCGGTCGGTATCGACAGCCTGGCCATCAACGTGACGAGCAACGACGCCGACGGACCGGACAGCTTCACGCTGACCGGCGAAGGCGCCCTGGGTGCGCTGGGCATCACGCCCGACCCGGCCGATTTCGGCGGCGTGCCGATCAATACCGTCTCGGCACCGCTTTCGGTCACGCTGGAAAATACCGGACCGGTCGACGTTTCCGTCAGCGCGATCGATGCGGCCAATGCACCGTTCGCCGCGGCCGGCGGGACCTGCGGCGCAGTGCCGTTCTCACTGGCCCCGACCGCGACCTGCACGCTGGACTACAACTTCGCGCCGGTAGCGCTGGGGCCGTTCACGCAGACGCTCAACGTGACCAGCGACGGCAGCACTTCGCCGGATGCCTTCGACCTGACCGGTACCGGCGCCGGCGGTGCGACGATCGGGTTGAGCACCAACGATCTCGACTTCGGCCTGGTGTCGCTCGGCGTCGGGGGATCGGAGTTCGTCACGCTGACCAACACCGGCTCGGTCGACCTGGACATCAGCGGCATCACCAGTCCGGGCGCACCGTTCTCGCTGAGCTTCAGCGCGCGCGGATCGGTGCTCTGCGCGACGCCGCCGTTCTCGCTGGCGGCCGGCACGAGCTGCGATATCCAGATCGACTTCGACCCGCTGGCCTCCGGCGTCTACAACGCGAGCTTCGACGTGCTGAGCAACGCACCGAGCAGCCCGGACACCGTCGATCTCCGGGGTACGGCGGGCGAGCCGCTGATCATCCCGACGCTGAATCGCTGGGGCCTGGTGCTGCTCGGCGGGCTGATGGGGCTGGTCGGCTGGCTGGGCTTCCGGCGGCGCGACGCGCGCTCGACCGGCTGATCCGGCAATACCGCTGCAGGAATGAACCACGGCCGGGCCCTGCCCGGCCGCTTTTCGTTCCGGAGTTCGGCGAGCAACGCCGAGCGAACGGTCAATCGAACCGGAAGCGCGGATCGTCGGGCGGAAACGGTCGCGTTGCGCGCTGCTCGTTCTCGTAGCGTCGCATGTTGGGCTGAAGATCGGATCGCCGCTCGAGTTCGCCCGACTTCAGGGCCTCGAAGATCGCTGCGGCCTGAACATCCACGGCATCCTGGAATCGGCCGACCGCGGCGTAGACCATGGCCAGCGTCACCGCCGACTCGAGTCCCGGGCGGGCGTCGTAGATCTGCTCGCTCCACGACAGTGCCTGATCCAGCGCGGCGCGTTCGACGTCAAGGCAAGTCGCCCGCATCCGGGCCATCGCGCCCAGCAGGGCGGCATCGCGCGGCGACGCGGCGTCGAAGGCCTGCTGCATGACCGGCTCGGCGGCCGAGCAATCGCCGCCGGCCAGGTGCGCCATGGCCTGCCAGTAGCGCAGCCTCGCCCGCTCATCGGCCTCGGCCGCGGACTCCGCGAGCTCAGCGAGGGTCGCCGCGGCACCGGTCGTGTCGCCCTGGTGCAACCAGACCCGGGCCCGGCCCTCGCGCGCGGCCGGCAGGCCGGGCTCCAGCGACAGGGCGCCGGCGTAGGCGCCGAGCGCCTGCTCCGGGGAGCCGGTCCGCGCCTCGACCTGGCCGAGCAGCACCCAGTCCTCGGCCGAAAGGCCGTCGAGCTCACGCAGCCTGCGCAGCGCCGAACGAGCCAGCTCGTACTGCCCGTCGCGGGCCAGCACCCTGCCGTAGGCCGCGACCACCGTGACGTTGTCCGGGGCCAGCAGGCTGGCGCGGCTGAGCATCTGCACGGCGGCATCGAAATCGCCCCGATCGGCCTGCGCCAGTCCGGCCTCGAGATAGAACTGCGGGCTGCGCGACAGCTGCTGGATCTGCATCATGATCGGGTCGTCGATCTGCGGCTCGCCTTCGCCGGCCCGCGCCAGCGCGTCCCGGGCCTCGTCGACCCGGCCCAGCTCGCGCAGGGCCCGGCCGAGCGAGAAGTACAACCGGGTGCCGGCCGGATCGAAGGCCAGCGCCTGGCCCAGCAGATTGACTGCCTGCTCGGCGTTGCCTTCCTCCAGCGCCACGCGCCCCAGGCCGCCCAACGCGGCCGGCGACTCCGGCCGTAACCGGAGCGCGGTCTCGAAATCGGCCCGGGCAGCGGCGAGATCGCCCTGCTCGAGATGAGCCCGACCGCGCCGGATCCTGCCGGGCACCAGCACATCGGGATGCGCCATGCCCAGCGCCGCATCGAAGCGCCGGACCGCGGTGGCCGAATCACCGTCGAGCAGCGCCAGCACGCCGAGCCGATACTGCAGATCGGATCGGCCGGGCTGCAGCGCCAACGTCTGCTGCCAGGCCGCGTCGGCCTGACTGCGGAAATCGTGGGCGAAATAGGCATCGCCCAGGGCCAGCCAGGCGTTGGCCAGCGTGACCGGTTCGTCGGTCCCGGCGCGCAGTTCGATCATCGCCGAGCGCGCCTCGGTCAGCGCATCGCGAACCGGCGCGGCGGCTTCGCTCAGGTCGGGTGCCGGGACTTCGGGCAGTGAATCATCGGACTGCGCGAATACGGACATCCCGCCCAGCACAACGGCGGCAACAAACAGCATTCGAATCATGGAATCACTCTTCGGCGGGTGGTTCCGGGACACCCTGGCCCCGGGTCAGCACATGATAGAGATCGACCTCCAGGTCGGCAAACCGTTCCCACCGGCCATCCGGCCAGCGGACCCGGAGGGTGACGGGAGCCCGGGCCTCGCCCAGCCCGATCACCGCACGTGGATCGTTGGCCGACGCGTAGGACCCGTCGGTGCGCGCGCGCAGGACACCGTCGGCGCCGACGACCTGCACGCGCGCCGGCAGATGATCGCCCTGCCCGTCAGGCCCGCGCAGATCGACGCCGATCCAGCGGTGGACGGCAGGCGTGACGTTACGTAGCAGCTGCGGCGGGCCGAGATTGTTCGCAACCACGACATCGATCCGGCCATCGTTGTCCAGGTCGCCGAAGGCCGCACCCCGACCGGTGTACGAGCCTTCGAACACCGCGCCGGCACTGGCCGTGAGATCGACGTAGCCGCCGTCGCGGAGCACGAACAGCTGGTCGGTCTGGTGGTACGGCCACGGATCGCCGGCCTCGGCCAGGTCGCTTTCCAGCACCACCGCGCCGTTGACCACGTACAGGTCCAGCCCGCCGTCGCGGTCGAGATCGGCGAATGCGGTGCCGAAGCCGGTCCGCGGCAGACTCGGGGCGCCGAGTCCGCGCTGGGACGTGACGTCGGTGAACCAGCCCGTGCCGTCATTTCGATACAGGGTATTGGTTTCGCGGATCAAGTGGGTCATGAACAGGTCGACGGCGCCGTCGTTGTCGAAGTCGCCGGCATCCACACCCATGCTGGCCTCGGCCGAGCCGCCGCCGTTGACCGCGTTGCCCGCCAGGAATGCGTCCTCGATGAACGTCGGCACGCCGTCCTCGCTGCCCTGGTTCAGCCAGTAGTGGTTGGGCTCGCCGTCGTTGGCAACGTACAGGTCCGTGCGGCCGTCGTCGTTGAAATCCGCCGCGACCACGCCGAGCCCGGGCTGCGGGTCGCGAAGCAGCCCGACCGGGCCGGAGACGTCCCGGAACGTCCCGTCGCCGTTGTTGACGAACAGCGAGTCCGCGGCCGGCGGGTAGGCCGACGGCGAGCAATAGTCCAGCCGGCTGCTGCCGGCTGCCCGGCAGTCGCGATGCGACTCGAAGCTCCAGTCGACGTAGTTGACGACGATCAGATCGAGCCAGCCGTCGCCGGTGACGTCGGCGAAGCTCGCGCTGACGCTCCAGCGGGGGTCGTTGACGCCGGCCTCGGCAGTGACGTCCGTGAAGCGACCGCCGCCGTCGTTGCGCCACAGCTGGTTGTCGCCGACGTTGAGCAGATACAGGTCCGGGTCGCCGTCGCCGTCATAGTCGGCGGCCGCCACGCCCTGGGCGTAACCGCGCGCGTCGATGCCGCTGGCCTCGGTCACGTCGACCAGCCGGATCGGTCCACCCGGTTCGGTCACGTTGCGGTACAGCACATCGCCTCGTTCGCGGTCCTGCGGGCCGGTCTCCGGATCGAAGACCCCGCCCTGGACCAGGTAGAGGTCCATCCGGCCGTCGCCGTCGAAGTCCAGCAGCGCAGCGCCGCCGCCCATGATTTCTGGAAACCAGAACCTGCCCTCCGCGCCATTGACGTACTCGAACTCCACGCCGGCCGATTCGGTGACGTCGACGAACCAGTCGTCGTCCTCCGAGTGAACGGAGACCGGGGACAGCAGCAGCGGAGCCAGCACGGCGGCCGGGAGTCGAAGAAGTTTCACGGGGCGGGTTCGATGTTCACCAGACGATCGACAGGATACCGGACAATCGTCGACTCGATCACACGCCCCACGGGCCCGGAACCCGCATTGCCGTTGTCGTCTTCCATTGCCCAGACCGCCACTCGCAGGATCGCCGTCGTCAGCACCTCGCGGGCCGACTACGGCCACCTCTTCTGGGTGCTGCGCGCGCTGAACGAGCGCCCGGAGGTCGATCTGCGCATCGTCGCGACCGGCGCGCACCTGTCGCCCGGCTTCGGTCACACCGTGGACGCCTTCGCCGCCGACGGCTTCGACCTGGAGGCCGCGCCGGAGTCCCTGCTCGATTCCGACAGCGACGTCGGAATGGCCAAGACCATCGGCGTCGGCGCGCTGTCGCTGGCCGACCTGTTCGGCACGCTGCGTCCCGACCTGCTGCTGCTGATCGCCGACCGCTACGAAATGCTGGCGCCGGCCGCGGTCGCGCTGGCGCTGCGAATTCCCATCGCGCACATCGAGGGCGGCGATGTCAGCGAGGGCGCGATCGACGACGCGGTACGCAACGCGCTGACCAAGATGGCCCACCTGCACTTCGTGCCGACGGCAACCGCGCGCAGACGCGTGCTGGCGATGGGCGAGGCCGACTGGCGGGTGCAGGTCAGCGGCGCGCCGTCGCTGGATCACCTGGTCCGCAGCACGCTGCCCGAGCGCGCCGATCTCGAACGCCGGCTGGTACTGCCGCTCGACCCGGCGCCGCTGGTAGTCGCCATGCATCCGGTCACGCTGGCCGCCGACGAAACGGCCGATGCCCGCGCGCTGTTGACCGCGCTGGAAAACGTCGACCGACCGATCGTGTTCTGCTACCCGAATGCCGACACCGGCTACGCGCGAATCGTCGCGGCCACCCGCGCATTCTGCGGCGACGGCCCGGACCGCCGCCTGGTCACGAACCTGGCCCATCTCGACTACTGGGCGCTGCTCCGGAACGCCGCGGCGCTGGTCGGCAATTCCTCCAGCGGCATCATGGAAAGCCCGTCGCTGGAACTGCCCTGCGTCAACATCGGCATGCGCCAGGAGCAGCGTGAGCGGGCCGCCAATATCATTGACTGCGCCGGCGAGCCCGGCGCCATCCGGGCGGCGATCGAGCGCGCGCTGGACCCGGCCTTCCGGGCCGGCCTGGCCGGCATGACCAACCCGTACGGCGACGGCACTGCCGGCGAGACCATCGCCCGCGTGCTGGCCGAGACGCCGATCGACGAGACGCTGCGGATCAAGCGCGCGCTGCCGCTGGCCGACACCGACCCACCGGCGTTCGTCCAGTGAGCACCTCGCGCATTCCGCTGGCTCGACCTCGGCTGGGCGACGAAGAACTCCAGGCGCTGCACCGAACCGTCCGGTCCGGCGTACTCAGCCGAGGCGAAGCGCTGCTCGGTTTCGAAGCCGACCTCGCGGGACTGGCCGGCACGCGCAGCGCGGTCGGCGTGAACTCCGGCACCAGCGCGCTGCAGATCGCGCTGGAAGCTCTGGACGTCGGCCCCGGCGACGAAGTCATCACCGTCAGCTACACCTTCATCGGCACGCTCAATGCAATCGCACGGACCGGCGCCGAGCCGGTCCTGGTCGACGTCGCGCCCGACACGCTGAACATCGACCCCGACCGAATGGCCGAGGCCGTCACCGAGCGCACCCGCGCTGTCCTGGTCGTGCACCTGTTCGGCCGCCCGGCGCCGATGGACGCGATCCGGGCCATCGCCGAACCGGCCGGTCTCGCCATCGTCGAAGACGCCTGTGAAGCGATCGGCGCGACCTGGCGCGGCAGACCGGTCGGTGGGCTGGGTGATGCAGGCACCTTCGGCTTCTACCCGAACAAACCGATCGCGACCGGCGAAGGCGGCGTGATCACGCTGAACGACGCCGGACTGGACACGCGCTGCCGGCAATTGCGCAATCAGGGCCTGGACCCGGCCAGCGGCACGCGGCACCCGACCCGACCGGGGCTGAGCGCCCGGCTCTCCGAGCTTCAGGCCGCGGTCGGCCAGGCGCAGGTCCGACGGCTGCCGGAGTCGTTGAACGATCGGGCGCGGGCAGCCGAACGCTACCTCGAGCGGCTGGCGGGGCAGCCCGGACTGGAACTCCCGTCGCCGGCGGCTCCCCGAACCACGATCAGCTGGTTCACGTTTCCGGTCCGGGTCCCGGACCGGGCCGCTCGCGACCGGGTCCGGGCGGGCCTGGCCGAGCGCGGCATCGAGACCGGCATCTACTTCGAGCCGGCCCACCGACTGGCGCCGTACGACCGCACCGCGCCGCGCTATGCCCTGCCGGTCACCGAGTCCATCGGCGACCGCGGCCTGGCCCTGCCGCTGTATCCGGACCTGGCCGAGGACGACCAGGACCGGGTCTGCGAGGCGCTGCGCGCGGCGCTCTGACAGCGCGGGACGCGTGGGTCAGTCGCGTGTCGCGCCCGGATCACGAGTCAGCGCCAGCTCCAGCCGCTTGAACTCGCGTGCCGTCCAGTTGCGGTCACGCTCGAGGTTCATCTCGAGGAAGAACCACAGCTTCAGTGCGCTGACCCCGCTGGAGGCAGCCAGCACGATCACGCCCCAGAACACCCGGTCATCGAGGCCTTCGGCGGTGAAGAATTCGTAGCCGCTCCAGACCGTCACCCCGAACAGCGCCACGGTGATCAGCATCGCGAACGCGGCCCAGCGGCGCCAGCTGCCGGTGAACACCCGGTACAGGGCGCCGAACACTCCGTGTTCAGCGGTGCCGAGATCGCCCAGCGCTTCGTCGCGCCGCTCCAGCTCTTCGCGGATCTTGTCGTCGACATTCATCGTCATTCTCCTTCCAGGGTCTGCTGCAGTTGCCGTCGGGCGCGGTACAGCCGCGACTTGACGGTGCCGGCCGGGACGTCCTGCACGTGAGCGATTTCGCGCACGCCCAGGCCCCGGCGATAGAACAGGTCGAGGGTCTCGCGCTCGAGCCCGGGCAGCGCATCCATCGCCGTCTCGATGCTCAGGCGCTGTTCGCGCCCCTCGCTGTCGTCCGGACCGGCCAGGACATCGGCCGCCACGCCGTCCAGCGGCGTTTCGGCACGGCGCTGGCGGCCGCGCAGCGCATCGAGCGTGCGCCAGCGCACCGCGTGGTACAGCCAGCTGCGGAACGCCCGCGGATCGTCGAGCCGCCGCAACCGGCCGCTGACGGTCAGCCAGGCGTCCTGCACCGCGTCGCGCGCCATCGCCGGCTCGTGGCAGAGACTGTGTGCATAGCGCACCAGGTCGGCGTGGTGGTGGCGCACCAGCGCGTCCAGCGCCGCGCGGCGGCCGCGCTGGGCATCGAGAACGAGCAGGTCGTGTTCGGCGTCGCGCATGGCGGCCTCGGGTCCGGTTACGATCAGACGACGCGCGGAACGCCGAATCGGTTCACGGCCCGGCGCGAAATCGATCCCGCAGCCGGGCCCGAGCTGGCGTTCAGGGGGTCGCCGACGCGGTCCCGGGATGACGCAGCATCAGCGCCTGATCGGCGGCAACGTCGAGCCGCTCGCTGGTCCGGCCGTCCGGCCAGCGAACCCGGATGCGATCGACGCGCTCTGCGTCGCCCAGCCCGAAGCTGGCGACCGGCTCGACCTGCGACAGGTAGCTGCGGGTGGGCATGACGATCCGCTGCTGGTCGCGGCCATCGATCGTGACCGTGATCTCGGCGCCGATGCCGCGTGGATTGCCGGACGGACCGTCGAGCGACACGCGCAGCCAGCCGGCCGCGGGCGCGGGATCACCGTCGAGCAGCAGCGGCGGGCCGCCGACCTGGGTCAGCACCAGCTCCAGCCGGCCGTCGCCGTCGAAGTCGGCATAGGCCGCGCCGCGGCCGACGATGGGGCGGCCGAGGTCGCCGATTGCCGCGCCGGGCACCGGCACGAACGACTGCGCGCAGCCCGGCCCGCAGTTCCAGAACAGCTGGGCCGACTGGGCGTAGCGCTGCGAAGCCTGGACGCGGTGAATCTCGTTTTCGACATGACCATTCGCCTGCATGAAGTCCAGCCGGCCGTCGCGGTCGTAATCGAAGAAGAACAGCCCGAAGGTCAGCGCCGCGCGCGACGGTGCGCCGATGCCGCGCCCGATCGCCTCGTCGGCGAAGGTCACGCCGTCGCGGGTTACATACATCGAGCTCATTTCATTGGCGAAGTTGCCGATCCCGATCGCCAGCGCGTCGTCCAGCCGGACCGCATCGATGCCCATCGCGCCGGTTGCCATCCCGTTGCGGTCGAAGCCCAGACCGAGCAGCGTACCAGCCTCCTCGAAGGTCCCGTCGCCGCGATTGATGTAGGCGAAGTTGCGCACCGTGTCGTTGGCCACGACCACGTCCAGGTCACCGTCGCCGTCGAGGTCGATCGGCATCAGAGCCAGCCCCTTGCCGACGGCGGTGCCGGTCGCGGTGTTGGTCACGTGCAGCCCGGCGACTTCGGCCTGCTCGTCGAAGGTGCCATCGCCGCGATTGCGGTAGAAATACGGTTGGGTGCCGGCGAAGTTGGTCGGCGGGCCGTAGGCGCGACCGATGCCGGTCAGACGGTAGTCGACCTCGAAGTCGATCGCCCGCGACCATTCGATGTAGTTCAGCACCAGCAGGTCCAGGTCGCCGTCGGCGTCGGCGTCGAAGAAGCCGGCGCTGGTGCTCCAGGCGGTCTCGCTCCCGGCCACGCCGGCAGCGTCGGTGGCCTCGACGAAACCGTCGGGACGATTCAGGAACAGCCGGTTGGGCCCGACCGCAGTCAGGAACAGGTCGTCGCGGCCGTCGCCGTCGACATCGCCGACCGCCGCGCCCATGCCGTAGCCCAGCGCGCCGGCCAGACCGGTCTCGGCGGTGACCTCGACGAAGCGGCCGCCGTCGTTGCGGAACAGGCGGAGCGTGTCGACCGGATCGCCGTCGGCGTCGGGCCATTGGCCGGAATTGACGAACAGCAGGTCGGGATCTCCATCCAGGTCATGGTCGATGACCGCCACGCCGCCGCCCATGGTCTCGGGCAGCAGTCGGTCGCCGGTCGCGCCGTTGACGTGGACGAAATCGATACCGGCCTCGGCCGCGATGTCGCGATACGGCGCCGGCGGCGCTTCCGGGGTCGCGCCGCGTTCGAGAAGCCGGGCCAGGTCCGGCGCCGATTCCTCGATCGGAGCGTCCTCGCGGCCGGCGCGCAGCGTCAGCACGGCCCACGCGGTCAGCGCAACGGCGACGATCGCCGCCAGCGCGATCAGCGAACGCCGGAAGGCGACGCCGATGATCCGGTCATCCTGAACCGCGGCATCGTCGATGCCGGAGCCCTGGCGATCGCCGGTCACGGTCCCGAGCCCCTGCCGTCGGCCAGCGGGGCGTCCTGAACCAGCGTCGGTTCGGCCCGCGGCGCGCGCTGCCGTTCGACATCCCGCGCCGTCAGCGGATACATCGAGCGGCCTGCGCGCTGGAGGTCGAGGATCACGACCGGATCGGCCAGGTGATCGGCCGCCGGGTCGGCGCGCCGCGCCGCGGCGACGGCGCGGTCGCGCGCGTTGTCGTCGATGCGATATTTCTCGTAGGCCGCGGCGTGCCGATCCGCCGCGTCGTCATCGCCCAGGCCGCGCTGGACGCGGGCCTGGTTGTAGTGGGCCTCGGCGTTCTCCGGGTCCTGGATCAGGGCCGCCACGAACCATCGTGCCGCCTCGGCCAGCGCCAGCTGCCGATCGGCCTCGTCGCCCTGCTGCCCGGCCACTTCGAGCCAGGTCAGCCCCAGCTGGTTCAGCAGCCGGTAGTCGCGCGAGAAGTCGAAGCCGCGGCGGCGCGCGTCGTTGAACCGGGTCTCGGCCAGCGCGGTGAACTGCTCGATGGCTTCATCGAACTGTCCTCGCTCGAACAGCAGCCGGCCGGAGAACCAGGCCAGCGACCACGGCGGCGGCGGGTTTTCGTGCGCGCCGGCGCGAGCCAGCGCGTCGGCGGCCTCGTCGAGCCGTCCCTCGGACAGGTAGACCCGGGCGAGATTCATCGGCCCGTTGGCGTTGCCGAGCGCTTCGAGGCGGGCAAAGATCTCCTCGGCCTGGCGCAGCTGACGACGCTCGGGCTTGCGCAGCAGCGCGATTCCGTAGTCGTTCCAGCGCTGCCACTCGGGAATGTCGGGCGGCGCGACGTTCCGGCCGGCCTCGGGACCGGTCCCGATCGGGAAGACCACCCGATCCTCGTCGATGAGGCTGATCGGCAGATCGTTGACATAGCCGTCGCCGTAGACGTGGGCCATGATCGTCGCGTCGAACTTGCGGTAGTTCAGCCGGATGCGCACCTCCAGCTCGCCGGTCAACCCCTCGGGCACCTCCAGCCGGTAGTGGACGACGTCGGCCGCACCGGGCGGAATCTGGTGGTTGTACAGCGGCGTGAAGATGTCCTCGGCGTTGCGCCGCTCGATCCGGTTGCCGAAGCGATCGAGCATGTAGACGTTGACGAAGTGGGTCCACGGGTCGACCGCGTGCCGCTCCGGGTCCAGCCCGCCGCTGTGGCCGATCCGGCGGCCCTCGTGCAGCACCTCGACTTCGACCCAGACCTCGTTGGAATCGGTCGTGCCCTGGGTGAACAGGTGGCCCAGCGTCATCGTCCGCAGGACGGCCTGCAGCAGGTAGGCCCGGCCCGGCGCCAGTGCCGGCACTTCGGGTCGGATCGGCCCGATCAGTTCGCCGTCGATCTCGCCGTCGGCACGCAGAGCGACCAGGTCGATCCGCACCGATCCGTCGAGGAACTCGCGGTGCGCTTCGATCGTTGCCTCGTCCAGGCCCAGCAGGTACGGAATCGCGGTGTTGGCGCTGGGGAACTGGTGATCATGGACGGTCAGCCGGCCGCTGTCGTCGTTCCGATCGGCGGCGAAGTCGTCGGATTCGACCAGCGGCATGTGGCAGCCGTTGCAGCCCGGCTCGGCCTGTTCGGGATAGTAGAAGCTGGTCACGCCGTGCCCGGAGACTCCGCTCAACAGGAACGAATCGTAGTGGTTCTGGCCTCTCAGCCACTTGTACTGGTTGAGCTGCTCGGGAATGCTGACCTTGTGGCAGCTGCCGCAGAACTCCGGCGACTCGTGGAAGGGCTTGAGGAAGGTGCGCTGGTGGAAGCCCGGGTTGGCCTTGATCAGCTGGCCGTTGACCCACTGCAGGAACGGGTTGCCGGACTGCGCGAACGGGTAGTGGATCGGCTCCTCGATCGTGAAATCGCCGTTGCCCTTCGGACTGTTGACGTGAGTGATCGCGTGGCAACCGGTGCAGGTGATGCCGGCCTGGGCGGTCGGGTCGTTGACGTCGTCGTAGTCCGGGTCGTCGAAGGCGCCGGACAGCAGCGGGACGAGATCGTGGCAGCCGGCGCAGAAGCGCGAGGCGTCCATCGTGCCGTCGATCTCCATCGACCGCTGGCGGGTGTTGCGCACCGCGAACAGATAGACCGGGTTGTTGAACGACGAGAAGCGATGCACGCTCTGGCTCCACTGGGCGTGGGCGTCGGTGTGGCACTGCTGGCAGTAGCCGTCCATCATCAGCGTGTCGGCAGGAATGTGCCGGCCGGTTGCCGAGCGGGTAAGAGCCGGGGAGAAGTCGACGTCCCCCTCGGCCCCGGGCAGGTTCCACTGCCGGGGGTCCTGGGTTTCGAGCACGACGATCGCGGCGACGAACAGCGCACCGACCCCGGCCACCTTCAGGCCCATGCCCCAGCGAATGCGCGGCCCGGCCAGCCGGTGCAGCACGAAGGCCCAGACGGCCAGCAGCGGGGTGATCACGTGGGCCCAGTACGCCACGTTGCGGACCCGCGGATCGTTGATCGCGAAGAAGTCGAAGCGAACCAGCATCAGGCCGGAGATCAGCAGCACCAGCACGATGGCCATCAGTCCCAGCCCGGCGTAGACGGCACGGCGGTTCGGCCGCTTCCAGGCGCGCGCGGCGTGCAGCCCCATGAAGACCAGCAGCGGCACGATGATCAGCAGGCCGACGGCGAGGTGGAACAGGAACATCACCTGGTAGGCGTAGCCCTGGAAGGTCTCGCCGGTCGACCACTCGGAAATCGTGACCGAGGCGAGGTAGCCGGAATTGATCGCCAGCAGCGCGAAGGCGACCAGCAGCGCGACCAGCAGGATGCGCAACCGGGGGCCGACCGCCTTTTTCGGCCGCTTCCGCACCGGGCCTGCGGACCCGCTCATTCAGTATCCGCCCTTGAACCGCGTCAGCGTCTCGGCGTGCAGCGCCTCGCGCAGTGCCGGATCTCCGACGCCGGGCGTGGACGGCAGCGGACCGACCTGGCCGCCGGTATCGGTGTAGAGGTCCATGTCCTTGGCGAAGCCGCGCACGTCGAGCACGACCACGCGGCGGGCGCCGTCGACGGCCGGCGGCGCCGGATAGACCAGGTCCAGCTCTTCGCCGGGACCGATCAGCGCCAGCGCGTCGTTGGCCTCGCCGACCAGCGCCTCGACCGGTCCGAGCCGGGTGTAGTAGCCGGTGGGGTACTCGGTGTCCCAGAACGCCGCGCGGTCCTGGTAGTCGTAGAACGGCCGGCGCTGGGCCAGCGTGTCGCGCCGGGCGAAGCCGGTCTTGGCCAGCCGAGCGCGCTGCGGGGCCACCCGGTGCACGCCGAGTAGCGCCTCGCCCGGATCCTCGGCGTAGACCAGCGTCAGGCGATCCCAGTAGATCTCGAGGTTCGAGCGCAGCCGGAGCGCGGTCGTGTCGGGCGGCAGCGCATCGAGCGGCAGCGCCATCTCGCGCGGCATGCCGGCCGGGTAGCCGAACTGCGGATGCACGACCTGCCAGCCGACGGCGGTGCGGGCCTCCAGCGTCGGCGACCGGTAGCGCTCACCGGCCTGCCAGGCCGCGAACACCGTCTGCGAGTACGGGTATTCGACCCAGCCGAAGGCCTTCAACACCGGCCGGGTGCCGGGCCGGTTGATGACCCGATCGAAGTCCAGCGTCAACACGTGCTCGCGGTCGAGCAAGCCGAGGAAGCGCGGGTCGCGCGGCCCCGGGTCGGCGGCCTCGAAGTCGGCCTCGGCCAGCGCATCGCCGACCTCGTCGCCGCGGTCGTTGGTCACCCGGACCGGATCGAGCGAAGCGGCCTCGCGGTAGAAGATCGGCCGACCGTCGGCAGCCGGTTCACCGGTCGGCATGCGCTCGTTCATGACCAGGTTCCAGCCCGGCAGCAGATCATACAGATCGAGTTGCGCGGTATCGATGTAGGCGATTTCCTGCATCGGCTCGGCGATCTTGAGCCGGTAGGCGCCAGCGTCGGGCGCCATCGTGCCGTCGGGGAAGCGGAAGAACTCCCATGGCCGCGGCTCGGCGTAGACGCCGGGCTCGACCATGAAACCGATGCCGCCGACGCCGAGCACGTCGCTGACGAACTCGAACGCTTCACCGTTGTAGGCGAACAGCACCGGGCAGCTGGACAGCTGGCGCTGGTACTCGGCGATCTCGTGCAGCTCGCGGCCGGCCAGCGCCATCTCGGTCTGTAGTACGCCGTCGGTCCAGCGCAGCCGGACGAAGTCGGCCCGCTCGGCGCCGCCCAGCCCGAGCGCGACCGGCTGCAGGCTCTGACCCGGCGCCGAGTGCCGACCGTAGGCATCGACCCGGGTCCAGCGGTCGCCGACCCGCAGCAGCAGTTCGGTGCCGATGCCGGACGGGTTCGAGCGCATCCCGTCGGCGGCATCGGAGCGACCGCTCGGCGCGATGGCCAGGAACTCGTGGCGCCCCGGACCGGCCGGCCAGACGGTCAGGCGACTTTCGGTACCGTCGGCGACCAGTCCGACCAGCGCCGGGCCGCGCGCCGGGTCGAGCAGGACCGGCACCAGCGCGCGCAACGGCGCATCGACGGCTGCCACCACGGTAGCGGCATCGCCGGCCAGATCGAACACCCGGAACCCGTCGCCGTCGTGCAGCAGCAGGTCCGGCCGGCCGTCACCGTCGAAGTCCTGCAGCGCCAGCGCGGCGTGCGCCGGATCGCGGGTCGCGTCGGCGAACAATGCGCGCGAAGCCCAGCTGCCTTCGTCAGCCACCCAGGCGAGCAGATCGCCGGCGGCGTCGACGGTGAACAACGTGGTCCGGCCCTCGGCCTGCGGATCGCCGGCGACGACCGCGGTGATCGGGTGATTGCGAAAGGCCTCGAAGCCTTCGGCCTCGCGGTAGCGCCAGAGGCGGTCGTTGACCAGTACCTGGTGCGGCGGCTGGGCCTGGACGGTAACCAGGTCGGCATCGCCGTCGCCGTCCAGGTCGGCGGCCAGCAGTTGCGAAGACGGTCGGGCCGGGCCGGCCAGCAGCGGCTCGGCCTCGGCGGCCAGACTGCGCCAGCTGCCATCGAGGTTGTTCGACAGCAAATCGTTGGGGCCGTCGACATTGGCCAGCCACCAGTCCAGGTCGCCGTCGTGGTCGGCGTCGAGCACGGCCACGTCGGCGCAGGCGCCGGCGTCGTCCAGCGGCGTACCCCGGACCGGTTGCCACGTTCCGCCGATGCGTTGAAACATCCGGTTCTCGCCCTGCCGACACAGGTACACCGCCAGATCGTCGGAAACGTCCGGAATGCCCCAGGCGGCCGCGTCGACGCCGCCGATCTTCGCCAGCGGGTGGCCATCGGCCGACGCGAAGCGACCGTCGCGCTGCAGCCAGACCCGCGTACCCTGCCCGCCGCCGGCGGCCAGCAGAAGATCCTGCGCGCCGTCGCCGTCGATGTCGGCGGTGGTCAGGCTGGCCGGCCGACCGACCGGACCGCCGGCGCCGGCATCGATCGAGTCGCCGAACAACGGTCCGTCCGGCACGAACGCCACCGCTTCGTCGTCGCGTCGACTGACCGCCTGTGCTTCGGCCAGCGGCCCCATCCGGGTGTAGCGGAACTCGGCCAGGTGCGCACGCGGGTTGTTGGCGAAGCGCTGGTAGTCGTCCAGCATCGCGCGGGCGCCGTCGGCGTCGCCGAGCTGGCGGAGCGCCAGCGCCGCGCCGTAGTAGGCGCTGCGCAGGTAGGGATCGATCTGCATCGCTTCGCGGTACAGCGCCAGCGCCTCCTCGTGGCGCCCGAGCTGACCGAGCGCCTGGGCCGTGAAGTAGGCCGCGTGGGCGTCGTCGGGCGCGGCGGCCCGAACGGTCTCGAAGCGCGGCAGCGCGGCCTCGGCGTCGCCGAGGTAGAAGTGCATCAGCCCGGCCACGTAGGCCGCTCGCGGGTTCCCCGGGTCGGCCGCCAGCACCTCCCGGGCCATCGAGAGCGCGCGCAGCTCGTCGCCCTCGGTCTGTCGGTTCAGCGTCGCGATGGCCTCGTTGACGCGCACCTCGTGCCAGTCGGGCCGGGCCTCGGTCAGTGCGGCGAATCGCTGCCTCGCCTCCTCGTTGAGGTACTGCCCCATCAGCGCGACGCCCTCGTTGTTGCGGGCGATCTCGTCGTCGGACAGCCGGGGCGAAGACTCGCCGCAGCCAACCAGAAGAGCCAGCGTGGCGGCCAGCAGCGCAGATCGGGTGGCGAGCGTCATCGGTCGGTTCCATCGTCGTCGACACGGGCCCGACCGGCGGCGATCCGCTCGTTCAGCCCGTCGATTGAAATCGGGTCCGCGCCCTGGGACGGCAGGTAGTCGCGGTTCATGTAGGTGTGAGCGGACGTGCGCAGGTGGCCCCGCATGTCGTGGCCGCGCCGCCGTTCGCGCTCGGCCCGCAGGCGGTCGATGTCGATCGGCGCGACGACCACCTTCTCGCCCGGCCCGGGATCGACCTGGGCCAGGATCCGGCCGTCGTAGTCGACGACCATGCTGCCGCCCGGCCACGAGAACGGCGGATAGTGCTCCATCCGCGCGCCCTGATTGGCCGCAACGACATAGGCGGTGTTCTCCAGCGCCCGGGTCCGGTTGACCAGCGTCCACCAGTCCATCGGCTGCTGCGTGCCCCAGGGGTCCATGTAGGCCGAAACGCGGACCAGCACCTCGGCGCCGCGAAACGCCAGCTCGCGGATCGTTTCCGGGAACATCCAGTCGTAGCAGATCGCCACGGCCAGCTTTCCGATCTCGG
>CAZJSH010000029.1:24318-27685 GCA_964548715.1 uncultured Halomonas sp. | reverse complement strand
CGGTCGGGCCACCCTTCGCCCGCAAGCGGCCTCCAACAGGCCTTCGGTCCGGCGCCTATGAGCCGAACGCGGTATGCAGCCGCTCGCGGACGGCCTGCATCGGAATAGCTGGGCGCTGGAGGTCCGGTTCGAGTCCAGGCTGCGGGGTCATGGGCTTCAGGGCCTCGATCAGCGCCGGATCGCGCGCCAGGACGTGGATCGGCACCCGCGCGTCGGCCGGATCGGCGGCGATCAGCGGCGCTGGGGGATGGTCGCCGACGATCAGCAACAGGTCGTCGGGACCGAGGGTCTTCGCGGCCCAGCCGAGCGCGGCGTCCAGTGAATAGGACAGGGCTTCGTGGTAGCGCAGGCGCAGGCGCTCGATCGGCTCGCGCATCGCACCCGGGCCCGGCGCCTGGCCGGCCCAGGGGTCGAAGGCGCGGCCATCGTCCAGCGGCGTGTGTGGACCCAGCAGCGGCAGCACCGGCTGCCACGGCGCGTGCGAACTGATCAACGCCACCTGGATGAACGCCGGTCCCTGCAGTTGGTTTCGAACCCGGTTGCCGGCGCGGCGCAGCGTGAATTCGTCGGGCATGGTCACCCAACCGAGGCCGGGGCCGCGGTAGTCGAGCGATGCGGCGTCGAAGCGATGCGCGAAGCCCAGCTGCGCGCCTTCCGGCCAGGCCCGGAGGATGGCCGGCATGACCGCCGCCGTTTCGTGGCCGGTGGCGCCGAAGTCGTGCGCGAGCGTGGCGCCATCGTGTTCGAGCAGGATGCGATAGCGGGTCTGGTCGCCGATCTCGAGCCCGGCCAGCAGCGTGGCGTGCGACAGCCAGGACTGACCGCCGCGGATCGGCGCCTCCAGTAGTCCGCTGGCCATGCCGAAGCCGGCATCGGCCAGCCGGCGTGCATGGCGATCGAGGACTTCGACCACTGCCGGCGCCCGGTTCGCGCCGGCGGCGTAGGACTCGATCCAGACCAGCCAGACGTCGCGCTCGGCCAGCCCCGGCAGCGCGGTCGGCCCCGGCTGGCGATCGAGTTCGGCGCCCAGCGCCTGAAGCTGCCGGCGCTGGTCGAGCGCGCGTTCGACCTGCAGGTGGGCCGCGGCCCAGGCGCGCGGAGCGACGGCCGAAAGCGGGATCGCGGCATGCGCGGCCAGCAGGCTCGCCGCGACGCCGGTCAGCGCGATCGCCGAGCGGCGCGATTTGCGTGGCGCGAGCAGCCGGGTCAGTGCAAACGACAGCGCCGCCGCCAGCGCGGCAGCCAGCAGGGCGGCGCCCAGCGCGGCGGCGGCGCCGAACTGGCCGTCGAGCAGTTGATAGCCGTTGACCAGCAGCCCGACGTCGCCGGGTAGCGTCAGCCCTCGGCCCAGCGCGATCTCGACGGCCACGTTGCCGAATGCGGCCGCCAGCAGCAGCGTGGCTCCGACCGCAGCGGCCCAGCGCAGCACAGTGACCTTCCGTTCATCGGGCAGCAGCGCGAACAAGCCGACCAGCAGCCAGGCCTCCGGTACCACGCGCAGCGCCGGACCGGCGCGCGGATCGACCGCGTCCGGCCCCAGCCACAGCAGGTTCAGCAGCAGCCCGGCGCCGAGCAGGCCGGCGGTCGCGCGAACGGGCGATGCAGCCGCGGCGGTTGGTGTTCGATCGGTCGGCATTCTTCACGCGCGTCGAGGTTCGGCCGCCTATTGTGTGGGCATGCCGTGGATGCCGCCGAAAAATCGAGCCGTGCTCGAGCGCCGTGGGTCGAGGAGGGCGGGGTGAGCGACCTCCCGGCGACCTTCGGCTTCCTTCGATCGCTGCTGGTCTATCGCCGGCCGGGCCGGCAGCGTGGCCTGCGCCGCCTGTACGCGCCGTTCGTGCCGTCGGGCGGCTGCGTGTTCGACGTCGGCGCCCACGTCGGTGACCGCAGCCGGGCATTCGCCGCGCTTGGAGCGCGGGTGATCGCCGTCGAACCCCAGCCCCGCTTCGCCGTCTGGCTGGAGCGAACGCTGAGCCGGCACGGCGTGGTGGTGGAGCGCTGTGCGCTGGATGCCGAACCCGGCCGCGCCGAGCTGCAGGTCAGCCGGACGCATCCGACCGTCTCGACGCTGAACCGCGAATGGCCGCGCGGGCTGGCCGAGCGCAACGCCAGCTTTTCCGGCGTGGCGTGGGACCGGCAGGAAGCGATCGAGGTGACCACGCTGGATTGCCTGATCGAACGTCATGGCCGGCCCGACTTCTGCAAGATCGACGTGGAGGGCTTCGAGGACCGGGTGCTGGCCGGTCTCGGCGAGGCGCTCCCGGCGCTGTCGGTGGAATTCGTGCAGGGCGCGCTGGACGTCGCCCTTCGCTGTGTCCAGCGCCTGACCGCGCTGGGCGAGTACGAGTTCAATGCGGTGGCCGGCGAGCAGCGGCGTTTCCAGTGGCCCGAATGGATCGAGGCAAGCGATGTCCTGCGGTGGCTCGACGAGGGCGCCGGCGGGATCGCTTCCGGCGACCTGTACGCACGGCTGAGGGATGGGGCAGACTGATCGCATGGGTATTCATCACTGGTCATCGCTGACCACCGAAGAACTGGCCGCGATCGCGCGGCCCGGCACCGTGGCCGTCCAGGCGCTCGGCGCGATCGAGCAGCACGGGCCGCATCTGCCGCTGGATACCGACACGCGAATCGCCGAGGGGCTGCTGGCCCGGGCGCTGGACCGGCTCGACGGTGCTCAGGAGGTGCTGGTGCTGCCGCCGCTGGCGTTCGGCGCCAGCGACGAACATAAGTCGTTTCCGGGCACGCTGGGACTGGACGGCCGGGCGTTGGTCGACGCGCTGGTCACGCTCGGCGGCGATGTCGCACGGGCCGGGGTCGATCGCTGGGTCTGGGTCAACGGCCACGGCGGCAACCGGGCGCCGATGGATCTCGCGGCGCTGGCGCTCCGGCGCGATCACGGGCTGCGGGTGGTCAAGTGCACCTACACGCGCCTCGGTCCGCCGCCGGTGGCGTTTCCCGCCGAGGAACGCGCCCACGGTTTCCACGGCGGGGCGCTGGAAACGGCGCTGATGCGCGAACTGGCGCCCGGCAGCGTGCGCGAGAACCGGGTGGATGCGTTTCCGATGGCGGGAGCGGCCGATCCGGGGCTGCTGGATGCCGAGGGGCCGGCGAACTGGGCCTGGCTGGCCGAGGACCTGAACGAGCACGGCGTGATCGGCGACGCCCGGCTGGGTACCGCCGAGGCGGGTGCGGCACTGGCCGGCTTCTATGCCGAGCGGATCGCCCGGGTGCTGGTCGAAACTGCCCGACTGCCGGGGTTGTAGGCCGGGTCACCCTTCGCCCGGCGCAGCCGGCCTCCCACAGGCGCTACTCGGCGATCTTGCTGACTGTGGGAGGGCGGATTCCGCGCGAAGCGGTCGGGCGG
>CAZJSH010000029.1:0-24218 GCA_964548715.1 uncultured Halomonas sp. | reverse complement strand
CGGACCGCGCTCGGGTCGACTGTTGGAGGGAGCTCGCTCGCGAACCGGTCGAATCACCCTTCGCCCGGCAGAGCCGGCCTCCCACAGGCGCTGCTCGGCGATCTTGCTGACTGTGGGAGGGCGGATTCCGCGCGAAGCGGTCGGGCGGGCCTTCGCCCGCAAGCGGCCTCCGACAGGCGTTCGGTCCCGGACCGCGCTCGGGTCGACTGTTGGAGGGAGCTCGCTCGCGAACCGGTCGAATCCCCCTTCGCCCGCAAGCGGCCTCCGACAGGCGTTCGGTCCGGCGCCGGCGGTGGAATCGACGGTCAGGGCTCGGCGTCGAGGACTTCGTCGAGGAGGTGGCCGGAGCGCTTGGCCTTGGCGCTGAGGTAGCGGCGGTTCTGTTCGGTCAGGCGACCGTAGACGGCCTGGCGGGCGTGGACTTCGATGCCGTGCGCGGCCAGCGCCTCGAGCTTGGCCGGGTTGTTGGTCAGCAGGCGGCAACGCCGCACGCCGACCGATTCGAGCATGCTGGCCGCGGAGGCGAAGCGGCGCTCGTCGTCGTGGAAGCCGAGCAATGCGTCGGCATCGACGGTGTCGTGGCCGGCGTCCTGCAGGGTATAGGCGCGCAACTTGTTGGCGAGGCCGATGCCGCGGCCTTCCTGGTCCAGGTACAGCAGCACGCCGCCGCCGAGGCGGGCGATGGTGTCGACGGCGTTGCGCAGCTGCTCGCCACAGTCGCAGCGCAGGCTGCCGAACAGGTCACCGGTCAGGCAGGCCGAATGCAGGCGGACCGGCACCGGGTCGGCCCAGTCCTCGCGCTGCCCGATGACCACGGCCACGTGCTCGCGCAGTCCGTCGGCCTCGCGGAACAGGACGAAGCGACTGTCGGGCGCATCGGCCAGCGGCACCGGCGCCTCGCTGACCCGGCGTACCCGGTCGGCGGCCTGGTCGGCGCAGGCCAGCGCCTCGGCCGCATCGACACGAAGCAGCGGGCCGCGGTCGGCCAGTTCCTCGAGTTCGGCGGTGACCCGGCCGGTGATCGCGGCCGGGATCAGCCGGGCGCGCCGCATCAGCGCCAGCGCGGCGCGATCGGCGGTGCCGATGGCTTCGGGTGCGTCGAAGGCCTCGTCGTCCGGGAGTCCGTCGCCGGTGGCCCAGGCCGCCAGGCGATCGCGCGCCACCGGACCTCGATCGCGGGCCGGCAGGCGTGCGTCGTCGTCGGCCGGCAGCCCCAGCGCGGCCAGTCGCGGCCGGCGCAGCACCAGCGCCAGCGCCGCATCGGCGGCCGGCTCCAGCGAGTCCAGAAGCGAACTGCCGCGTTCGACCGGGTAGGCCACGCGATCGCCGTCGGGCGCGTTGATCAGCACGGGCAGGCCCCGGCGCAGGTCGAAAACGGCACGTTCGGATTGATGCATGAGGGTGGCGAATCCGGGCAAGTTCGGGGCCAACATAGCGTGTTGCGGCGCGATCGGGCGTGAAACAATCTTGCGGCGCTTCGGCTAGAGTTCAATGCCGGACGCGGAGGGCGCGCGCCCTTGTGCACGGCCGCGCCGCGCACCGACTCGCCCGCGACAGCCTACCTCGACAGACGACTTCGACCATGACGCATGCCGACGCATCGATCGACCTGGACCGGGCCTGGGCGGCCCTGCGCGCGTGCGCCGGACGTGGCGGCGCGGCCTGTCCGGGGCTCGAGATCGGGCCGGCCGGGTGGACGGCCGAGCGTGCGATCGACGCCGACGCCGCCGAGCTGCTCGACGCGCTGGCGCCGATCAGCGCCGGGTGCCGCGGGGTGGTCGGCCAGCTGGGCCAGACACTGGACGGTCGCATTGCCACCCGGACCGGCCACTCGCACACCATCAACGGCCGGGAGGCGCTGGTCCACCTGCACCGGCTCCGGGCGCTGGTCGATGCAGTGCTGGTGGGCGTCGGGACGGTCGTCGCCGATCATCCCCGGTTGACCGTCCGGCACGTGGCCGGGGACGATCCGGTGCGGGTTGTGCTGGATCCGCGCGGGCGGGCGCCGGTCGATGAGTCGCCGTTGGCCGAGGCGCCCGATGCGCCGCCGACACTGCACCTGGTTGGCCCGGACGCGCCGGCGCGGCACTGCGGCGGGCATGTCGAGCGAGTGTCGCTGGCGGTCGACGAGGCCGGGATCGCGCCGGAAGCCGTGCTCGATGCGCTGGCCGAGCGCGGCCTCCGGCGGGTGCTGGTCGAAGGTGGTGCGGCAACGCTGTCGCGGTTCGTCGACGCCGGCATGCTGGATCGCCTCCACCTTCTGGTCGCGCCGATGCTGATGGGGTCGGGGCGCTGCGGGCTGGCGCTGCGTCCGATCGACACCGTCGACGAAGCGCTGACTGCGCCGGTGCGGCGGATCGCGCTGGGCCAGGACACCTTGTTCGACGTCGATCTTCGCGCGTCAGGCCGGATGCGAGCGCCGGTCGACGGCGAGCAGCGGGACCAGCGCCCCGGGTAGCGCGGCCAACAGCGTCGTCAGCCCGTAGGCCACCGAAACGGCAACGCCGGTTTCGGGCGCCTGGCCGGCCACCGCGAACAGGCCGGCGGCGGCCGATTCGCGCAGGCCCCAACCGCCGACCGAGATCGGAATCAGCATCGCCATCAGCACCAGCGGTGCGAGCACGACCAGTTCCTGCCCCGAAAGCGGCACGTCGAGCATTCGCCCGGCACAGGCGAAGGTTCCGCACAGCGCGCCGACCACCACCAGCGAAAGCACCAGCTGGAACGCGGCATGGCGGCGTGCCAGCAGGGCCCGCTGCGCGTCGGCGACCAATGTGGTCAGCCAGCCGAAGCCGGTCCGGTGGCGCAGCCGGAGCACCGCGACCGCGGCAACGGCGGCCACCAGGATTCCCGACCACGCCAAGGGGGGCGCAAGCTCGCTCAGCTCGCCGCGGATCGTTCGGCCCGCCGGCGTAGCGACCAGCAGCACCAGCGTGATCAGCAACAGCACGGCCTGGCCGGACGCGCGTTCGAGAATCACCGCGCGCATCGCCGGTCCGGTCCGGCCGCTGGTGCGCGCATGCCGGGTCGCCCGCGCCGCGTCGCCGAGCACGCCGCCGGGCAGCACCTGGTTGGCCAGCCCGGCCAGGTAATAGTCGGCCAGCGCGCGCCGGCGCGAGAGCGGCACGCCCAGGGCTTCTGCGGTTCGTCGCCAGCGCGCCGCCGAGGCCGCGAACTGGATCGCGCAAAGCGCCAGCCCGGCGGCCAGCCAGGTCGGGTCGGCCCGGCGCAGCTGTTCGACGACCGAGGCCGGATCGAGCAGGCGCGCGAGCCAGATCAGCAGCCCGACGCTGATCAGCACGCGCAGCGCAAACCCGATGCGAGGGCTCACGCCGGCCGCCCGAGCAGGTCGATGTGGCCCACCTCGACGCCGAGTTCGCCGCGCTGCAGCGCGGCGTCGCGGCTGGCCGCCCAGGCTTCGATCTCGCCGCGCTTTTCCGGCGCCTGGGCCCACAGCGCATCTCGCCAGCCGGCCAGCAGGGTGCGCGCCAGCGGGATCTGCGGGGCGGTCGTCAGCCGCCACGGGCTGGGTGCCGTGACGACATCGAAACCGCGCGCGCGCAGCGCCCCGGCCAGCCGGTCCGGCGCAGCGCCGCCCAACGCCCGGCCCAGGCCCTTGTCGCGGGCCTGGTGGCCCTGGTACAGCGACATCATCCGGGCGTCTTCGGCCTCGTCGCTGGCGGCCCCGGGACCGGTTGGCAGGAAGCGCCATGCGCCGTCGACGCTGAGCGTGATCAGGACGCAGGCACCCAGGTCGTGGGCTCGTTGGGCAAGCGCGTCGAGCCACTTGCCGCAGACGAGGTCGATCAGCGCCGAGGCGGTGACCAGGTCGCAGCGCTCGGCCAGGGCCCGGTCGATCGGGTCCAGCGCTCGAGTGTCGAAAGAGAACTGCAGCGGCTGGCCATCCGGATGTTCGAGGGCCGCCAGCGCGACTCGTGCGCGTTCGAGCAGGGCGTCGTCGTGATCGACCAGCCGCCAGCTCTGGGGACCGGGCAGTCGGGGGGCGAGGTGGCGCGGGTTGGAGCCGCTGCCGGCGCCGAGATCGACGATGCGCCAGGGCCCGCTGCGCTGCGCCAGTTCGTCGACCAGCAACGCCTCCAGCGCCGCCGAGCGCGCGGCGTGGTCGGCCGGCTCGCGCAGGGTCAACCATTCGGCTTCGAAGCGCTCGTCGGTCATCGGCGGGTCACCGCGGCGCGCGTCATCGAGCCGACTCGGCGATCGCGGAATCCAGCCCGACCGCCTGGGCGAAGGTTCGGGCCGCTGCGTCCCAGCCGGTGAGCCGGCCGCGTGCCGCGCGTGCGCCCCGGCGGAGCCGATCGCGCAGTTCCGGCTCGTCGAGCCAGCGGGTCAGGGCCATGGCCAGGGCATCGGCATCGCCGGGCGGCACCTGCAGTCCGGCACCGGGCGGCAGGGTATCGATCAGCGCGCCGCCGGTGGTGGTGATCACCGGCAGGCCGCGCGCCACGGCCTCGGTCACGACCATCCCGAAGCCCTCGTAGTGCGACGGCAGCACGAACAGATCGGCCTCGTGCCAGGCCGCCTGCAGTGCTTGTTCGTCCAGCTCACCGGGCCATTCGACGCGGCCGCGGAGCCCGGCGGCGTCGGCGGCGGAGCGGACATTGTCGGCGTAGGCGCGATCGCGATCGATGGCGCCGACCAGGGTGCAGGTCCAGTCGCGGTCGCGCAGGCCGGCCAGGGCCCGGATCAGCAGGTCCTGGCCCTTGCGCGGCACCACGCTGCCGACGCATAGCAGCCGCGTTGGTCGCGTCGAATCGGCGCTGGCCGCCGCCGCGCGGGTGGCCGGCGCGGGGTCGGTGCCGGGTTCGACCACGGTTACCGGCGCGCGGTCCATGTCCAGCTCGGTCAGCCGCCGGGCGGTGAATGCGCTGGTCGTGACGATGCCGCGGCAGGCCGACAGCGCGCGACGCTCCAGGTCCTCCAGCCGTTTGGCCGTGTCCGCGTCCAGGCCGGTCTCGTCGCACAGCGGGTGATGGACCAGCGCGATCAGTCCGATTCGCTCGGCGTGCGCGGCGGCGACCTCGGGCAGCCCGCCCAGGGCCAGTCCGTCGACGACGGCCAGCTGGCCCGCCTCGATCGAGGCCAGCGCGGCGTCGAACGCGTTCCGGGCCCGTTCGTCGGCTTCGGGGAATCGCCCGGCCAGGCCCTGGACGCGGACGAACACGCCGCTCCGGCGCAGCGCCTCGGCGATCCGCGCGTCGTACAGCGAGCCGCCGGTGCGTTGCGCCGGGTCGCCGGGCACCACCAGGTGCAGGCCGCCGCTCGCCGGGGTCAAACCGGTCCTTCGTAGCCGGCCCGGGCCACGTGCGATTCCGACAGCTCCACGCCGATCCGCGCGATGGCCCGGCCGCCGGGGCCGAGGTCACCGTCGCGGGCGGCCCTGGCCAGCCCGGAGTGGATGTGGCCGGCGAGAAACTCCGTGGTGGTGTTGCGGCCCTCGAAGGCCTCGATCTCGTCCAGGTTCCGGTAGTTCAGCGGCGCCAGCAGTTCGGCCAGGACTTCCGAGGCGCGGCCGATGTCGACGACCAGGTCGTCCTCGTCGAGCGACTCGCGCCAGAACGTGGCGTCGACCACATAGGTGGCGCCGTGCAGGGCCTGGGCCGGGCCGAAGACTTCACTGCTGAAACTGTGGGCGATCATGAAGTGGTCGCGGACGGTGACGTGGAACATGGGTTCTCCGTTGTCAGGGTTCATCGGGGAAGACGACGCGATGGCACAGGCCGGTCGCGTCGTCGGCGAGGATGCTCGGCATCCGGTCGGGGAGCCGTTCGAAGTCGCTTTCGCCGTCGATCAGCGCGTCGAGCCGGCCGTCGTTCAGCAGCGCGACGGCCAGCTGCAGCCGGCGCGAACGGCTCCAGCGCACGCGGCGGGCCGGCGGAACGTGGCCCACCTGGCTGGCCCGGATCTGCAGTCGCTGCGAATGGAACGCGCCACCGAGCGCAATCGGTACCTCGCGGTTGCCGTACCAGCTCACTTCGATCACCTGTGCTTCGAACCCGGCGCAGCCCAGCGCGGTGTTCAGCCCGGCGGCGCGACCGCTGCAGTGGAAGACCACGTCCTGATCGCAGGGCGCCTGGTCGGGCATCGCGAACGCGGCGCCGAGGTGTTCGGCCAGCTCGCGGCGGGCCGGGTTGACGTCGACCAGCGTGACCGCGGTGCCGGGCAGTCGCGCGGCCAGCCGGGCGACCAGCAGCCCGACCACGCCGCCCCCAACCACGGTAACGCGGTCGCCCGGGCCGGCCTGGGCGTCCCAGAGCGCGTTGAGCGCCGTCTCGGCATTGGCCGCCAGCACCGCCCGGCCGGCCGGCACGTCGGCGGGGACGAGCGTCACGGCGTCGGCCGGCACGATGAACCGATCCTGGTGCGGATGCAGGCAGAAGACCGTGCGGCCGATCCGGTCGTCGGGTCCGGCTTCGACCTCGCCGACGCAGGCATAGCCGTACTGGACCGGAAACGGGAAGTCGCCGCGCTGGAACGGGGCGCGCATCCGGTCGTGCTCGCTTTCGGGCACCCGGCCGTGGAAGACCAGCGACTCGCTGCCCCGGCTCACGCCGCTGTAGCGCGTCCGGATCCGGACCTCGCTCGCGGTCGGCGGCACGAGCGGATGTTCGCGGAGCTCGCCGATGCCCGCGGCAACGGTCCAGAAGCCCCGGGCGATGGCTTCGTCGGCGTCGGAAGTGGTTTCACTCATGCATCCTATTGTGTAACGTCCATGTCATCGCATGGGCGCTGCTGCTTGATGGAGCGCCGTTGCCGGGTCCACCACGGGAGACGACTGTCCGAATGCCGATCGCCGAACGCCTCCGACCGATCCTGCCCGACCTGGCCGCAGGCGCCGGTTTGGCGCTGGTCGTGCACGCCGCACTGCCGCTGTCGCTGCCGGTCATGCCGCTGGCGGTTCTGGCCACGGCTGCGGTCTACGCGGTCGTTGCCGCGGCGATCGGCCGCGCCTGGCCGGCCCACCGGCGGGAGTTCGGCTGGCCGAACCGGGTGACGCTGGCGCGCGCTGCGCTGGTCGCGGTGCTGGCCGGCGTGCTGGTCGCCCCGTCGGCGATTGCCGAGCACGGCCGCCTGCTGGCCGCGCTGGCCGCGCTGGCCCTGCTGCTCGACGGCCTCGACGGTTGGCTGGCCCGCTTTACCGGCCGGGTCAGCGCCTTCGGCGCGCGCTTCGACATGGAGATCGACGCGCTGCTGATCCTGGTCCTGAGCCTGGCTCTGGCCCTGACCGGCAAGGTCGGTCCGTGGGTGCTGGCGATCGGGCTGATGCGCTATGCCTTCGTCGGCGCAGGCCGGCTGTGGCCGAAACTGACCGCCGAACTGCCGCCCAGCACGCCGCGAAAGATCGTCTGCGTGCTCCAGGGCGTCGTGCTGGCGGCCTGCCTGGTGCCGGCCGTTTCGTCGGAGTGGGCCAGCGTGCTGGCGGCGCTGGCCCTGCTGGCCCTCGCCGCGTCCTTCGTTCGCGACACCACCGAACTCATGCGCCGGTCCGCACCGGCAGGAGACCCTTGATGATGCATTCCCGTTTTCCGACGCCATCCGGCGTCCTGTTCACCATAGCGCTCGGGCTGGCCCCGGGCTGGCCGCTTCATGCCGAGCCGATCGAATGGCAGATCGATCCGGATCACTTCTCGATCGGCTTCGAGGTCATGCACATCGGTTATGCCCGCACGCTCGGCATGTTCCTCGACGCCAAGGGGCGGTTCGTCTACGACCCCGAAACCGAGACGCTGGACTCCGGCCGCGTCGTCGTCCAGGCCGACAGCGTATTCACCGACCACGATCGGCGCGACCGCCACGTCAAGAGCGATGATTTCCTGGCGGCCGACGAGCATCCGGACATCGAGTTCGTGGTGACCGGCTACACCGCCGGCGAGAACGGCCAGGGCACGCTCGCCGGCAACCTGACGCTGCGTGGGCAGACCCACCCGGTCGAACTCCGGACCACCATCAACAGGCGCGCCGACTACCCCTTCGGTCACGGCAAGGACACCCTCGGCATCTCCGCGCGGACCACGCTGCTGCGCAGCCAGTGGGGGATGACCTACGCCATCGAAAACGACCTGGTCGGCGACGAGGTGCTGCTACGGTTCGAGTTCGAGGCCTTGAATGGGGGGGTGAGGGACTAGGGGAGAGGGGCGAGCCGTGCTTCGGGCAGGGTTTCCCCGGGGCTGATGGTCGTGGCGGGGAGCCGGTAAGAGACTTTTCCGGTTTTCAGTTTTCAGTCTTCAGTTTTCAGGGGTCGGGGTTTTGTTGTGCCTTTTCTGCCCCGGCGTCTTTGCGACCATCCTCTACCGATCGAAGTCGCTTCTACCGCTGGAATCGCAGCCGCATCGGGCGAGCACCCACTCGTCCCTAACCTCTCGTCCCTTCCCCCTTTGCATTCAAACCCCGACCACCAGCAGCGTCACCACCGTCCCGACACCGGCGCCGGCGGCTGCGGCCAGGGCGGTCAGCCAGACCAGCCGACGTTCAGCGGCCGCGCGTTTCGGGGTCGGGGACGGCGACCGGATCAGCAGGGCTTCACGCGAGACTTCGAGCACCGCCGAGAGCGCCGAGACGCTCTCGTTGGACGCTACGCCCTGGTTCTCGATGCGCTGGACCGTGCGCAGGCTGAGATCGGCGACTTCGGCCAGCTGCTGCTGTGTCCAGCCGCGGCGGGTGCGCTGATCGCGAACGAATTCGGCGTTGATCATCATCGTTCGCCCCCTACAGCACCTGGCTGCCGACCACGAAGCCGATGCCGGAGCCGGCCAGGCCGTGCAGCAGCGTCACCCAGAGCGCCAGACCGGCCAGCGCATCGAGCGGCCCGCGCTCGGCGGGTCGACGGGGCCGGAACTTCAGAGCGGTCCAGCCGGGCCGCGAGCCGCGGCGAGCGATTCGGTCCGAGGGGTTCATGGGCGGCCTCCATCACGATGTCAGGAGGCGGGCGACGGTGAAGCCGAACACCATGCCGGCCAGGCCGCTGATCAGAAAGACCGGCAGCACCTTCTTCCAGGCGCGGCGCCAGATCACCTTGCCGTTGTCGTCGAGCAGGTCCGGCCCCATCACGCTGCCGCTGTCGGAATCGACCTCGACGCCGTCACGGTACAGCGTGATCCGGAACGTGCCGGTGCCGAACGACAGGCAGGAGAATTCCACCGCGTAGTCGTGGTCGCCGTGCCGGAACTCGTGCCGGGTGGTGCGTCGGAGGCTGCGAACGCTCGAGATCAGCGTGTCGTCGACGCGGATTTCCTCGCGGCCGGTCCAGGCCGATCCCCAGACTTCGATGGTGATGCCGTCGATATCGAACCAGGATCGAATCCCCTTCTTCCAGTGGATCTGTACGCTGTGGCGAGCATCGTCGCTGTTCGACTGTTGCGTGGTCATGTTCGGGCTCCTTGGCCGTCGGGTTCGGGGCCATTGAACCGGCCTGCGGACGCCGACGGAACGTCAGCCGACCGCCACGGCGGACGACTGGCATGCGACAGCGATGCGCCAGGCGGTTGTCGTCCGCTGCTGACGCGTCCGGCGTATCGTACCGGTAGGTCCCGCAACGGCGCAAAGCCGCTGGAACATCGATGATCCGCACCCTCGGCAGCCTGGTCTTCTACGCTCGTTTCCTGCGTTCCTTTTCCGCGCTCGGCTTCCGCCGCCGTGCACGTTCCTGGCGGCCGCTGTCGCCCGATTTTTCCGGCCAGCGCTGGCTGGTTACGGGAGCGACCGGCGGCATCGGTCGCGCGGTCGCGCTATCGGCCTGCCGGTTCGGGGCCGAGGTCGTGGCCGTCGGTCGCAGTGCCGGCAAGCTCGATGCGCTGGTCGTCGAGGCGACCGGTCCTGGTCGGATCCACCCGGTCGAGGCCGACCTGTCGCTGCTGCGGGAGGTGCGCAGCGTCGTCGGTACCGATGCGGTGGGCGCGGGGCCGATCGACGTGCTGGTCAACAATGTCGGCGTGCTGCTGAACGATTTCTGGGTCACCGACGAGGGCCTGGAGTGTTCACTGGCGACCAACCTGCTCGGCCACGTCGCGCTGACCGAAGGCCTGCGCACGGCGGGCCGGTTCGTCAATGACGCGCTGGTGGTCGAGGTTTCGTCCGGCGGCATGTACGGCACGCCGCTGAAGATCGAGCCGATGCTCGAGCCGGACCCGGAGGACTGGGACGGCATGGCCGGCTACGCGAGGCACAAGCGGGCGCTGGTCGAGCTGACCGGTGCCTGGAACCGGCGCTGGAACGGACAGCCCGCCGTCCAGGTCATGCACCCGGGCTGGGTCGATACCGAAGGCGTGCAGGCCGCGCTTCCGGGCTTTCGGGCTGCGTTGAAGAAACTGCTGCGCGACGCCGATCAGGGCGCCGACACCATCCTGTGGCTGGCCGCCGAGCGGCCGCCGGTGCCGGCCGACGGCGGCATCTGGCTGGATCGCGAGCTGCAGCCGGAGCACGAGTTCGGATTCACCCGGAACGGAGCCGACGTGAACAAGCTGGAAGGCGCGATCCGCGCGTTGCTGGATAGTGTGGGGAAGGGTGCGAGCGGCTAGAGGGCAGGGGCGAGCGGCGTGTTCGGTCTGCCCGGGTCGGCTTGAGGTTGGCGTTTCCGGTTTCCGGTTTTCCGGATTCAGTTCTTCTTTGCGGCTTTGCATCTTTCGCGTCTTCGCGACCCTGCTCCGAGGAACGAAGCCACGCACGTCGAACCGGGCGCGTCATCCCGGTGCCACGACTCACTCGCCCCTCTCCCCTCGTCCCTTGCCCCTGTCGCAAAGCGATCGTCCGCGGCGAAACCCCGCCGAATCGGCCCGATTCGGCAGCTCCGAACTCGTAAAGAGGGAAATGGTGGCTACGGGTGGACTTGAACCACCGACCTCAGCATTATGAGTGCCGCGCTCTAACCAGCTGAGCTACGTAGCCACGAGGAAGCCGCGTATTGTTGCGTGGGGCCTCCGGGTTGTCAATACCGCGGGCGGCTTCCGCGGAACGCGCGCTCGGCGTCCAGTCCGGCCGGGTCGATCGCGGGCCGGCGCCCGAGCATGCGGTCGGCCAGCAGGTCGGCCGAACCGGCGGCCATGGTCCAGCCCATCGCGCCGTGACCGGTGTTCAGCCACAGCCCTTCGACGGGCGTCGGACCGATCAGCGGCGGGCCGTCGGGCGTCATCGGGCGCAGGCCGGTCCAGGCCTCGCCGGGGTGGCCATGGATCCGTTCGGCAAGCTCGGGCAGCAGCGCGGCAGCGCGTTCGCGAAGCAGTTGCAGTCGTTCGGGCCGGAGCCTGCGCTTGCCGCCGCGGAAATCGCCGCGAAAATCGGCCAGCCCGGCGATCCGCAGCCGGTGCGGGCCCAGCCGCGCGGTGACGAAGCGGCGCTCGAAGTCGAGCAGCGGCCAGTCGGGCGCCGCGGAATCCGGTTCGACCGGGAAGGTCAGCGAGTAGCCCTGGACGGGGTAGATCGGAACCCGGAGGGCGAGTGGTCGGAGCAGCGCATCGGTTTCGGTTCCGGTGCACAATACGACCCGATCTGCATCGATCGTGCGCTCTACATTCCTGATCGTCGCGTAAATCCTTAGTTTTCCGCGCGCGACTTCGATCCGCTCCGCGCGGGTTTCGAACAGCAGCGTCGCGCCGAGTTCGCCGGCCCGCTCGGCCGCGGCGATGCTGAACAGGCGGGCATCGCCGGATTCATGCGCGGGAAACAGCAGCGCGGCCTGGAACTGGTCGGCGACCGTTGCCAGCGCCGGTTCGGCGGCAACGAGATCGGTCGGGTCGAGCTGCTCGTACTCGATGTCGGGATCGTCGATCCGGCGGCGCAATTCGATGGCCGCCGCCAATCCCTCGGGCGTGCGATAGAGTTCCAGTGAGCCGCCGAGCCGCTGGTCGTAGTCCAGTGCGTGGCGATCGCGCAGTTGTTCGAGGCAGCGCCGGGCATGCATGGCCAGGCGGATGCAGTGCCGCGCGTTGGGGTAGTAGCGCTCGGCGGATGATTCGCGCAGGAAGGCGGTTCCCCAGCGGGCGAGTCCCGGCAGGGCGCTCGCTGCGACACGGTAGGGCTGACCGCGACGCAGCAGCGCGCCCGCCAGTCTGCGGGCGGTACCGGGCGGGTTCCACGGTTCGGCGTGGGCCGGCGTCAGGCTGCTGCCGTTGGCGTAGCTGGTGCCGCGACCGGGTTCAGCCTCGGCGTCGATCAGCATGACCTCGCAGCCTCGCTCGGCGAGCACCAGCGCCGTGGTGCTGCCGACGACCCCGGCGCCGATGACGGCAATCCTGGCGGATTCGAGCCTCATGCGACGAAGCATAGCGCTGGCGCACGCCGGGGCGCCATCGGCTTTGCGGTCCCGCTCCCGATCAGCGGCGTTCCGGGTTGCATCGGCCGGGATGCCGCGGTCGGCGCCCCGGCCCCGGTTTCCGCGGAACGAACGATGCCTGGTGGGGCAACGCCCGGATCAGGATGGCATCGCGCGTCCGAAGGCGTCCTTGAAACGGGCCTTCAGGTCGGTGATATCGAGCGAATACCCCTGTGGTGCGTTCTCCGCGATCTTGATGGCGCCGAGCAGCGAGCCGAGCCGGGCGGCGTCGGTCGGGTCCCAGCCGCGCTCGAGGCCGAACAGCAGGCCGGCCCGGTAGGCATCGCCGCAACCGGTCGGATCGGCGATGGTTTCCGGCTTGATGGCCGGAATCTCGGCTTCGCCATCCTGGGTCAGCAGCTGCGAGCCCTCGCCGCCGTGGGTGACGATCAGGCCGCCCTTGAGTCCGGCCAGCGCTTCGCCGCGCGTCCATCCGGTCTTGCTGGCGATCATTTCCCACTCGTAGGAGTTGACGGTCAGCCAGTCGGCGTTGGCGACCAGGTCGCGCAGTTCGTCGCCGTCGAACATCGGCAGGGCCTGGCCCGGGTCGAAGATGTGCGGAATGCCGGCGGTCTTGAACTGTTCGGAATGATCCAGCATGGCCTGCTTGCCGTCGGGCGAGATGATGCCCCAGGCAATCGAGCCGTCGGTCGGCACGGTGTTGCGGTGGTTCTCGTTCATCGCGCCGGGATGGAAGGCGGTGATCTGGTTGTCGTCCAGGTCGGTGGTGATGTAGGCCTGGGCGGTGAAGTGGTCGTCGTCGCGCAGCACGAACTGCCGGCTGATGCCGAGTTCGTCGAGGCGTTCGGCGTAGCGGTCGAAGTCGGCGCCGACGGCGGCCATCGGCAGCGGCGTGCCCCCGAGCTGCTGCAGACCGTAGGCGATGTTGCCGGCGCAGCCGCCGAAGTTCCGGTGCATCTCCGGCACCAGGAACGCGACGTTCAGCATGTGGGTCTTGTCGGGAAGGATGTGGTCCTTGAAGCGCTCGGGAAAGACCATGATGTTGTCGTAGGCCAGCGAGCCGCAGATCAGGATGGACATGGGATAAGGAGTCCGGACGTCGAGTCAGCCCGGCAGTATAACGAACCCTTAACGGCGGTCCAGCGAGTCTGGACGGGTCGAACGTGATCCCGATCGCGCAAACGGCCCTGTATTCGGCGGTGGCCGGGGGTGCGATTGGCGTACACTACATCGATTGCATGGGCACGGACGCCGCCCCGAACCGGGCGCGCCGTGCGTCGGTTCCACTCCCCAGTTCCGGTACTTCATGTTCAAACGTCTGCGTGGTCTATTTTCCAACGACCTGTCCATCGACCTCGGCACCGCCAATACGCTGATCTTCGTGCGCGGTCAGGGCATCGTCCTCAATGAACCCTCGGTGGTGGCCGTCCGCATGGACCGCGGCCCCGGTGGTCCCCAGAACGTGGCCTCGGTTGGCATCGAGGCCAAGCAGATGCTCGGCCGCACGCCGGGCAACATCCGCACGGTGCGGCCGATGAAGGACGGCGTGATCGCCGACTTCGACATGACCGAGCAGATGCTGCAGCACTTCATCAAGAAGGTGCACGAATCGCGCTTCCTGCGGCCCAGCCCGCGGGTCCTGGTCTGCGTGCCGTGCTCGTCGACCCAGGTCGAACGCCGCGCGATCAAGGAATCGGCCGAGGGTGCCGGCGCCCGCGAGGTGTTCCTTATCGAAGAGCCGATGGCTGCGGCGATCGGCGCCGGGATCCCCATTCACGAGGCCCGTGGCTCGATGGTGCTCGACATCGGCGGCGGCACGTCCGAAGTCGCGGTGCTGTCGCTCAACGGCATCGTCTACTCGGCTTCGGTGCGGGTCGGTGGAGACCACTTCGACGAAGCCATCATCAATTATGTCCGACGCTCCTACGGGACGCTGATCGGAGAGGCCACGGCGGAGCGGATCAAGCTCGAGATCGGCTGCGCCTACCCACTCAACGAAACCCGGGAGATGGAAGTCTCGGGCCGCAACCTCGCCGAGGGCGTGCCCAAGATGATCACGCTGAACTCCAACGAGGTTCTCGAAGCGTTGACCGAGCCACTGTCGTCGATCACCAGCGCGGTCAAGAACGCGCTGGAGCAGACGCCGCCGGAGTTGTGTGCGGACGTGGCCGAGACCGGCATCGTGCTGACCGGCGGCGGCGCGCTGCTGAAGCAGCTCGACAAGCTGCTGATGGAAGAAACCGGCCTGCCGGTGATCATTGCCGAGGACCCGTTGACCTGCGTGGCCCGCGGCGGCGGCCGCGCGATCGAAATGATGGACGAGAACCGCGGCGACTTCTTCTCCCCGAGCTGACCGCGCGGAGGACCGGGTTGATTCGCCTGCGCCACGCTCCCGAATATGAACCCGGACCGTCGTGAATGGTCCGTACGGCCAGCGTTCGCTGATCAGCGTATCCGGCGGTACGGCCCGGCTGATGGCCTATTCGCTGTTGGCCATTACCCTGATGGCGCTCGATTTTCGCGGCCGCTACGTCGATCATGTCCGGGATGCGGCGACCCAGGTCATCGAACCCCTCGTGCTGTTGATCGATCTGCCCTTCCATGGCGCCGACCGGCTGGCCGAGTTCTGGACCCGGCGGTCCGAACTGGTCGAGCGGATTCGGCGGCTGGAGCGCGACGCGGTCCGCAAGAACGCGATGCTCGGCGACCTGGCCGATCTCACGGTCGAGAACGCGCGGCTGCGCGAACTGCTCGACGCCGCCCCCCGCCAGACGCGCCGTTACCTGGCTGCGGAACTGGCGGCGATCGATCTCGATCCGTTCGCGCATCGCATCGTGATCAAGCGCGGCCGGGTCGACGGCGTCGAGGTCGGGATGCCGGTGATCGATGCCGGCGGGGTGCTCGGTCAGGTCGAGCAGGTCGACCGGAATACCTCGCGCGTCATCCTGCTGACCGACCCGGATCACGCGCTGCCGGTGCAGATCCTTCCGGCCGGCGAGCGGACCGTGGCGTACGGCTCGGGCCGGGTCGATCGGCTCCGGCTCAATGACCTGCCGATGAATACCGCCGTCGAGGTGGGCGATCTCGTCGTGACCTCCGGCCTCGGCGGTCGCTTTACCGCCGGTCTGCCGGTCGGGCGCCTGGTTGCGCTGGAGCGTCCGGCGGGCCAACCGTTCGCGCGGGCCGAAATCGAGCCGCTGGCCGGCATGGACCGCAACCGGATCGTGCTCGTCCTCCAGGCCGTGCCCGCCGAACCGCGCGAGGTCGATACCCCTCCGGCCGAGGCCGTGGAAGACGCGGACGCCGGCGCCGAGGGCACGGAATCGGCGTCGCCGACCGCTGGCGAACCGGCCGACGCCAGCGAGTCCCCGGCCGGCGACGGCGCCACGAACGCCTCCCCCGACGCGGCAGCGGAGGACCGCCGATGAGCCGCCGCGACGGCCGCGAAGGGCTCCCGATCGTCATCGGCTCGCTGGTCGTGGCGCTGGCCCTCACGGTGGTCCCGCTGCCGGTCCTGCTCGAGCCGTTCCGGCCGTACTGGGTCGCGCTGGTGATGAGCTACTGGCACCTGGAATCCGGGCGGCTCCACGAACTCGGCCCCGCCTTCGCGCTGGGCCTGCTGGTCGACGTGCTGACCGGCTCGCTGCTCGGACGGCATGCGCTCAGCCTGGTGATCCTCAATTTCCTGTTGCGCCGGTTCCGCAACCGGATCCGCTTCTTTCCGCCCTGGCAGCAGGCGCTGGCGGTCGGTGCGCTGTTGTTCAACGATCGCGTCGTGCACCTGTGGGTGGTCGGACTGCTCGAGCGAAGCTGGCCGGGCTGGGCGTTCTGGATCCCGCCGCTGGTCGGAATCGCGCTGTGGCCGTGGCTGTTCCTGCTGCTCGACGCGCTGCGCTCGCGCCGCCGCGGAGCCAGGCCATGAAGGGCTGGACGACGGCTTCGATCGATCCGCTGGCGCAGCGGCGCGTCAATCGCCGCCTGGTGATCATCACCGGGCTGATGTTGCTGGCGCTCGGCGGGGTCGTGGCGCGTTTCGCGCAGCTCCAGCTGGTCAGCCACGACGCGCTGGCCGCGCGCGCGGAGAACAACCGGATCAGCCTGCGGGCCATGCCGCCGAATCGCGGGCTGATCCTCGACCGGCACGGCCGCGTGCTGGCCGAGAACCGGGCGGCCTACCGCCTGGTCATGGTGCCGGAGCGCGTCGACGATCGCGCCGCGATGCTCGATGCGGTGGATGCGCTGGTCGGCCTCAGCGAAGAGGAGCGCGAGCGGTTCGCGCTGGATCGCATGCGCAGCCGGCCGTTCCAGCCTGTCACGCTCAAGACCCAGCTCAGCGAGCAGGAGGTGGCCGCGCTGGCCCTCCAGCGCCATCGTCTCGAGGGGCTGGAGATCGAGCCCTACCTGACCCGCCACTACCCGCACGGCGAGGCGCTGGCGCACGTGATCGGCTACGTCGCCCGACTCGATGCCAGCGATCTCGAGCGGCTCGATGCCGACGATTACCGCGCGACCACCCACACCGGCAAGACCGGCATCGAGCGCTATTACGAAGAGCGCCTGCACGGCACCTCGGGCATCGAGCGGGTCGAGACCAACGCCCAGGGTCGGGTGATTCGGGTGTTGGAGCGCGTCGCGCCGATCCCCGGCGAAGACCTGCGCCTGAACATCGACCTGGACCTCCAGCGGGTGGCGCTCGACGCGCTGGGTACGCAGTCCGGGGCCGTGGTGGCGCTGGACGTGGCCACCGGCGAGATCCTGGCGCTGGTCAGCAAACCGGGCTACGACCCCAATGATTTCGTCAACGGGATCTCCTCGGCGCGCTATCAGGCGCTGCTCGAGAACCCGTACCGACCCCTGTTCAACCGTTTCCTCGCCGGCGGCTACGAGCCCGGATCGACGATCAAGCCGTTCATCGCGCTGGCCGGCCTCGAAGCCGGTGCAATCACGGCCGAGTCGAGGGTGTTCTCCAGCGGGGTTTTCCGTCTGCCGGGCCACTCGCGAGAATACCGCGACTGGCGCGAGGGCGGGCATGGCTGGGTCGACCTGCGCGCGTCGCTGGAGCAGTCGGTGAACGTGTATTTCTACCAGCTGGCCAATGACCTGGGCATCGACGCGATCTCGCGCGAACTGGCCCTGTTCGGCCTCGGCCAGCCGACCGGTATCGACCTGCGCGGCGAGTTCGCCGGGGTGCTGCCCGGCCGAAGCTGGAAGCGAAGAGAGCTCAACGAGCCGTGGTTTCCCGGCGAGACGGTGATCACCGGGATCGGCCAGGGCTTTACGGTGGTGACGCCGCTGCAGCTGGCATCGATGACCGCGGCCCTGGCCGGGCGCGGTCGCACCGCGCCGCCTCGGCTGGTCGGCCGGGCCGATCCGGTGCAGGTCATCGAGCATGACGTGGCTTACTGGGACGCGGTCTTCGAGGGCCTGGAGGCTGCCATCGTCGGCACCCGGGGCACGGCACGTGCGATCGCCAGCGAGGTGCCGGTGGCGCTGGCCGGCAAGACCGGCACCGCCCAGGTATTCGGCCGGCCGCAGGACGACGACGCCGAGGGATCCGACAACGGCGAGGACGTACCGGAGTTCCTGCGCAACCACGCGCTGTTCATCGGCTTCGCGCCGGTCGACGCACCGCGGGTTGCGGTGGCCGTGGTCGCCGAACACGGCGGCGGCGGGGCTACGGTGGCCGCGCCGGTGGCCGCCCGGGTCATTGCGCAGGCGGTCCGGACGTTCGACGCCTCGGTGACGCCGGACGCCGTCGCGCACGGCCGCGCGCCGGACCGGGAGGACGGGTGATGGACACCGGCCCGCTCGATCTGCGGTCGCGCGCCCTGCGCTTCGATCCCTGGCTGCTCGGCATGCTGGTGGTCCTGATGGGCTTCGGTCTGCTGGTGCTCTACAGCGCCAGCGACGGCAACGCTGGCCTGGTCTGGCGCCAGGTCGTCCGGCTCGGGTTCGGCTGCGTGCTGCTGCTGATCGCCGCCCAGCTGCCGGCCTCGTTCTACCGGCGCTGGGCGCCCTGGATCTATGCCGGGGGCGTGTTGCTGCTGATCGCGGTGCTGCTGTTCGGGGTCGGACGCGGCGCCCAGCGCTGGCTGGACCTCGGCGTGATCCGCTTCCAGCCCTCCGAGATCATGAAGATCGCGGTTCCGCTGATGGCGGCCAGCTGGCTGCACCAGAAGCCGCTGCCGCCTACGCTGAAGGACTTCGCGGCCTGCGCGGTGCTGATCGCGGTGCCGACCGGGTTGATCGTCATCCAGCCGGATCTGGGCACTTCAGTGCTGGTGGCCGCCGGCGGCGTGATGGTGTTGTTCCTGGCCGGCGTGCGCTGGCGCTGGATCCTGCTCGGCCTGGCCGGCCTGATCGCCGCCGCTCCGCTGATCTGGTCGCGCCTGCACGAGTACCAGCAGAATCGCGTCCGGACCTTCCTGAACCCCGAGTCCGACCCGCTGGGCGAGGGCTGGAACATCATCCAGAGCAAGATCGCGGTCGGCACGGGGGGCTTGAGCGGCCGCGGCTGGATGGAAGGCACCCAGTCGCGGCTGGAGTTCCTGCCGGAGCCGCACACCGATTTCATCCTCGCCGTACTGGCCGAGGAGGTCGGCTTTCTCGGCGTCACGGCGCTGATGCTGCTCTATGTCGCCATCCTGCTGCGGGCGATGGTGCTGGTCGGGCAGATGCGCGACGTGTTCGGGCGCCTGCTCGGCGGCAGCCTGGTGTTCCTGTTCTTCGTCTACCTGCTGGTCAACGCCGGCATGGTCAGCGGGCTGTTGCCGGTAGTCGGCGTGCCGCTGCCGCTGGTGAGCTACGGTGGCACCTCGGCGGCGACGCTGTTGACGGCCTTCGGTATCATCATGGGACTGTACAGCCGACGGAAATTCATGAAGTGAGGCTCGCTTCGATTGAATCCTCGGCGTCGTCGGTGGTCTTTCTTTCATGGTCCGCTCGCTGCGGCGCGTTTTCGATGGAGTTCCTGATGCCCAAGTTCGTGATGTCCCCGTTCCTCGTCCTGCTCGTGCTGGCCGCGTTGTCCGGTCCGGCTGCGGCCGAACCGCATCCGGGTTCGGCGGCCTTCGTCGATCGCGTGGTGGCCGAATACGGCCTCGATCCCGAGCACGTCCGGGGCGTCCTCGAGCGCGCCGAGTACCAGCAGGCGATCATCGACGCGATCACCCGGCCGGCGGAGAGCAAACCCTGGTACCAGTACCGGCCGATCTTCCTCGGTCGGACCCGCATCGACGCCGGCGCTGACTATTGGTCCAGGCACCGCGAGTTGATCGACCGGGTCGCCGCCGAGTTCGGCGTGCCGGCACCGTTCGTGCTGGCGATCATCGGCGTGGAGACCAACTACGGCACGATCACCGGCAGCTATCGGGTGGTCGACGCGCTGGCCACGCTGGGCTTCTACTACCCGAGGCGCGGCGAATTCTTCGCCCGCGAGCTGGGCCAGTACTTCCGGTTGGCCGAAGAAGAAGACCTGCCGCTGGAAGACGTGCGCGGCTCCTACGCCGGTGCGATGGGGCTGGGGCAGTTCATCCCTTCGAGCTACCGGGCCTACGCGGTCGATTTCGACGGCACCGGTTCGCGTGACCTCTGGCAGTCGCTGCCTGATGCGCTGGGATCGGTGGCCAACTACCTGAAGGTCCACGGCTGGCGGCCGGACCAGCCCTCCGTGTTGTCGGTTCGCGCGGTGCCGGCCGGCCTGGAGCGCGATTTCCCGATCAAGCCGGAGACCACGCTGGACGACCTGGCGACGCTGGGCGTCGAATTCGACGCCCGCGGCCTGACCGGCGACACCGACGCCACGCTGATCGAGCTGGAAGGGGAGAACGGGCCGGAGTACTGGATCGGGCTGTACAACTTCTACGTGATCACGCGCTACAACCGCTCGCCGCTCTACGCGATGGCGGTTTCGCAGCTGGCCGCCGAGATTGCCCGGACGGCCGGTGTCGAGGCCGGGCCCAGCCTGGCCGCGCTGGGGCAGTGAACGCCCGATGACGCCGATCCAATCGAATCGTGGCGCAGCGCTGCTCGGGCTCCTGCTGCTGGTCGGCTGCGGCGGCCGCGAGATCCGCGAACCCGCAGACGGCGCCGGCCGGCCGCTGGATCCTCGCCAGATCGAAGTGCCCGAGCCGCGCCCGGAGCCGCGCGCCCGCTACGGCAATCACTCGCCGTACACCGTGCTCGGCCGCACCTACCAGGTGCTGCCCTCGGCGCGCGGCTACCGCGAGCGCGGCCTGGCCTCGTGGTACGGCAGCAAGTTCCACGGCCGGCCGACCTCGTCCGGCGAGCCGTTCGATATGTACCGGGTCTCGGCCGCCCACAAGACGCTGCCCCTGCCGACCTGGGTCGAGGTCACCAACCTCGACAACGGCCGCAAACTGACCGTGCGGGTCAACGATCGCGGTCCGTTCAAGGAAGGCCGGATCATTGACCTTTCCTACGCCGCGGCGGTCCTGCTCGACGTGGTCGACAGCGGCACCGCCCGGGTCGACGTCCGGGCCGTCGAGCAGGCCGAGCTGCCGGTCGACAGCATCGGCGCACCGCGCGAGCTGCCGGTGTGGATCCAGGCCGGCGCCTTCTCGCGCGAACGGACCGCCGACGGCGTGGCCCGGCAATTGCGCGGGGCCGACGTCGATCGGGTCCGGGTCGAGCGGCAGCGGGTCGGCGGTCGCACGATCTGGCGGGTCCGGGCCGGGCCGTTCCGGGATGCCGAACGAGCCGAGCGCCAGGCCCGGCGGATCTACGGTCTCGGCCTCGGACCGCCGGTCTACGTCTATCCTTGAGCCCCGCGCCCGGGTTCGCCGGGCCCGGGGAACCCGAGGCCGGCATCGGCGTTCATACTGCCTTTCGGGCCGTCAGTAAACCCACCCCCCAACGAATCGGATGCAATGACTTTCCAACGACGACTGATGTTCTGCTTCCTGCTTCTGGCGATGATCGCCGGCCGCGCCGCCGCCCAGGTGCCGGTGCCCGCCGCACCCGACCTGGCAGCGACCAGTTTCGTGCTGCAGGACTTCCACTCCGGCGAGATCATCGCTGCCCGGGAGCCGGAGCTCCAGGTCGAGCCGGCCAGCATCACCAAGCTGATGACCAGCTACGTGGTCTTCCGCGAGCTTGCCTCCGGCAACCTCGGCCTGGCCGAGAACGTCCGGATCAGCGAGAAGGCCTGGCGCACCGGCGGCTCGAAGATGTTCGTCGAGGTCGACACCGAGGTCAGCGTCGAGGACCTGCTCAAGGGCGTGATCATCCAATCGGGCAACGACGCCAGCGTCGCGCTGGCCGAGCATGTGGCCGGCACCGAGGCGGTGTTCGCCCAGATGATGAACGCCGAGGCGCAGCGGCTGGGCATGGCCGGCACGAACTATCGCAATTCCACCGGCCTGCCCGATCCCGACCACTACACCACGGCGGCCGACGTGGCGACCCTGTCGCGGGCCCTGATCGCGGAATTCCCGGAGTACTACGCGTGGTACTCGCAGTTGGAGTTCAGTTACAACGATATCCGCCAGTCCAATCGCAACCTGCTGCTGCGGCGCGACGATTCGGTCGATGGCCTGAAGACCGGTCATACCGAGGCAGCGGGCTACTGCCTGGCCACCTCGGCGGTGCGCGACGGCATGCGCCTGATCAGCGTGGTGATGGGCACGGCCAGCGAGAACGCGCGCGCCGAGGCCAGTCAGTCACTGCTCAATTACGGTTTCCGTTTCTTCGAGACCTTCAAGTTGTATTCGGCCGGCGAGGAGCTGACCCGCACCGAGGTGTGGAAGGGCGCGCTGGACGAGATGGCGCTGGGCGCTGCCGAGGACGTGTTCCTGACCGTGCCGCGCGGCCGCCAGGATCGGCTGGCGGCCGAACTGGTCGTGCCGAGCCGCCCGGTGGCGCCGTTCGTTGCCGGTGAGAACTACGGCGCGTTGCAGATCCGGCTCGACGACGAGCTGGAGCTCGAGCAGCCGCTGGTGGTGATGCACGATGTGCCGGAAGCTGGCTGGTGGGGGCGCACCACCGACAGCATCGGCCTGTGGTTCGGAGGGCTGTTCGGCGGCGATGAGTGACGATCTCACGCTCGACGCGGACGGCGCGCTGGAGTTTCCCTGCCGCTATCCGGTCAAGGCGATGACCCACACCCGCGAGCAGGCGGTCGACCAGGTGCTGGCCGCGATCGCCACGCTGGAGGTGGGCGTGGATCACGAGCGGGTCAGGATTCGCCCGAGCCGAAACGGCCGCTTCCAGAGCATCACGGTCGAAGTCGAGGTCGATTCGCGTCCTACGCTCGAGGCCGTCTACGCCCGGCTGCGCGAGCTCGATATCGTGGTCATGACGCTGTGACCGGTTCGCGCCGGTTGACGAGCCGCTGGCTGGGCCGGGTGCCGTATCCGGATAGCTGGACGGCGATGCGCGAGTTCACCGACGCTCGCACCGCCGAAACCCGGGACGAACTGTGGCTGCTGGAGCACCCGCCGGTGTTCACGCAGGGGCTGGCCGGCAAGCCGGAGCACCTGCTCGCCCCGGGCGATGTTCCGGTCGTGCAGACCGATCGAGGCGGCCAGGTGACGTATCACGGCCCCGGCCAGCTGGTGGCCTATCCGCTGCTCGACCTGGACCGACTGCGCCTGGGCGTGCGCTGCCTGGTGCACGAGCTCGAGGAAACCGTGATCGGCCAGCTGGCCGACTACGGGTTGGTCGGTGCGCGCAAGGACGGCGCGCCGGGGGTCTACGTCGACGGCGCCAAGATCGCCTCGATCGGCCTGAAGGTGCGGCGGGGCTGCACCTACCACGGCCTGGCCTTCAACGTCGACCTGGACCTGGCGCCGTTCGGCCGGATCAACCCCTGCGGCTACGCCGGCCAGGCGATGACCCGGTTGGTCGATCGGCTGCCCGGGATCGGGATGGACCGGGTCCGCGACGACTTCGTCGCCAGGCTATGCGGTCGGCTGGGGCTTGACTGCCGTCGGGCCGAGGCCGATGATGACCCTCACGCATTGTTGTCCGGCGTTCGCTAGCTTGAGCGGGTTCGCACCGCGTCCGCGCAGTTCGCCGGCCGGCCACATCCGATGAAACCCGCACCCGTTGCGCTGGTCTGACATGGTCATGAAGAAACGAATCCAGTTTTCCGCCCTCGTCGTCGCTCTCGCGCTGATCGGCCCGGCCCTTGCCAAGGTCGAGCCGATCGAGCCGCTGGAGCCGGCCATCGAACACCGCTTCGCCACCGGCCTGGCCACGCGGTTCATGACCAACTACCACTATCGGCGCATGCCGCTGGACGACGCCTTGTCGGAGCGCGTCTTCGAGCGCTATCTCGAGCTGCTCGACCCGAACCGGATGTACTTCCTGGCCTCCGATATCGAGGAGTTGTCGACCTACCGCAATGTGCTCGACGAGTCGCTGAAGACCCGCGATCTGGAGCCGGCCTACGTGATCTTCAATCGCTACCGCGAGCGGGCCATCGAACGAATCGAACAGGCACGGGCGCTGCTCGACACCGACTTCGATTTCGACGTCGACGAGCGCTACCGCTTCGATCGCAGCGAGGCCGACTGGGTGGCCAGCGAAGACGAGCTCGACGACATCTGGCGCCAGCGGGTCAAGAACGACTGGCTGGGCCTGAAGCTGGCCGACCGCGAGGTCGACGATATCCGCGAGACGCTCGACGAGCGCTATATCAACATCGACCGGCGCGTCCGCGACTTCAACGCCCAGGACGTGTTCCAGTACTTCATGAACGCCTACGCCGGCTCCATCGAGCCGCACTCGTCGTACATGTCGCCGCGCCTGGCGGACAATTTCGAAATCTCGATGAAGCTCTCGCTCGACGGGATCGGCGCGCTGCTGAGCGTCGACAACGAGCATGTCGAAGTCCAGGAAGTCGTCACCGGTGGCCCGGCCGATCTCGATGGTCGCCTGCAGGCCGGTGACCGCATCATCGGCGTCGCCCAGG
>CAZJSH010000028.1:0-28641 GCA_964548715.1 uncultured Halomonas sp. | reverse complement strand
ACAAGGCAATGAGATCACGAAATTCCCATAACTCCTTGAGGTTGATGTCGAGGACGCGGTCCCATTCCTCTTCGGAGAGATCCACGATGGGCGCGAACCGGCCCTCGATGCCGGCGTTATTGACCGCGTAGTCGAGCCGGCCGAAGGTCTCGAACGCATGGTCGACCATGCGTTCGACGTCGGCGGCGACCGAGACGTCGGTCCTGACCGGGCTGGCCGTCCCGCCCCGGGCCTCGATTTCGGCGACCAGCGAATCCAGTTCACCCCGACGTCGCGCCGCGACGACGACGTTTGCCCCGTTGGCGGCGAACAGCGCCGCGGTGGCGCGGCCGATTCCGCTGCTCGCGCCGGTGATCAGGGCCACACTTTCGTTCCTGTCCGACGCGGCGGTCGTCGTGTGCGGGCTCGAGCCGGTCTGCTGTCGGTTTTCGTCGGGAATGGACACGTGGCTGGGCTCACTCGGGATGCAGGTAGAACACCTTGCTCAGGATCTTCCACTGCCCGTCGATCCGGACCAGCGTGAAGAAGTCGGTGAAGCGATGGCCGGTCCAGTCGTCGAGCTCGATGCGGACCGAGGCTGCGCTGCCCTCGACGTCGATCCGGCACTCGCCGACCTCCAGGCCCTCGGCCGGCCCGTTTTCGGCGTGCCAGTCGTAGAACATCTCGATCGGCCCGGCGAACAGGTCGGGGCCGACGTAGCCGCAGATCGTGGCCAGCTCGTGGAAGATCGGGCGCAGGAGGTCACAGTCTCCGGATCGTCCGCCCCGGACGTAGGTGTCCATCACGGATTCGATCTGTCGAGTATCGTCGGTCGAGGGTGAATCGCTCATCGGTCGTTCTCCAGGATCAAGTGCTTGTTGCCGGGCGTGCCCTGCGCAGGAAGTGCGGGCGATTGCCATAGGTCAGCGCGCGCCACAGCCATTCCGCAGGGCCGAAGGCGAAGGCCTTCATCCAGAAGTGACTGATGACGATCTGGATCATGAACACGGCCAGCACCAGCGGCACGAAGGTCGACGCGCCGGCGCGGCCTGCCAGTCCGAGACCGGGGCCTACCGACGTCAGGATCAGGATGATCGCCACGCTCTGGGTCAGGTAGTTGGTCAACGCCATCTGGCCGACCGGCGCGAAGGGCTTGACCAGCCAGCGGAAGGACCGAGAGTTGAACAGCAGTACGATGGCGCAGATGTAGCCCGCGGCGATCAGCGGCGTGGCGACGACGTGCAGGACGGTCCGCAGCAGTTCGATCTGTCCGACCAGCGCCTCGTCGGGCAGATCCTCGGTCAGCAGGTGGACCAGTTCCAGCAGCAGCCCGGTGCCCAGCAGGGGCAGGAGCCAGCGCCGATAGCCGGGCAGGTGATCCCGGGCATTCTGGATCCAGCCACGGCGGGCTACCCACGCTCCCATGAAGAAACGACCGAGCGCGTAGAGGATCCAGCCGAACAGCCCACCGGACAGGAACCACGTCAGGTAGTCGGCGTTGAGATTCGCCATGAATGAAACGAACTCGCCCGACTGCGCCGCAGCCTGTCGGGCCAGCAAGCTGGCTTCGGCCGCCGCTTCATCCTTGAACCGACCGGCGATTCCGCTGAACTCGAAGATCCAGGTCACGAATGGACGGGCGAACAGCAGCAGCGGGACGCCGATCCACAGCAGGGCGCGGTTCGCGAGTCCCCGGCAGGCGAACAGGATGAATGCGGTGATGCCGTAGATATGAAGGATATCCCAGCTGAACAGGGCCACCAGGTGAACCAGGCCCAGGGCCAGCAGGATGGCGGCACGCCGGAGATAGATCGCCTTGAACGGCGCGCCGCGCGCCTCGAGACGCTCCATCTGGATCCAGAAGCCCAGCCCGAACAGGAACGCGAACAGCGTGTTGGCCTTGTCGTACGCCAGCAGACGCAGCCAGAATTCGAACCGTCCATCGAGCGCCGCCGACGGCAGCGCGGCCAGCTGCTCCGCGGTGATCATCACGTCGACCCCGCCGAACTCGTAGAGGTTGATCAGCATCACGCCGAGCAGCGCGAAGCCGCGCAGTGCATCCATGACGACGTAGCGGTCGCGGTTGACCGTCGGTGCCGGGGTCGGGGTATCCAGCGTCAGGCTCACAGCTCGGACCCTCCCGCCCGACGCCGGCCGGTGCGCAGGGGTTCAGAGCAGTGCACTGATGGCCCCCCGGATCGGCGAGACGGGCTCGTCGACCTTGCGCACCCGGAAGTCGTCCAGCGATGCGCCGTCACGGACGGCGGCCAGCCAGTCCTCGGGATCGAATTCCACGCCGACCGGGTTGGCCTCGAACGGGGGGCCGGAAATGTAGGCGTTGCATTCGTCGGCCGAATCGAAAGCGTCGACCTGGAATTCCATCTGGTTGCCGTCGGGATCGGCGTAGTACATCGAAATCGTGAGGCCGTGATGCACGCACCAGTACGGCTCGATGCCGGCGGCCTTGCACTGCGTATAGTTCGCGAACAGGTCGTCGAGCGAATCGTGCGTCCAGGCGAGGTGGTCGACGCCGACCCAGCCCCTGGTTTCCGGCTCGCTGCCTTCGGGGTCGACGACCGACAGGTCCAGGAAGGCGAAGCGATGATGCTCGTCGTCAAAGGTCAGGAAGGCCATGGCCGGATTGCGATGCTGTACGCGCGCGCCGAAGACGGTCGTGTACCAGGCCAGCATGTCGTCGAAACGGCGTGTCCGGTAGACCACGTGGGCCAGGGCCTTCGGGGCGGCGATGCGCTCGGGTGTCGAAGCAGTGGGTTCATTCATAGAAGTGGTGCTCCTCGCTGATTCGGCCGTCACGGACCACGAAAACCGCGATCTGGCTGTGGGGGATTCGTTTACCGGCGTGCGCGATCAGCATGTCGGCGAACACTGCGAATCGATCGCCGGTGATGAATGGGCCGTCCAGGCTGAAATCCTCGATGCCGTGCGTCACCAGCCAGTGCCGAGTCTTGCAGCGCACCGCGTCGATGCCGCGACAGACAGCCGGCGTGCCGTCGGCAAGATCGTGCGGCTCGACGCTGACGATGTCGTCGGCCCAGTATTTCTCGCCGGCGGCCTGGAAGTCGCCCGCCCGCCACAGGGCAACGAAGTCCGCGGCCACTGATGCGACATCGGTCGGGCTGTGGGTGCGGTCAGCGCACATCGGCGCTGGGGTTGCGGGGAGTCGGCATGACGGGTTCCGGGCTCGGCAGCGTCCTGGTCGGTGATCGATCGGGGGCCGTGCTGCAGGAGCCGTTCGGTCCTGCAGCGCGGCCGATCGATCATTTCATCGTGATTTCGCGAAGGATGTATTCGCCGTGGATTTCCCGGATCTCGTTGTAGAGCTCCAGCACCTTCTCGTTGCTGGCGTCCATGTTCTCGTTGCCCCAGGCTTCCATGAACTCGTTGTAGCGCTCGCGGCTCGGGCCCATGGCGGCCGTGTTCGGGAGCTTGATGACCAGCATCAGGTCGAACGCGCCGCGTGCAACGGCCTGGTTGGCATAGATCGCGTAGTCCTCGATATGCCCCAGCGACTTGGCGACTTCGTTGGCGGCGACCCAGGTCGACTTCAGTCCTTCCAGGTAGATGTCCTGAGCGCCCGGCTGCAGCTTGACCGTGGTGATGTTCCAGGCCGCGTCGGAGATCTCGTAGTCCTCCCAGATCTGGAGCTGCGCGGCTGCAGGTGCAGCGACGACGGTCGCGGCCAGCAGGAGAATGGAAACGGTGAAGCTGCGTAGACGATTGGAGTGTTTCATGGTGATTCCTCGTATGGATGGTTGGTGGATGTCACGCCGACGCATGGGTCGATGCGACCGTCCCCCTCTTCGAGGCGATCTCGCTCATCGAGATGCCTGGAATTCGATGGATTCGTTCGTTCGGCTCGGCCGCTGCGGTACCCGTCGGCACTCGCGAATGTGATGGGAGCCCTTTCGATCATGGTTTCAGTCCTGCGGGCGGGCATCGAGGCCGAAGTCGGTGAGCACCCGGGCATACCAGGCGTCGTCATCCAGCGCTCCCCAGGCGACCCACTCGTCGTCGCTCATGGCCTGGCGCCATTCGATGAACGGTGCGGCATCCGGTCCGACCGGTACGCGCAGTGCGGTCTCTGCGCCGGTCGCGATGTCGATGATCCGGTCGGCGACGTGCGACGGCGGAGTCGGCTGCTCGAGGGAACTCCGAAACAGGGCTGCCATCCGGTTGCGCGCGGTGTAGTGGGTCGGCGCCGAAGCGGTGCCGATCCGCGTCGCCATCGAGGTGTCGATGATGCCCGGCTCGACGATCGCCACGCGCACGCCGAACGGCCGGACTTCCTGCGCCAGGCATTCCGAAAACGCTTCCAGCGCGTACTTCGAAGCCGCATAGGCGGCCATCGGTGATGCTGCGATGCGTCCGGAAATCGAGGTCACGTTGATGATGCAGCCCCGGCCGCGTTCCCGCATCGAAGGCAGTACGGCCTTGATGCATCGGGCAGCGCCGAGGTAGTTGGTGTCCATCGATGCCCGGATATCGTCGATCGACAGGTCTTCGACGGCGCCGACGCGCTCGATGCCGGCGTTGTTGACCAGCACGTCGATGGGGCCGATGTCCTGCACGGCGTGTTCGACGGCGGTCCGCACCGAATCGTCGTCGTCGACGTCCATGACGACCACCGCGATCTCCAGACCTTCTCGCTCGGCCGTCGTGGCCAGTTCGGGTGCGGCATCCGGGTTGCGCATTCCGGCGGCAACCGCGTGTCCGGCGCGGGCGAAGGCCAGTGCCGTTGCGAGTCCGATGCCCTTGCCGGCGCCGGTGATCAGGACGGTCGTCATGAGTCGCTCCCTTTCAATTGCTCGAACACGTGCTGGCCTCGATTGCGCATCGCGCGATTCAAGCGGCCGGCGCCGATGCAGTGCGAATGGGCGTGCGTTGCCCGTAGGTCCACCATCGCCACAGCCATTCGGCGGGGCCGAACCGGAACCGGGCCAGCCACCAGCGCGACAGAAGGATCTGAACGGCCATGGTCAAGCCGGCCAGCAGCCAGAACGCGAACGGCGGTACCTGCCCGGCCAGGCCGAGGCCGAAGCCGAGGAAGACCAGGCACATGACGATCGAGTGGGTCAGGTAATGCGTCAGGGCCATCCGCCCGGCCGGGGCGAACGCCCGAAGCCACGCGGCGCCGCGCTGCCACAGCAGCACCAGTCCGGCGGCATAGGCCAGTCCCAGCGGCACGACGCCGACGGCATAGACAACGGTGGCGACCAGGCCGGTGCCGGAAAGCTGCTGGCTGTAGGGCCCGAGGCCGCCCAGGGCGGCATACAGCGCGTTGGCGGGCAGGCCGACTGCGAGGCCGATCGTCACCACGCGCTTCAGTCGCTGCGTGTCCTCGAGCAGCCGGCCGGCCATCAGCGCCCGGCCCACGCAGGCGCCCAGGAAGAACAGGCCCATGACCTTGGGGATGCGCCAGCTTTCCAGGATGTTCGCGAGCCGGAACGGCCCGATCGCCAGCACCCAGTCGCGATAGCTGGCCCAGCCCTCCTGCCGCATGGCCTCGACCCAGGCCAGGCCCGGATCGGGGCTGACCCACGACTGATAGGATTCGGCCAGCGACGCCGCGCCGCTGCCGGGGGCCGGCCAGCCGGCCAGCCACCACAGCGCATAGGCCGGAACCGGCAGCAGGATCAGTGCCACCGAGGTCCGGGCCAGCGCCCGTGTCGACCAGTCCCGCACCAGCAGCAGCACGAAACCGGTCAGCGCATACAGCGTCAGGATGTCGCCGACCCAGATGAACATCAGGTGGACCAGGCCGATCGCCAGCAGGCCGAGCAGGCGGCGAGTGTAGATCCGGGCCGCATCGGGACGGCGCGCGCTCAGCCGCTCGAGCTGGACGGCGAAGCCGATGCCGAACAGCAGCGAGAACAGGGTGTAGAACTTGCCGTCGAGCAGCATGTAGAAGAGGAACTCGGCGACGGCAGTCTGCGTCGGGCCGGCGAGCGCGACCTTCTGTTCCGGCGCGAGGAACACCCAGCCCGAGAACACCAGCATGTTGGCGAGCAGGATGCCGAGCAACGCGATGCCGCGCAGCGCGTCCAGCAGTTCGATGCGCGCGGCGGTCGGTGCCGGTGCGGTCGCCGTCGATATCGACGTCACGGGGCGTATGCCTTCGGCCGTGCTGCGGCCCGGCTCCGGTGACAGTCGTTCCCTGACTCGCTCATCTCGTGCTTCTCGCTGTAATCGGCATCGGCCGGGCGCGGCCACTGGACCGCGGCCATCGTGCTGGTGTGATGGACTTCACAGTCCAGACTGCGCCGGGTGCCTGAACGACGCAATGATGGAAGCGTCAGAGTTGCGTCATTTGTGCCTCGATCGGCCCGGCGAAGGGGTCTGCGGGCAGGCGCAACGCTCGAGGAAAGGGCCCGCACTACCGCAGGCGGAGCAATCGGCGAGCGCGAGCCGGGGATGCACGAAGGCCGGTCCGCGTCGGCCCCCGTGCGCCCGGTCGCTTGCGCTGCGCGGCTACGGGAAGGTCTGGTAGGCGCGACGCGAGGAGTTGGACGTGCATTCGCCGAACCGGGCGTTCAGGCGTGCCGGTCCGCTGTCGGCGTCGGCCTGCGCGGCGGTCCATGCGTCGTAGGCGGCGCCGAAGGCTTCGAAGCCGGCGCTGCGGCCCAGCCAGTAGTGCGTCGCCATGTCGTCGTGGAAGGTCGGAGCGGCAATTTCGGTCCGGTATCCGTAGGGCGCTGCCCACTCGTTGAAGTCATCGACGATCTCGAGATACTCGGCAAACGAGCAGTCTTCGCTCAGCGTGAAACCGATGACGTCGAGGTGGTCGGCCTGGCTGGCCGTCGCGAAAAGGATGAGGATGCATCCGAACAGTTTCTTCATGACAAGGGCTCCTGGTGGCATTGGATGCGCATGGCGCGACTGCAGCGTAGCCATGGGGTGCGCTGCCGACCAAGACCCGGAGCGTCAAAGATGCGTCATTTCTTCACCGCCAGAAGGGCGTGGAGATGCTTCGGATTCGGGAACCGGGAGATCGGGCGGCCCGTACTTCGTCCACGCATCCGCCAGGCCGGTACGCTCGGCGAAGGCTGGAAAGTCGGGATGGAGTCGGACGCGGCGGATCGGCTCGAGATCGGCCCACAGCGACATCAGGCAGAACATGTTGGCCGGTGTGATCTGCGTACCCAGCGTCCTGAAGACCAGCTCGGCATGCCCCATCCAGATGGCCGGCTGCACGACGCTGGTGTCGCAGGGATCGTGCAGCGTGGCGTGGAGATGGTCCAGCAAGGCGCAGTACACCTTGCGGTGCACGGCCCGGCCGCTGCACACGCCGCGCGCGGCGATCTGCCAGAAGGCGTTCAGGGCCGGCCCGCTCAACGGTCTGGACCCGGCCGGTGGAAACATCGTCTTGTTGATCAGGTGCCGGGTCTGGAGGTACTGGTTCACGGCCCGTTTCCGGTCGCCCGAGGCGGCGGTGGCCACGGCCAGCCACATCGACGGCATGCCGAGATCGACCATGCGCTGGCCGGCGACGATGGCGCCGTCGATATCGCCGAGATTGAGGCGGGCCACGCACAGCATGGCGTGGTTGCGTCCGTTGACCGGGTCCTGGTCGACGGCGGCCTCGATGTAGGGCAGGGCTTCCCGCGTCCGGCCGATGTAGAGCAGGAACGAGCCGAGCCGCAACATCACGTCCGGATTTTCCGGCTCGAGACGGAAGCCTTCGTGCGCCAGGTCCAGCGCGCCGACCGGGTCGTTCAGCGTCCAGCGGTGGATGCCGAGCATGGTGCGGGCGTGGCCCTGGGCAGGGTCGAGTTCGATGGCGGTCATGGCGCACTCGGCCATGCGCTCCGACTGCCGGAGCCGGTCGAGGCAAGGGGTGTAGACCGCGGTGTAGACGTGCGCCTCGGCCAGCGCGGTCCAGCCGGCGGCGAACTCGGGATCGATCGCCAGTGCGGCCTCCAGCAGTTCGATGGCCTTGGCCAGCACGCCGTCGCCGATTGCGCGGGCGGTCAGCGCCCGGCCCTGCAGGTACAGCGTATAGGCGGCCTTGTCGGACGTGCTGCGACGCCGTACGGGTAGCTTGACCGGCTGCCGAAGCGTTCTGCCGAGTTCCTCGGTCACTGCTTCGGCGATGGACTGCTGAACCGCGAACAGGTCGTCGGTGCTGCCGTCGAAGTGCCCGGACCAGTCCTCGCATCCGTCGCGCCCGTTGACCAGCGCGACGTGCGCGCGAACGGCCGGGCCCTCCCGCCGGATGGAGCCGCCGATCAGGTGCGAAACGTTCAACGTCCGGGCCGCCTCGGTCGGCTGGACGTCGGCGAGGTCGAGCTGCCTCGACGACCCGCGTCCGGCCACCCGGAGCTGCGGGACCCGGCCCAGCGTGGTGACCAGTTCGTCGAACAGGCCCTTGGCGAACAGGTCCAGCGTGTCATCGCCGGGCCTGGTTGCGAAAGGCAGAACGGCCACGCGAATTTCGCGATCTTCGGCACCCTTCGACAGGCTGCGTCGACGCCAGGCATCGCGGAGCTGGCTGTGGACATGGCCAAGGTCCCGGAGCCCGTCATCGGCAAGGGCCTTCTCGATGGTCTGCTCCAGGCGCTGCTCGACCGCGCTTCGCCGAGCCGCGAGAAACTCGCGGAAGCCCCGGCCGAAGTCCATGCCGTCCAGCAGCGGCTGCTGGCCGATTGCGAGCAGCCGGTCCACCGCCGCGTGGTGCTCGCCCGCCGCCAGCAGGCCTTCGAGCTCCGAAAGGTCGGTGTCGATCGCCCCGGGCCGGAGAGCGATCCGCTCCCGGCTGCTTTCGAAGGGCTCCGGGCAGGCCTCGGCCAGTTGTTTCTTCAGCTCCAGCAGGGTCTGGCGCAGGCTCGCCCGGGCCTGCGCCCGGAACTTGCCGCGCCACAGCAGCTGACTGAGCTGCTCGCGCTCGACCGGCTCGCCCGGAGCAAGGCAGAGAATCGCCAGTACGGCCTGCGCCCGTTTGCCGTTGAGGCCGATCTCGCGCCCGTCGCGCCCTGACACCCGGAATCGGCCGAACAGGTCGGCTCGCAGCGGCGTCGAGGACCGGGTCGGGTTGGCGGTCATTCCGCGGGCACCCCACTGCCGCAGCCGGTTGCGCGAACGCTGGCGCGGCGCGGGCTCATCGGGACGAGCGCTCCAGATCGACCCGGATCCTGGCCAGCAGGGCCTCGGATTCGACGCGCAGGTCCTCCAGCAGCCCGGCATGAACGATGGCCCATTCCCGCGTCGATCGGAGGTAGGCGGCGAAGGCCGGATCGCGCTGCGCGATGTCGATGATGTCCTCGAGCGGCCGCCGGTCGAATACAGATAGGCCGGCCGCGTGGTAGATCGATGCGCCGTCGTTTCGAAACGCTCGGAAGACCTCGCCGGTATCCAGCAGGTCGTCATACCGGCCGTAGTACTGCTGGATCGCGCGCGCCAGCCCCCGGTCCTCGACGAGGCCCAGGTTGCCCGAACTGATCAACGATTCGTAGCCATTCCTCGAGCCGACGGTGATCCGGACCAGGTTGACCGCGCCCATCGCCCGATCGAGTTCATCGTCGGCCAGTGCCGGGGTGGCCGGCACCGCCCAGGACAGCGTCGACAGCTCCAGTCGGCCCGGCAGTTCCTGGCCGAAGGCCCGATCGAAGATCGCATCGACCGCCGCGATCCGGGCGACGGCCGAACCGTACAGCTCGGGATGGAAGTCCAGATGCGTCTGGATGTCCTCGGCAACCTCGGACAGGTGGCCTGCAGCGACGGCGCGGTTGGTCCGCTCCTCGTTCCAGTTCGCCACCTGGATGCCGATGAACACCCCGACCACCACGATCAGGAAGTCAAGCCCAACGGCGAACCAGTTCTGGTCGCGAACATGCCGTATGACGGAGCGGAGGATCAAGGTGCGCGCACCGCGACAGGCTCGGAGAAGGGCGCGATTCCCAGGGCACGGTGGATTTCGGAAGAGTGATAGAGGCGCTGTCCCTTGAGCGTCATGGCGGCTGAACGAATCGCGCTGATGTCAGCAAGCGGATCACCGTCCAGGGCGACCAGGTCGGCGGCGTAGCCGGGCGCGATGCGGCCGATGCGATCGCCATCCCCGAGAATCTCGGCCGAGCCGACCGTGGCCAGACGCAGCACCTCGGCGTTCGGAATGCCGGCCTGGGCGTAGAGTTCGAGCTCGCGATGCAGGGTGAAGCCTGCCAGGGCATCCGTACCCGCCACGAGCGGTACGCCCGCCTCGTGCAGGCGCCGGATCATGGCCAGCAGGGCCCGCGACGAGGACGCATAGCGCTCGGCGTTGTCGTCATCGATATCCATCCGTCCGGCGAGCATCGAGCGGCGCACGTTGGGCGGGAAGTGATCCGCGACCATCGCATAGGAGGGGCTGACCTCGCCGGAGCGGTGGCGGAACATGGTCTCGAAGATCGCCACGGTCGGGTCAACGACCACGTCTTCCCGGACCAGCAGGTCGATGAACGCCTGCACCTCGTCCGAATCCAGATCGAGCGCATGCCCTTCCTCGGCCACCAGCACGAAACGAACCGGCGTGCGCGTGTCGTCATCGGGTCCGGCGAGGAAGTTCAGGAACACCATATTGATGTGCTGGATTTCGTCGAAGCCGGCACGGACGGCGTCCTCGGCCGTCATGCCCGAGGGAATGTGACCGGACAGCCGGATTCCGCGTTCGTGCATCGCCTCGGCCATCGGTGCGACCCATTCGGGATCGATCGACGAGTAGATCTTGATGTGACCGTATCCCTGCTCGTCGATCTGCTCGATGTACTCCAGGGCCTCGTCGAGGGACTCGGCGAGATTGCCGGTCGGTGCCGCAAACGGTCCGGCGGCGTCGATGAACCCCGCCCGATAGACGCGCGGTCCGATGGCCGTTCCTTGCTCGAACTGGGCGATGGTGCCCATCAGTCGTTCATGGGTATTGGCCAGGTCGCGAACCGTCGTCACGCCGGCGGCCAGGTGCAAGGCACCGTCCGACGCACCGATATGCACGTGCATGTCCCAGAGACCGGGGATCAGGCTGCGCCCGTCCCCTTCGATGATCGTCAGTCCCTCGCAGTCGATCGTCCCGTCGGCGCCGACCGCCGTGATCATGCCGTCCTCGACGCGGACGCTGAAGCCTTCGCGCAGGCGCCCGGCGTCGACATCGAGCACGCGGAAATCGTGCAGGCAGAATGGCGCCGTGAGTTCATGGGTCAACGCCGCCGCGCGGCGAGCGAGGTGCGCCTGCTCTGCCTCCTGCTGGCGGGTGTCCAGGCTCGGCAGTACGTCCGCCCACCCCTCCGGGGTCATCCCCATCCAGCCCATGGCCAGGGCGAACAGCTCGCGGTCTTCGTCGAGCCAGAGATACTGGGGGTCGAATCCGAGACCCGAGATGGCGTACAGGGACACGCTGCGTGAAACACCATCCTGCTCGACGCGTTCGTCGGCCAGCTTCTCGATGCTGGCCGTGCCGCTCGGCAACATGGCCATGCGCTGATCCGGTGCCGCGAGCAGCGCCCGGGCAAGGGCTGCCAGATATTCCGGGCTGGAATCGTTGGCCAGATAGAAGGCCTCGAGCGCCGGCGATTCGACACGCCCGGACTCGAGCGTGCTGCCCCATGCCGCCACGCCCTGCTCGAACCGGAAGTCTTCGCTGACCGGCGCGCCCATGTAGGCATTGCCACGGCTCTCGAAGCGCGTGACTCGTCCGGCCGGGTCGGTCCGGAATTGCGTGTTCAATGACGGTCCGCGACCCCGGTCGTTGAACTGGAATGCAACGCTTCGGCGACCTTCATCGTGAATGGTCAGCACGAGTTCGCCGGACTTTTCGCCCTGGGTCAGCCAGTCGTAGTGAACCGTCGTGCCGGCCTGCACCAGGGGCGGCAGGAAGAGGAGTGCAAGAAACAGGGAGGTGGGTTTCAAAAGCTTCTCCGGGGATCGCCTGAAGCGCAGACTGCGCCGGTCAAGGTAGACGTTCATGGGCGCGCCTGCGTCGCGAGACGTTCTAGGACGGCGCGCGCGGAGGTCAGCTGCGCCTCTTGCAACTGCCGATTGTTCGACTGAACGGAAAGCTGTACACCGAGGGCGCCATCGAAGTCGGGATCATCACGCATGCGCCCGAAATCGAAGGCCACCGGGTTGATGGCGGCCCCGTCGTCCGCGGGCGGCCCCATGGTCTGCGCGTAGAGGATCGGCGGACTGAACAGCAGCGACTGATCGCGCAGCGCTTGCCAGGCCGTGATCGAGATCCCCTGGCGCTGGTCGTAGTCCACCAGTCGGCGCTTGAGTTCATCGTCCCGCAGGATGTCGAACACGCCGGAGGAGAGCATTTCGACATAGGTGGGCGAACGTCCGGCGGGAATGCGGCTGGCCGTGATACTGCTCAGCGCTTCGAGAAACCGTTCGCGTTCGTCGCCGGCGTCCGGCGAGCGACCGGATCGGATCGTGATTCGTACCCGCTGGATGCGGTCCAGAAACCCGTCGAGATCTTCGATGGAACTGGTCAGGCGATTCTCGATCTGGCCGAAGTCCAGGGTCAGGCGCTCGATCAAGCTCTGCTCGAGCTGGCGCTGCTGGCGCTCCGCACGCCAGTCATCGACCTGCAGGCCCAGCGCGATGCCGACGACCAGCACCAGAATCTCGATCAGCACCGTAGCGGGATCCTGCCGACGGATGGCGTTTCCGAGGCGCCGCAGCATCACAGCGAATCGTCCTCGAATTCACATTGCGCGGTGTTGGCCTCGAGCGCGTCGAGGAGCAGCGCTGCCTGGCCCCGCAGTTCCTCCAGCACGACGAGGTGGTAGAACACCCAGAGCCGGTTGCTGGACATCGCTGCGATCAGCCGGTCGTCGCCGGCGATACGTTGCAGCGTTTCTTGTTCGGACAGGTGGCCGGCAAGCGATAGGCCCGCCTCGTGCTGGGCGCGCGCCAGCTCGGTCCGGAACAGCAGCAGCCGATCCTCGGCTTTCTGCACCTCCTGTTGCTGTGCGTAATAGAACTGTACGCAGGGCCAGGGCTCGAGTTGCCCGATCAGGCGCGCATTTCCCGAGCTCAGCAGCGAGGCGTAGGCCGCCTGGTCGTTGTCGAGGAACCGCGTATAGGTCGAGGCGTTCATCAGGTAGGTGATCGAATCGCTCGTGATCTCAGGTCGGGGAAGAGTCAACTCGCGTTCGGGCAGAAAGGTCGTGTCGACGGTCGGTGCACCGGCGCGTTCGAGCAGTTCGGTCAGCGCGGCCAGCCGCCACTCCGAGGTTCGATAGCCGACCTCGATGTCGGCGAGATCAGCCTGGACGTCTTCGATCAGCTGAAGACGGTAGCGATCCGCCAGATCGGCCTCGGCCCGTTCCTCGTTCCAATTGGCGAACTGGATTCCGATGAAGACACCTATGACGACAATGACGAAGTCGAGTCCCACGGCGAGCCAGTTCTGGTCGCGGACGTGTTGCATGACGGAGCGGAGGATCACCCGGTTGCTCCTGCCTTTCGAAACGATCCGATCAACGGCCGATCCGGTCCAGGTAGATGCTGTGCACCTTGACCCGGGTCGCGCGGCCATCGGGATCGAGTTCGAACTCGAAGGTCTCGCCCAGGCTGTCGTCGTCGCGGACGCGGGCAAAGGTCGTGCCCTCGATCAAGCGCAGGCGGGATAGGCCCTGTGCCGGATTGGAGCTTCCCAGGTCGAGAACGGCCAGTCCGTCTTCCCAGGGAACGATGCTGCTGCGGCCCCAGATCGTGCCGTACAGGCCGGCGAAGCGCGCCAGCGATCCGTTGCGTTCCGGTGCGTCGTCTGGTGCCTCGAGGGCCTTTTCGATCATCGGCCCGACCAGCTCGAAGGCCTGGCCGGCCCAGGTGCCGGGCGGTGAGCCGATCGTGTTGGTCAGCACGATCGCGCCGATCTTCGTCTTCGGCTCGATCCGGAACTCGGTGTAGAAGCCCGGGCAACCGCCGCCGTGGCGCGCATAGGTCCGGTTGCCTTCCTTGCGCACGCTGAATCCGAGGCCCCAGGTGGTCTCGAAATCGGGGTCGAGGTACTGCACGCGCTGCATTTCGCGCAGCGAAGATGGCCGCAGTAGTTCCTGCTCGCCTTCGAGCACCCGGAACTGCCACATCGCGAACTTCGCCAGGTCGGTCACGTTCGAGGCAAAGCCGGCGGCCGGCGCGATCCCGCGGGTCTGGAACGGTGCGACCACGTCGCGCGAGCCGTCGTGCTTGAGCGCCGTATACCCAATGGCCATGCGACCGCCCCGGAGTTCGACGGGGATGTCGGTAAACGTGTCGTCCATGTCCAGCGGGTCGAGGAGTTGTTCGCGCATGTAGTCGTCATAGGCCTGTCCCGAGACCTCGGCAACGATTTCGCCGACCAGCGTCAGGCCGAGGTTCGAGTACTGCCAGTAGGTCGAGGTGGGGTACAGCGTCTGCTGCGCATTCAGCCGCTCGCGGATCTGTTCCGAAGTCGGGAATGGGTAGTCTGCGTCCGTCCAGTACGGGAAATCGGATTCGCGCGGCAGGCCCGAAGAATGGGTCAGCAGGCGGCGCACGGTCACCGGTTCGTCGTCGGGATGGGCATCCTCGAGCCGTTCGAACCAGTCGAGGTGATCGCCGACCGGGTCGTCGAGCCGGACGCGACCGGCGTCGTATTGCTGCATCAGCCCAACGCTGGTGAACAGCTTGGAGATCGAGCAGATGCTGTAGAGCGTGTCGGCGGTCGCGGCGAGACCGGCGTCGGGATTGGCCAGCCCGAATGCCCCGCTGGCGACCAGTTCCTGGTCGTGGACGATGCCGAAGGACACGCCCGGCACCCGGCTGCTGCCGGCCTGGTACTCAACCCAGTCCGACCACAGCCGGACCGCGTCGGCGACGCGCGGGTCGTCGGCGAGTCGCAGGGCATCGTTCGCCTGAGCTGCGGTGACGGTCAGCAAAGCAGCACCCACGATCGCGGCAAGGCGTTTCGATGGTCGGTTGTTCGGCATGGGGTTCTCCGGATGGAAACGAATGAACGGCGCCCGGGTCATGTTGCGTATGGACGGTCCGACACGGACGATAGTGCGGTACTCGAGCATTCTCGCGCGAGTTCATCGCACGCCGCTGATCGGGGTAGATCACGGGCGCCGAGATGCGCGACCCCGGTACGGAGCGTCGCCATTCCATCGCAATCTCCGTGACGCCGACCGTGCGGCGGACCCAGGAGCGCAGCGTCAGCGCGTGATCGACAGCATAGCCCAGCCGCCGGGGCCGGCCAAGCGCCGGCCGGATCGGACTCGACGCAGGTAGTCGCGGGCTACGGGGAATTCAGCGCCTTCGTTCGACGCGCAGATTCCGGTTGCGTCGTGGGAGCTGGCGGTCGGCCCGGGCCGGGGTGCGCTTCAAACGCGCAACCCAGCCTTCGGGCAGGCCGTGTTCGCGCGCGCCGAGCACGACGAATCGCTTGTACCAGTCCAGCGGGCGCAGCGACGGGTCGAGCGGAATGGCCTTATAGGTCCGGGCCAGCCGGGCCCGCCCGCTGATCGACACGCGGACGGTCTCGGCGGTGTAGCCAGTGCCCAGTTCCTCGTGGAAATCCAGTGCGGGTCGCTCGGCGCAGCGGATTCGCCAGGCCACGCCATGGACGATGTCGGCTGGCCGGCCGGTGGCCACGACGTCGCATTTCCCGGTCGCGTCGCAGCCGAACTTGTGCCAGGCCAAGCGGTGGCCGACCAGTCGGGCGTTGCCAAGCTTGCGCGCCGAGGGGCAGCGCGCGATCAGCCGGGCGGTCAGCAGGTTGGAGCCGTAGGCGAAATAGAGGAACGTGCCGCTGGGTCGCACCCGATCGTCCGGGTCAGGAGAGCCGCCCGCGGTCGTGCGGGCGGTGGAGGTCCAGCGCCGGCCCCAGCGGGAAGACGCCGGTCGGGTTGATCATGTCGTGGCTGCCGTAATAGTGCAGCTTGATCGCGTGGAACTCGCAGGTTTCCGAGACGCCCGGCACCTGGTAGAGCTCGCGAACGTAGTTCGACAGGTTCGGATAGTCCTCGATCCGGCGCAGGTTGCACTTGAAGTGACCTACGTAGACCGGATCGAAGCGGATCAGGGTGGTGAACAGCCGCCAGTCGGCCTCGGTGATTCGATCGCCGCACAGGTAGCGCCGCTCGCCGAGCCGCTCTTCGAGGTCGTCCAGCGTTTCGAACAGCGGAATCACCGCTTCTTCATAAGCGTTCTGCGTGGTCGCGAAGCCCGCCTTGTAGACGCCGTTGTTGACGTTGTCGTAGACCGTGGCGTTGACCGCGTCGATCTCTTCGCGCAGGTCATCGGGATAGAAGTCGCCCTCTTTGGCGCCGACGCCGTCGAACGCCGAATTGAACATCCGGATGATCTCCGATGATTCATTGGTCACGATGGTCTGCTTCTGCTTGTCCCAGATCACCGGCACCGTGACCCGGCCGGAATAGTCCGGCATCGCGGCGGTGTAGACCTGGTGCATGTAGGTCGCGTCATGGATCAAATCGCGGTGCACCTTGTAGCCAGGCTCGAAGGTCCAGCCGTTCTCCTTCATGATCGGGTTGACCACCGACAGCGTGATCATCGACTCCAGGCCCTTGAGCTTGCGGAAGATCAGCGCGCGGTGCGCCCACGGGCAGGCGTAGGCCACGTACAGGTGATAGCGGCCCGGTTCGGCGTCGAATCCACCCTCCCCGCTGGGGCCGGGCGATCCGTCGGCGGTGATCCAGTTGCGGAATGCGGCCTTCGAGCGCTCGAAGCGCCCGCCGGTCGACTCGGTGTCGTACCACTGATCCTTCCACTCGCCGTCGACCAGCAGGCCCATGCATGTTCTCCTCGTGATCCAGGGTTCGTCGATCCGACCGGATCGCCACGAATGGTTTCAATTGTAACAATCGGGCGTGGGTCCACGTGGCGCTCGCTTGCGCCGGGCCCGCCCGGGGGGTAGGGTCGAGGACCTGTCAACCGATTCGTGCCGGTCGGCGTTGTAGCGCTCAGACCCGCCGAGGGAACGGCCCCATGATCCCGGTCCTGGACCCGCAATCCGAACGTGCCCGCGTGCTCCGCCTGGTCGAGCGCATCACCTATGGCGCCGACGCCGGCACGGTGGCCATCGCGGAGCAGCTCGGCTACGAAGACTTCGTCGAATGGCAGCTGGCCCCCGAGGCCATCGACGACGGGCCGCTGGAGGACCTGCTCCGCGACGCGCTGCCGACGCTGTCGATGACGCCGGAGGAACTGGCCCGGCAGATCTTCGTCGAGCGGGACTTCGGCGCCGCCCAGCGCGACCTGATCATCGCGACGATGATCCGCCGCGCGTTCAGCCCGCGCCAGCTCTACGAGCGCATGGTCGAGTTCTGGTCCGATCACTTCAACGTGCCGGCCAGCGGTGTCGTCGGCAGCTACTACAAGTTCCTCGAGGACCGCGACATGGTCCGGCCGCTGGCGATGAACCGCTTCGTCGACCTGCTGCGCAACAGCGCGGCCAGCCCGGCCATGCTCGACTACCTGGACAATGCGACCAACACCGCCGAGGGGCCGAACGAGAACTACGCCCGCGAGCTGATGGAGCTGCACTCGCTGGGCGTCGACGGCGGCTACAGCGAAGACGACGTCAAGGAAGTCGCGCGGGTGTTCACCGGATGGACCATCCGACCGCCGGCCTACTTCGTGTTCGACCCGTCCACCCACGACTTCGGCGGCAAGACGGTGATGGGCGAACCAGTTCCGGGCGAGGGCGTGGCGCAGGGACGCGCGCTGCTCGATCGCTTGGCCGAGCACCCGTCCACTGCGCGCTTCATCGCCACCAAGCTGGCGAGGCGGTTCGTCGCCGACCTGCCCGATCAAGCCGTCATCGACCGCGTGGCCCAGGCCTTCCTCGACTCCGGGGGCGACGTGAAGACCATTCTGCGCGCCCTGTTGCTGGATCCGCAGGTGGCCGACACCATGGCGCTGAAGCTCAAACGCCCCAACGAGTTCACGGCCGGGGTCCTGCGCAGACTGCAGCCCGACCCGGGCACGGACATCTTCGGCGCCATCTTCGACGCTCTGAACGCGTCCGGCCAGGTGCCGTTCGGCTGGCCGGCACCGGACGGCTATCCCGACGAGCGCGAGCACTGGCAATCGACGACCGGGTTCCTGGTCCGCTTCAATTCCGCCTACGACTGGACGCGGCGGCTGGTCGACGGCTCGCAGTTGCTGCGGACAGCCGCCGGCGAAGCGCGCATCAGCGCTGCTGCAACGGTGCTGATCGACGGGCTCGCCCCGGCCGGCGTCACCGCCCGGACCCGGCGCATCCTGATCCGCTACGCCAACGGTCTGCCGGCGACCGATCGCGTCCCGGCCATGGCCGCCTGGCTGCTGGCCGGGCCCGACGCGCAGTGGCGCTGAGCACGGAGACTCCGACATGAAACGACGCACGTTCCTGCACACCGCTGCGCTGACCGGAGGCGCCTCGCTGGCGCCCCGCTGGGCGTGGTCGGCGGTCAAGGGCCTGGCCGGCGGCGATCGCCTGGTGGCCATCTACCTGCGCGGCGGAACCGATGGGCTGACCGCGGTCCCGCCGCTCGGCGAGAACGCCTACTTCGACGTCCGCCCGACGCTGGCAGTCGCCGAGGCCGACGCGCTACCGCTCGATGGGTTCTTCGGCCTGCACCCGGCCGCCGGCGGGCTCAAGGATCTATTCGACGCCGGCGACCTGGCCGTGATCCACGCCAGCGGACTGCAGACCGCCGAGCGCTCCCATTTCGAAGCCCAGGCCACGATGGAGCTGGGCGTCGACGCCGGCGATCTGAAACCGGCCGACGGCTGGATCGGCCGCTATCTGGCCGAGCTGGCGCCGACCGATCCGCTGTCCGTCGTCTCGCTGGACGCCGCGGTGCCCAAATCGATGACCGGCCCGGTCGATGCGCTGGCCATCGGCCGCATCGACGACTTCGAGGTCGCGCTGGGGCCGCTCGACCGATCCGCGCTGCTGGCCGCCTACGCCGGCGATCCGCTGCTGATGCCGACCGCGTCCGGCGTGTTCGACGCCGCCGACGCGCTGGGACCGGCCGCGGCGCTGCCGCCGGGTGCCGGCTATCCCCAGGGTCAGCTCGGCGCGGGCCTGGCCGACTGCGCGCGCCTGATCAAGGCAGGAGTCGGCCTGCAGGTCGCGGCCATCGACAGCGGCGGCTGGGACCACCACGACGACCAGGCCGAGCAGATCGATCCGCTGCTGGCCGACCTCGGCGGTGCGCTGGCGGCGTTCCGCGAGGACATCGGCTCGGCCTGGGACACGACCACCGTGGTGGTCATGACCGAGTTCGGCCGCCGCGTTCGCGAGAACGCTTCGTTGGGCACCGACCACGGCCACGGCGGGGTGATGTTCGCCGCCGGCGGCAACGTCCACGGTGGCCAGGTCTTCGGCGACTGGCCTGGCCTCGGCCCGGGCGATCTGTCCGATGGTCAGGACCTCCGGGTGACGACCGACTACCGCCGGGTGCTGGCCGAACTACTGGTCCGGCGTCTCGGCGTCGTCGACCCCTCCGCCATCCTCGGCGGCTGGACGCCGGGACCCGAGCTGGGCCTATTCCGCCCGACCTCGACGTCGCCGCAGCAGACCGTGAACCCGGGCCGATCCATCGCCTGATCGGGATCCGCGGAGTGCGGTCGTCATCATATGGCAGGCCAGTCCGCCGCCCACCGGGCTGAATCGCCTCGTCAAACCCGCATGACAAGCCGGAGCGTTTCTGTTCGCTGACCGTCGGCGTGTTCCCCGGCGCTGCGAACCCGTCTGATGGGGCTGATCGGCGTTGCCCTGGGGCCTGGACGTCTTCATCCACGAGCTGACTGCCGCGTTGGCGTTGCCTCGTCGGTGGCTTGGCGTGATGCGAGCCCGGCCAACGGACGGATCGCCTCGATCGCCGTCGATGCCGGTCGGAACGACGGAGTCATCGAGCCGGTCCGATCGAAATCATCCCGAGCCTTCGATCATTGCAGTGCCGATGGCGGCCGGACTCACGTCTGGAATGTTATATCATTGCTTTTGCCCTGCCCTCGAGCAGGGACACCCCTGGAATCACGGAGACTACGAACCATGACGCGTCAGATACTCAAGACCCCCCTGGCAATCGCGGCGATCGCTACCGCTGCATCGCTGTACTCGACGAACGCATTGGCTGAAATCACCGAGCAGGACGTGATCGCGGCGCAGAAGGAATGGGGCGAGGGCATCGTGGCGATCTCCTCGGTCCACGCCGAAGGCGGCGATTACGCGGCCCGCGCCACCGAGCACATCGACACGCTGTACGCCTATGGCCATGGCGATGTGATGTTCAAACCGACGCTGGCGGCCGCAGACCAGTTCCGCGAGACTTTCGATGAAGCGCTCAGTTATTTCATCGGCCAGGAAGGTACGGAGGACGGCGGTTTCGCGATTTCCGGCTGGACCGACGTGCGCTGGGAGAACAACGGAATCCACGCCGACGAGGACTCGGCGATGGCCATGGGCAACTACTACTTCACCGGTCCGGACGGTTCGGAGACCAAGGTCGAGTACACCTTCGGCTACGTGCTTGACGACAACGGCGAACTGAAGATCAACCTGCACCACTCGTCGTTGCCGTACTCGCCGGAATGATCCCGGCGCCTCCGTTTGCCCGGTCCCGGGATGGAACGGAAGGAATCGACCTGGACGAATGTTCTTTCGCGGCCCGACCCGGGCCGTTTTTTTTGGGTCTCTCCTGCGGACATGCCCTGGTGGCGTTGCTGCGCTGCCTTTCCGCGCGGCAGTGGTCCCGGTTCAGTCGCCGTCGGTATCGGCCTCGGCGAGCCGGACGCAGTCGCGGCCGGCTTGCTTGCCTCGGTAAAGCGCGGCGTCCGCGCGCCGGAACGAGCGATCGAAGTCCTGGTCATGGTCGACTTCGGCGACGCCCAGCGTAGCGGTGATCGATTGCGTGGCGCCGTCGTGGAGGATCGGCGGCTCGTGGATGGCCTCGCGGATGCGCTCGGCGACCTGAACCGCAGCCTCGCCGTCGCAGTCCGGCAGGAAGGCGAGGAATTCCTCGCCGCCCCAGCGGGCAACGGTGTCCTCGGCGCGCATCATCGCCTGGATTCGGCCGGCGGCCTCCTTGAGCACGATGTCACCGACCTCGTGGCCGTGATCGTCGTTGATCCGCTTGAACTGGTCGAGGTCGATCAGGATCAACGCGCCCCGCGCCTGGCCACTGGCGGCTCGCCGGCGGATGTGATCGATGAAATAGCGCCGGTTGCGCAGCCCGGTCAGCGTGTCGGTGTTGGCCAGTTCGTCGAGCTCTCGATTGGCCGATGCGCGCACCCGGCTCTGCTGGATGGCCAGCCACAGTGCGATCAACAGCAGTACCCCGACGATCGCGGCCAGTAGGATCAGGGTGCGTCCACGCTCGATCTCCATCGCCTGCAGTTCACGTTCCATCTGCAGTCGGTCGATCTCCTTCTCGCGCTCCAGGACTTCCAGGCTGATCTCGAGCACGCGCGCCCGGTTTTCGTTCGCCTCACCCTGCATTTCGGCCTGGAGCCGGGTCGCGGCATCGCGATGGCCGGCGGCGGCGTCCGGATTCCCGTCGGCGGCTTCGAGTTCGGCCAGGTAGGTATGGGCGAACAGCTGCCAACGATCTTCCTCGGCGGTCTCGGCCCGACGCAGCGCGTCTACGAGATGCATGCGCGCATCTTCGATGTTGCCCAGCTGTCGCTCGACGTCGCCGAGCTCGAGCAGGCCGTAGACGATCAGTTGTTCCGAGCCCTGTTCGAGTGCGAGGTCGTAGACGGCCCGGAAGGCCGGAAGCGCCTGGTCGAGTTCGGCGCGCCACTTGTGGATCATGCCGAGGTTGTTGCGCCGCATGATTTCCTGGCGCGGCGTCGAGAGCGGATGATCCATGGCCTGTTCGATACTGGCCATCGCCGCGTCGAGCCGGCCGAGTGCGCCGAGGATCGAGCCCTGCATGACCAGCAGCGCCGCCTCGAGGTCCGGGGCCTCGATTCCGTCGAGCGTGTCGAGCGCCCGCTCGACCAGCGCCAGCGCCTGTTCGTAGCGCCCCAGTTCGCCGAGCATCCCGGCGGTGTCTCGATAGAGCTCGGCCAGAAGCTCGGGCGGCATGTCGGGCTGGACCAGTTCGACCGCTTGGCTCAGCGCTTCGACTGCGCGGTCGACGTCACCCAGCAGCGCGTAGGCCCGTCCCAGCGACCGCTGGGCATGGATCCGGTCTTCCGGACTCGATGCAATATCGCGCAGCTCCACAGCGGCCAGGATCATGGCCCGGTAGTCGCTTTCGCGCTCGTGGCGTTCGATCGACTCCCGCAGTGCCGAGGGCGCTTGCAATCGGTCCATGTCCTCCCGGGCAGATATCGACGCCACCAGCGAAAAGGCCAGCAGCACGACCAGCAACAGTCGGATCGACGGACCGTTGAACGGCGTCATGAAGAGTTCGGCATGTTCATCGGCCCTGTTCACCCAGTCGAGGTCGATTGGACGCTTCCGGGATCCGAGCACCCGATGTGCCTTTCCGCAAGCGCTGCGCAGCGCTCACGATACGAAGAAATGCAGGGACCGTCCAGTCCGGACGGGCCACGCCGATCCGGTCAGCCCGGCTCCCCGATGCTCCGGGCCAGCGAGCGGACCCGATCGGCGGCATCGGCGATCCGCTCCTCGCGGGTCCCGAGGCGCACCTTCGGGTCGAGATTGGGCCACAGGTCTTCCAGGCTCGAGATTGCGACCGCGGCTTCGGCCGTGGCTTGACGCTCGACGTCGGTGGTCGATGCGATCTGGCCGACGCGTTCCAGCGCGACCTGGCTGAAGCCCCAGGCGTCCTGGTATTCGTGGACGTTGTCGACCACCCCGTCGACCACGCCGATGCCGTACTCCTCGGCGGCCGTGTCGAGCATGGCCGCGATCGCCAGCAGTTCCTCCTGCGCTGTTGCGTCGGTGGCACGTTCGAGGCGTTCGATCGCGCCGTCGACCTCGCGCCAGGCCGTCGTGACCTCGTCGCTCGGTGCGCCGGCGTCGACGGCGCTCTTCAGCGCCGTCAGTTCGGCGTCGAACGGCGTGAAGCCGCGCGCTTCGATCGCCGGCACCAGCCCGGCGTACAGTTCGTCGCGGGGATGCTTCATGTGGGTTTCGGCCATGGCCGGTTTGCCATCGGTGTAGAGCGCGTGTCCGGCGTGTAGGTGGCCGCGGATCAGCCCGAGGCGTTCGAGAAATGCCGCGTCATCACGGGCCAGTTCCGTCGAGGCCGAGGAACCCTCGGAGGTGCCCGCGTCGGCACCGCTCACTGGCTCCTGTCCGGGGTCCCGCACCGGCGGGGACTTCATCGGTTCCGGTTCGCCGTTGTCGCAGCCGGCAAGCAGCAGTAGCGTCAGGGGCAGTGTCATCGAAAGCGTGGTACGAACGGTCCTGTTCATGTCGGACTCCTGAAATTTCAATACGGGATCGAGGTTGCAGCGTCGAGCCGTGGTTCCGGTTCAGTCGGCGAGCTGCTCGAGTTCGGGCAAGGCCGGCTCCGGGCCGTGTCTGCGCCAGGTCCTCCAGTAGCCGCCCAGCCGCTCGACGAACGCGTCGGGGGGCTCGGCGTAGAGAATCGATCCGCTTCGCAGCGCGCGCTGCTCGAAGCGCTTGCGCAGCGCGTTGGCCACCGGGAGGACGTGTTCGACGGCATCGGCGGTCCCGTAGCGGTCGGGGTCGGCCTGCAGGCGCTCGGCGAGCACGTGCAGGTCGTGTGCATCGCCCAGCGTGCTGGACAAGGCATGAAAGCCGCCGGCCAGAGGTCCGAGAATCCACGGCGCGCTGCTGCCGAGCAATCGCAAGTGATACCAGCTGTACTTGCAGCGCTTGCGCCACTCGTGGAAGTCGTCGGCCTCCCGATGTTTGCGCGCGTGTTTCAGCGCCTTTCGGCCCCGCCGGTAGGTCTTCTTCACGCCCGGCCCGATGCTGGACCACGCCGGCCCGTCGATCCACGCCCGGCGCGCGTTGGCCACGCCGGATTCGATCCTGTGCGCCGCTTCGGCCAAAGCCTCCGTGGCGTCACGGACCGCCTTCGAGGACGTTTCGGCGTCGGCGACAAGCCCGTCGCGGACGGCCTTCAGCGGCTGCTGGTCGGCGGCCCGCCCGGGGGCGGCCGCGCACAGCAGGTCGAAGGTCTCCAGCACGGCGTGGGCGTCGCGGTAGGGGCCGAGAAGGCGGGCCGCGTCGCGGAAGTGCCGGTTGGCGGGTTTGTAGACATCGCCGATCGCCGGACGGATCCAGCGCAGTGCGCCGCGCATCTTCTTGCAGCGCTTGCGTGCGTCGTGGATCGCCTCTTCCACGCCGGACTCTCGCGTGCCGGCCAGGTCCCGGAGGGCCTTGCCGGATTGCTCGTCGACGACGCGATGCAGCGCGGCCTGGACGGTTTCGCCGGACCGGATTCGGTACGCCATGGATTGCTCGGTGCGCTGAACGTGTCCACAGACACTAACGCGCGCCGTCAACAAGCGTGAAGACGCGGCGTTCGCCGTCGACCGCCGATCGGCGGTCAGATGATTCGCAGCGTGATGGCCTTGAGCACGGCGCGGGTCCGGTCGCGCGTGTCGAGCTTGTCGAGGATGTCGGAGACGTAGTTCTTCACTGTGCCTTCCGCCAGGTGGACCGCGCGCGCGATCTCGCGGTTGGAATAGCCGCCGGCGATCAGGCGCAGGATGTCCAGTTCGCGGTCGGAGAACGCATCCAGCGGCGGGCGGTCGTCGGAGTACGGATAGCGTTCGGCCACGCCCGAGGTGCTGACGGGCTGGAACCCGCCCCGGCCGCTGAGGACGCTGTCGATCAGGTCGGCCAGGTCCTCCGGCGAGATGTCCTTCAGCGCGAAACCGCGGGCGCCGGCCTCGACCGCCGCCAGCATCAGCGCGCTGTCGTCGAAGGTGGTCAGCAGCAGCACCGGCGGTGCGTCCTCGCGCTCGGCCAGCCGGCGGCACAGCTCGATGCCGTCGACGCCGGGCATCCGGATGTCGGAGACGACCAGGTCCACCGGCTGGTCGTCCAGCGCGGCCAGCAGCGGCTCGCCCGAAGCCGCTTCGATCACGACGTCCATCCCGGGCAGGTCGTTGATGACCGATTTCAGCCCTTCGCGAATCAGGGCCTGATCGTCGGCCAATGCAATGTGCGTTGTCATCAATGCAACTCCAGCGGTAACGAGGCGGTCAGCCGGACGCCGCCGCGTTCTGATTTCGAAATCTCCAGCGATCCATCGAGTTCGGCCAGACGTTCGCGCATGCCGGTCAGGCCATTGCCGGGGCGCAGGGGTTCACGGAACCGGCCGTCGTCGTCGACGGTCAGCACCAGCCGATCGCCTTCACGGTCCAGCCGCACCTGCAGGACCTCGGCCGGTCCGTGGCGCGCGGCGTTGGTCAGGCCTTCCTGGACTACGCGCAGCAGCGCCTCGGCCTGGTCGGCGCGGGGAACGCGTGCGTTGTCGTCGACCTCCAGCGCCAGCCGTGGCCGCGGAAACGGCCGCGCGAGCTCGCGCAGGCTTTCGACCAGGTCGATGCCCTCGGTGTCGCGCAGGTGCCGGACCACCGAGCGCAGGTCCTGCAGCAGTTCGTCGGCCAGCGCTGTGGATTTCTCGACATCGGCGGCAGCCTCGCCGTCGAGCTTCCGGGCCAGCCCGCGCAGGTTCAGCTTCAGTGCCGTGACCTTGTGCCCGGCCACGTCGTGCAGCTCGCGCGAAAGCCTCAACCGTTCGTGGTCCCGGGCCGTCTCGCCCAGCAGGGAGCGGGTGGCCAGCAGCCGCGAATTGACGGCCTGCAGGTCCTCGGCCAGCCGCTGCGATCGGTTGGCGTAGACCATGACCATCACTGCGAACAGTTGGAAGCCGCCCATCGCCAGCACGGTCAGCGCCGCACTCTGGATCGATTGGTCCCAGGGGCCGAGCATGACGCCGAAGAAGTACAGGTTGGCGACGACCAGGCTGGCCGCCAGCGCCCGGCTGGGCAGCCGGCCGGTCAGTCGGATCGCGACCAGGATCAGCAGGATCGGCGTGGTCCCGTTCTGGATGAACCACAACACCAGCGCGGTCAGGACGATCAGCGCCAGCAGGGCGGCGGTGTCGACGAGAGACGGGACCAGGTCGTCGAGCAGGCAGACCAGCCAGCAGCCCAGCCACGCGAACAGCAGGCCGTCGACGAGCGACGGGAACGCGGCATCCTGCGCACCGAACACGGCGCTGGCCGACAGCCAGACGGCCAGCCAAGCGGCATAGGATGCCCAGGCCAGCGGGTTGATGACCAGGTCGAGCAGGCCGTCGCGCAGTGCGTGCTTCATGGGGTCCTGTATAGCCGGGCCGACGCCCGGCGACAACCGGTGGCCGCAAAGTCATGACTTTCGGCACCCGGTTTTCCTGACTTCCGGCACCTCGATCCGGACGGCCGGCAGGCGATGCTGTTTCCACGCTCCCACGAGGACCCCGCCATGACAGTCATCCAGCTCCTGTCCGGCTTCGCGCTTCCGCATGCGCTGATCGGCACCGTTGCACTCGCGACCTTCTGGACCGCCGCGTTCGCGAAGAAGGGCTCGCCCCTGCATCGCAGTATCGGCCGCGTCTACCTGCTGGCCATGATCGGTGTGTTGCTGACCGCCATCCCCCTGGCGCTGTCCCAGGCGATGAAGGGGCAGTGGGTCGGCGCCACGTTTCTCGGCTACCTGGTGATTCTCGTGGCCTATGCCTGCCGCAGCGCCTGGACCGCCATTCGCTGGAAGAATGACTTCGCCCGCTACACGGGTACCGGGCTGCGCGTCAGCGCCGCAATCCTGACGGCGGCCGGTCTCGCGGTCACGGCGCTGGGTATCGTCTTCGAGGCCTGGCTGCTGATCATCTTCGGGATGATCGGCCCGATGAGTGCAGTTGGCGCCCGGTCCCTGATCCGCAACGGCCCGCAGTCGCCTCGCTGGTGGTTGAAGGAGCACTACGGCGCAATGATCGCCAACGGTGTGGCCACGCACATCGCGTTCCTGCAGATCGGCTTGATGCGGTTCGTGCCCGAACTCGGCAGCGGCGCGGTCCAGCACCTGGCCTGGTTCGGCCCGCTGGCGCTGTCGTTCGTGGCCGGCTGGTGGCTGAACCGGCGCTACATGCGGCCGCGATCGAAGGGGCCCGTGTCGAACGCTCCGACGGTCGAAACGCAGCCCTCGTAATCGCGCGCAGCGACCGGTCTGCCGGCCGGACCGTCCGGACCGGGCTCACTCGGTTCCGTTCAACCGCGCCAGCGCCACTTCGAATCGCTCCAGTTCCGGGCTGCCGGCGGGCAGCTCGCGCCGTGCGCTGGAGGCGGCGCGTTCGAGCAGTGGTCGGGCTTCGTCGTACCGGGCCTGGTCGAGCAGCAGCTGGCCGAGACCCAGCTGCGAATTGGCGGCCCGGAGGCTGTCGGCGCTGCCGTCGGCCTCGAACAACGCGACCGATTCCCGCTTCAGCTGCTCGGCCTGCTCCAGGTCGCCCATCGCCTCGACGATGTTGGCGTGGGTCACCAGGCCGCTGGCGATCAGCACGTTGTCGCGGCCGAAGACCTGCTCGCGCAGCCCGAGCGACTCGGTGGAGTAGGTCAGTGCGGCGTCCAGGTCGCCGCGCTGGCGCTCGATGTTGGCCAGCACCGCGAGCGTGACGGCCAGCGACGACAGACTCCAGTCTTCCGCCGCGCGCTTGATCGCGATCGACTCGGCGGCCGCCTCCGCTGCGTCGTCGAAGCGCTGCTGGCGGCGCAGTGCGAGCGCCAGGTTGTGAAGCGGTGCGGCGGCCGCGCGGGTGGTCTGGCCATCGACCTGTCTGTGCAGTGCGATGGCATGGCGCAGCGTCCTCTCGGCCTCCTCGTAGTTTCCGAGTTCGTTCTGCAGCAGCCCGACGTTGTTGTACGAATCGGCCAGATCCTGGTCGACCGGACCGTTTTGTTCCCGCCACTCCAGCGCTTGCACCAGCAGCGGCTCGGCCTCCGACATGTAGCCGAAGCGCCGGAGTGCATTGCCCAACCGGTTGCGCGAGTCGGCGACCAGCGCGCTGTCGTCGCCGGCGTGTTCGATGCGAAGGTCCATCGCCCGGCGCAGCAGCTCGAGGCCGCGATCGCCGATCCCGAGGTTCGAGTAGGCCAGTCCGATCACGTGCATCAGCTGCGCGCGCCCGAGCGGATCGCTTTCAAGCTCCTCGGGCAGCCGCTCGGCCGCGGCGTCCAGCATGTCGCGCGCGCGGACGTCGGCCGGGTTGGACTCGCGCGGGTCGGAGACCGCGAACAGGTCGATCAGGAACTCGGAGGTTTCCTGCGCCACCCGGGCTTCACGCGCGGCCGCGTCGCGCTCCCGTTCCAGCAGGTGAGCCTGGCGGGCCATGGTCGCGCCGAAGCCGACGACGAGCACCGCGATCAGCGCGGCGGTCCCGACCCCGAATGGATGCCGGCGGATGAACCGTCCAGTCCGGTACAGCGCGCTGTCCGGGCGGGCCTCGACGGGGCGGCCGTCGAGCCAGCGCCGCAGGTCATCGGCCAGCTCGCGGGCGCTGGCGTAGCGGCGGCCCGGGTCCTTGTGCATGGCCCGGGCGATGATGCAGTCCAGGTCGGCGGCGTTGCGGCCGCCCAGCGGCGGTGGCTCGACTTCGCACACGATTCGCTCGATGTCGGTGGGCCGCCGGGTCGGGAACTCGTACGGCCGCTGGCCGGCCAGCAGTTCGAACAGCAGCACGCCGAGCGAGTACACGTCCGAGG
>CAZJSH010000027.1:0-29938 GCA_964548715.1 uncultured Halomonas sp. | reverse complement strand
ATGGTGCCGGGGGAGGGACTTGAACCCTCACTCTGTTTCCAGAAACGGATTTTGAGTCCGTCGTGTCTACCAATTCCACCACCCCGGCATCGAGGGGTCGAGCTCTGGGATTGTACAGTGGACTGCCGGTCCGGTCAGGTCAGGCGGCGTCGAGGTGCAGTTCGCGTCGGCAGCGCTCGTACCAGTCACCTTCGAGCGGGGCGAAGACACAGCACTCGGTCATCTCGCCGGCGTAGATGTGGATCGTGACCGCGGTCTGTTCGCGCGACGGGTTGGCGATGGTGTGGTACTCGTGCGGCGGGATCAGGCTACCCGCGCTGCCGACGCCGGCGCGCATGGTCGTGCGCGGCTCGAGGCAGAACCGGTCACCGCGGGTTTCGGTCAGCTCGTACTGCACCACCTCGATCTCGCCCTGCCAGACGGCCTCGACGCACCACATCCCGCTGTGGTCGTGGATCGGCGTGCCCTGGCCGGCGCCCCAGGTCATCGCCATGACGGTATAGCCGCGCTTCGCATCCTTGTGGATCAGGCGACGCCCGTAGCTGTCGCCGGGGTGCTGGAAGACGCACTCGGGCAGGTCCAGCGCGCGGTTCTCGACCCGTTCGCACAGCACGTTGCGCACGCAGTCGGTGATGGCCCGGGCGCAGTCGCCGTCCATGACCGCGTCGAGGCGATCGATGAGCTCCTGTTTCCCGTCGAATTCCAGAGTGATTTCAGATACCTGCGTCATTCCAGCCACGCTGCGATGGGAGGGCCGAACTGTCCGAAGTCTACCAGAAATGCATCGTGGCCCTTGGCCGACGGCAGGGCCTGGAAGGCCACGTCGGCTTCCTCGGCTTCGAGGGCCGCGGCCAGGTCCTGTTGCTGCCAGAGCGGGAACAGCAGGTCCGATTCCACGCCGAGGACCACGGCCTTGCCGGTGAAGCTGCGGCGGAACAGGGCGCGCAGGCCGTGGTCCGTGTCGCAGGCGTCGAACAGGTCCATGGCCCGCGACAGGTACAGGTAGCAGCAGGGGTCGAAGCTGCCGACGAACTTGCGCGCGTGCGACTCCAGGTAGGACTCGACTTCGAAGCGCATGCCGAACTGGGTCGCCGGAAAATAGTCCTGGTGGCGCCGGCCGAAGCGGTCCTGCCACTCACTGGCCGAGCGGTAGGAGATCATGCCCAGCTTGCGGGCGATGCGCATGCCGACTTCCGGCCAGTCGTCTTCGGTGTAGTGGCCTTCGCGAAAGTTGCGGTCGGTGACGATGGCCTCGCGCTGCAGCGAGCGGATGGCGATCGCGAACGGCGTGGCCGAGCAGGCGGTCGAGATCAGCGCCAGCCGGTCGGTGGAGTTCGGGAAGTGCTTGATCCAGGCCAGCGCGGTCAGGCCGCCCATCGACGGGCCGACCACGGCGGCCAGGTGCTGGATGCCGAGGTGGTCGACGACCAGCCGCGCCGAGCGGGCGACGTCGTCGATGGTCAGCTCGGGGAAGCGCAGGCGCCACGGCCGACCGGTCTCGGGATTGATGCTGGCCGGGCCGGTCGAGCCCTTGCACGAACCCAGCGAATTGACGCACAGCACGAAGTGACGATCGGTATCGATCGGTTTGCCGGGGCCAACCATGTCCTCCCACCAACCCGGATCGGGGTCGCGTTCGCTCGACGCGGCGTGCGCGCCCGGCGACAGGCCGGTGAACAGCAGCACCGCGTTGCTGCGCTCGGCGTTCAGCGTGCCCCAGCTTTCCCAGGCCAGCTGCAGGCTGGACAACCGCCCGCCGCGGTACAGCGGGAAGGTGTGGCGGTGCACGTAGTAGTTGGTGGCCGGTCCCATGGCGACAAGGATACCGTCCCCGGACGGTTCAGTGCTTCCAGTAGGTCGGCGTGAGCAGGACCAGCACGGTGAAGATCTCGAGCCGGCCAAGCAGCATCGCGAAGCTCATCAGCCACTTGGTCGCATCGGTCAGCCCGCCCCAGTTGGCGCCGGCCTCGCCGAGCGCCGGTCCCAGGTTGTTCATCGCCGAGAATACCACCGACACCGAGGTGACCAGGTCCTGCTCGAGGCTGGACACGATCAGGGTCAGGATGACCACGCAGACGATGTACAGCGAGACGAAGCCCCAGACTGCATTGGCGACCTCGGGCTTCAGGGTCCGGCCCCCGAGCTTCAGCGGCACCACGGACCGCGGATGAATCAGTCGCTTGAGCTCGCGCAGGCCCTGCTTGGAGACCAGGTAGATGCGCACGATCTTGAAGCCGCCGGTGGTCGAGCCGGCGCAGCCGCCGAGTCCGGAAATCAGGATCATCAGCAGCGGTAGCGTGCCGGGCCAGAGGTAGACGTCGGCGGTGGTGAAGCCGGTGGTCGTGGTGTAGGAGACCGCGTGGAACACGGCGTAGCGCAGCGATTCCCAGACGTCGCCGTACACCTCCTGGCGCCACAGCAGGATGGTGATCAGAATCGAGAGTCCGAGCAGCAGGAACGCGAACAGCTTGAGTTCTGGGTCGTTGAAGTAGACCTGGGCGGTGGCCCGCCGGAGCGCCAGGAAGTGCAGTGCGAAGTTCATCGAGGCAACGAACATGAACAGTACCAGCAGCCATTCGATCAGCGCGCTGTCGAACTGCGCGACCGAGGCATCGTGGGTCGAGAATCCGGCCGTGGAAATGGTCGTGAAGGCGTGGGTGACGGCGTCGAACAGGGTCATGCCGGCCGCCCACAACGCCAGCGTGCAGATCACCGTCAGCCCGATATAGATGGCCCACAGTGCCTTGGCGGTCTCGGCAATGCGCGGCGTGAGGCGGTTTTCCTTGACCGGACCGGTCACCTCGGCCTTGTAGATCTCCATCCCGCCGATCCGTAGCATCGGCAGGATCGCGACGGCCAGCACGATGATGCCCAGCCCGCCCATCCACTGCAGCTGCTGGCGATACCAGAGAATCGAGATCGGCATGTCGTCGAGCCCGGACAGCACGGTCGCGCCGGTGGTCGTGATGCCCGAGGTGGACTCGAACACCGCGTCGGCCAGTCCGATGTCGAGCACGAGGTACAGCGGCAGTGCGCCGGCCAACGCCACCGCGCCCCAGCAGGCGACGACGACCAGGAAGCCGTCGGCGACGCGCAGCTCGCGCCGGTTGTTCCGCAGCGGCACGTACATCAGCGCGCCGATCAGCGCGACGGTGACCAGGCTGACCAGGAACGGACCGGCGCCGCCGTCGTTGTTGGCCACGGCGAAGGCCAGCGGCGGCACGAAGCCCGCCGAGAGGAACATCAGCAGCATGCCGACGACCCGGAGGACCGGCGCATAGCTGCGCATCAGACGAACACGGCTTCGACGGCGAACAGTCGCTCGACCTCGGCGATGCGGCGCTTGTCGGCGACGAACAGGATGACGTGGTCTTCCGGCTCGATGACCACGTCATGGTGGGCGATGACCACCTCGTCGCCGCGCACGATCGCGCCGATGCTGGTGCCATCGGGCAGCGGGATCGAGCCGATTTCCCGGCCGACGATCCGGGACCGGCCGGGATCACCGTGCGCGACCACCTCGATCGCCTCGGCCGCGCCGCGCCGGAGCGAGTGCACTCGAACCATATGGCCCTTGCGCATCAGCGTCAGCAGCGCACCGATGGTGATCTGCTGCGGGCTGACCGCGACGTCGATACGGTCGGATTCGACCAGGTCGACATAGGCCGGACGGTTGATCAGCGTGATCACCTTGCGCGCGCCCATCCGCTTGGCCAGCATCGATGACAGGATGTTGGCCTCGTCGTCGTTGGTCAGCGCGCAGTAGACATCCATTTCGTCGATGCCTTCCTCGCGCAGCAGGTCCTCGTTGGCCGCATCGCCGACCAGCACGATGGTGGTGTCGACGTCCTCGGCGATCCGCTCGGCGCGCTTCGGGTCGCGTTCGATCAGCTTGACGTGGTGGTCGCGTTCGAGCCGGCGGGCCAGCGATGCTCCGATGTTGCCGCCGCCGGCCAGCAGCACGCGCCGCGCCGGACCGGAGGTCGCGCCGAAGGTGCCCATCACGTCGCGGATTTCGTGAGTCGGCGCCAGGAAGAACACCATGTCGTCGACTTCGATCACCGTATCGCCTTCCGGGATGATCGCCTCGTCGCGCCGGAAGATTGCCGCGACCCGCGCGTCGACGCCCGGCGGCAGCTCTTCGGGCAGGCTCTTCAGCGCCCGTCCGACCAGTTTGCCCTCGCGGATCGCGCGGGTCGCGACCAGCTGGGCGCGACCGTCGGCGAAGTCGAGCACCTGCAGCGCGCCGGGGTACTCGATCAGGCGCTGGATGTGGTCGGTGACCAGCTTCTCCGGACTGATCAGCACGTCGATCGGGGCATGTTCCCGGGTGAACAGTTCGGGATGCGAAAGGTAGTCGGCGGCGCGCACGCGGGCGACCTTGGTCGGCGTGTTGAACAGTGAGTAGGCGACCTGGCAGGCGACCATGTTGGTCTCGTCGGAGTTGGTCAGCGCGATCAGCAGGTCGGCGTCCTCGATGCCGGCTCGGATCAGGGTTTCGGGGTGGGCGGCGTGGCCGAGCACGGTACGGATATCGAGCTTTTCCTGCAGCTCGCGCAGCCGTTCGGGGTCGGTATCGACGACCGAGATGTCGTTTTCCTCGCGCGACAGCGAGTAGGCCATGCCGGAGCCGACCTGGCCGGCCCCCAGGATGATGATGCGCATCAGTCGGGGCCGGCAGCGGTGCGGTGCGTGTGGGGCGGGCGCAGGCTCATTCCTCGTCCTCCAGGATCTTCTTCGGATCGATGCCCAGTTGCTTGAGCTTCCGATACAGGTGGGTGCGCTCCATCTCGACCGCGTCGGCCAGCTGGCCGACGCTGCCTCCGACCTGGCGCAGCCGGGCGATCAGGTACTGGCGCTCGAAGGTTTCGCGTGCCTCGCGCAGCGGCAGCTGGAACAGCGGCGAGTCGGTCAGTGCGGCGCCGCTGGCCTCGTCGCGCGCGGCGCGCGCCAGCGCGGCCTCGACGTCCACGACCTCGACCGGCTCGTCGCGGCCGTCGAGCAGCCCGCGGATCACGTCGACCAGCTCGGCCAGGTTGCCGGGCCAGTCGTGCTGGCGCAGTCGGTTCTGGGCCGGCAGCGGAATCGGCCGGTAGGTCAGCCCGTCTTCGGTCGGCAGTCGCTCGGCCAGCAGCCGGACCAGATCCGGAATGTCTTCGGCCCGCTCGCGCAGCGCCGGGAGTCGAGCCCGGTGCGGGCCCAGTTTGGCCAGCATCGCCGCCGGTGGGACGGCGGTGCCGGGCAGCCGCGAGGCGATGACGCGGACGCCGCGCCCGGTCTGTCCCTCGATGCGCGCGAGCAGGTCGCCGAGCCGGTCCACGCCGGCCGCGTCGAGCTGGTGCAGACGGTCCAGGTAGATCGTTCGCGGTGCGTCGTCGCGGTCCAGCACCGGCGCCCAGGCGGCGAGCGTCTCGCCGTGCCGGTCGCAGACCACGTGCTCGAACCGGCCGCCGCCGGCCTGGACATGAACCCAGCGGGCCAGCGAGGTGCATCCGGTGCCGGGTTCGCCTTCGATCAACAGGTGACCGGAGGCGCCGGCGCACAGGTCGGCGACCGCGTCACGGACCCGCTCGATCGCCGCGCTGCGGCCGACCGGTTCGAGGCCGTCGGCGTCGCCGGCGCTCGCACCGATCGGTGTCTCGCGTCGGCCCTCGCTCAATGCGCGCCGGATCGTGGCCAGCAGGCGGGCCATGGAAACGGGCTTCTCGATGAAGTCGAAGGCGCCGTTGCGGGTGGCTTCGACCGCAGCCTCGACCGAGCCGTGTCCGGAAATCATGATCACCGGGCAGTTCAGCTCACCGCGCTCGCGCCATTCCTTCAACAGCGTGACCCCATCACAGCCCGGCATCCAGACGTCGAGCAGGATCAGGTCGGCGGGATGATCGGCCAGCAGGCTGCGGGCCGCGTCGGCGTCGGCGGCCAGGTCGGTCTGGAAGCCCTCGTCGTCGAGGATTTCGCCGATCAGCTCCCGGATGTCCGGTTCGTCATCTACGATCAGTACGCGTTCGGGCATCGGGCGGGAGTCCGGGAAGGCTCGGATCGCGTCAAGGATAGCGCAGATCAGCCTGGGGCAGGCGCAGGCACCGGCAGCTCAAGGGTCAGCCTGGCGCCGCCGTCGGGTGGATTGTCGGCCCGGATCCGGCCGCCCATCGTGTCGACGATGCGATGGACGATGGCCAGGCCCAGCCCGGTGCCGCGCGGCTTGGTCGAGGCATAGGGTTCGAACACGCGGTCGAGCAAACCGGGGTCGAAGCCGGGGCCGTCGTCGACGACCTCGAGCACCAGCCAGTCGCGCGCGTCGTGAGAGCGGATCGATGTCCGGACCGTCAGCTGCGGCGTTCCGTCGGGGTGGGCTTCGCGCGCATTCTGGATCAGGTTGTTGAGGATCTGACGGAACTGGCCCGGGTCGCCCAGCGGCCGCGCTTCGCCGGCTGCCGAATGCAGTTCGACGGTCACGCCGCTGTCACCGGCGGTCCATAACTCGACGACGTCCCGGACCAGCGCATCGACGTCCAGGGGTTCGCGCCGGTTGACGCCCGGCCGGGTGTAGTCGCCGAAGGCGTCGACCAGTTCGCGTAGCGCGTCGACCTGGTTGATGATGGTCCGCGTCGCCCGGTCGAGGACCGGCCGCCGGGCCGCGTCAAGGGCCGGTTCGAGCCGCATCTGCAGGCGCTCTGCGGCCAGCCGGATCGGGGTCAGCGGATTCTTGACTTCGTGGGCCAGGCGCTGGGCCAGTTCTGCCCAGGCCGCCTGGCGCTGGGCCTGGTCGAGTTCGGTGACGTCGTCGAAGACCACGACCTGACCGGCCGCGCGCTCGGCGGTCCCGGGCAGCACCGAGCCGCGGCAGACCAGGGCCAGCGCGGCGTCGGCGCGCTCCAGCTTGATTTCCCGGCGCCAGGCCGCACCGCCCTGGTCGATTCGTCGATCCACCTCCTCGAACAGCGCAGACAGCGCCGGGTAGCGCTCGGCCAGTTCGCTCGGGGTCCGGCCGTGCACGGCCGACGGTTCGAGTTCGAGAATGGCCATGGCGCTTTCGTTGACGGCCTTGAGCCGGCGCGCGGCATCGAAGGCCAGGACGCCGGCCGACAGGCGCCCGAGCACGGCCTGCAGGTAGGCGCGCTCGGTGTTCAGTTCGCGCTGGGTGGTTTCCAGCTCGGTGGCCATGTCGTTGAACGACTCGACCAGGAAGCCCAGCTCGTCGCGGCTGGGCACCGTCAGTGTTTCGGGGAACTCGCCGCGCCGCATCAGTTCGGTCGCGTCGGCCAGTTCGCGAATCGGTCGGACGAGCCGCTTGGCCGCGTTGAACGCCAGCAGCATGGCCAGCAGCGCGGTCATCGCCAGCACCAGCGAAAGGATCAGCACGAAGCTCTGCTGCAGGCGCTGGCGCAGGAACGCCACGTTTTCCTGGCGGAAAAACGCGGTTTCGATGCGCTCGGCCAGCCCGGCGAAGTCGTCGGGCAGCGGGAAGATGCCCTGCAGCGCCCCCGGTTCTCCGAACGCGCCGTCGATCGGCATCAGGACCCGGACCTGCAGGCCCTCGTCGACCGGTTCCGCGGCCGCCCATGTTTCGCCGCGCGCAGCCTGCGACAGCGCGAAGGACGACGGCAGATCGGCGACCAGGCGCGACGGGTCGATGTGGACCAGGGCCGCGACCTGTCCGGATCGGTCGAGCAGCGTGAGTTCGGCCGGTCCGGCCGACGAGACCTGGCGGAACAGGTAGTCGAGCCGCCGGTCCTCGTCGCCGGCGGCCGGCATGCCCTCGACGATTCGGCGCATTCGATCGCGGGCCTCGCGGGTGCGCAGGTCGATGAACAGCTGGCCCAGCTCGATCGAATCGGCCAGGGCCGTCTCGGTCCCGGCATCCAGCCAGCCGGCAATGGTCTCGGTCAGGAACTCGGTGGAAAACAGCCAGACGATCACCACCGGCGGCAGCGCCAGCGCGACGAAGATCGACACCAGCCGGGCCCGCAGGCGAGCGCCGGGCCGTCCTTGGCGCACGTCGCGGATCAGCCGGAGCAACCGGATGGCGATCGCTCCGAGCAGCACCAGCAGCGCGATCCCGGTGACCAGGAAGATCCACAGGCTCATCCGGCCGAGCTGTCCGGATTCCTGCTCGACGTTGGCGACCAGGAACAACGCCGAGAGCAGCAGCCCGGCGAAAGCCGCCAGCGGCAGCGCGCGGAAGACGCGCTTCAGGACGGTCCGAAGTGCCATGTATGCCAGGTGCCGCCAGGGTGCCATTCGGCGGAAAACAGGGTCGGCAGGTGCATCGGGGCCGGCAGTGCGTCGCGGTTGATTCTCGCCCGGACCTGCAGCTGCAGCGGGCGCTGTTCGGTCGCCGCCCGGGTCAGGCCGGTCGGCAGCTGGCGCGGTTCGGCCAGCGCGTCGCGCAGCAGCCAGAGTCGCGGGAAGGTGCGCGTCGTCGCGCCTTCTTCGACCTGCCACTGTTCCAGCAGCGGCAGGTAGCGGATGCGCAGCGAATGGACCCGGGTCTCGAGCTCGTGGGCCACCGGGCCGTAGCGGCGGCCGAGCCGGAGCTCGACATCGATCTGCAGCTCCACGCCGTGCTCGAGGGCTTCGCGAATGGCCGGTCCGGGTCGGAAGGCAAGACCGGTATCGACGACGAGACGGTCGTCGACCCAGCGCACCGTCGGGTCGAGCGCAAGCTCGCCCTCAGGCGTCGTCGGGGTGCAGCCGGCGCAGAACAAGATAGTAGAAACCATCACGATCCAGGCTGCCCGGCAGGATCTGGTGGCCGGGGTCGACCGCCCGGCTTTCGGGCAGCTCGAACGCGACGGCCTCGGCATCGGATTGACGTTCAAGAAACTCGCGGCCCCGGTCTCGATTCTCTTCGTGCAGTATCGAACAGGTCGCGTAGACAAGCAAACCGCCGGGCTTCAGCGTGGTCCAGAGGGCGTCGAGAATCGCGTCCTGGATACGAGCATTGGCCTCGATGTCCGATGCCCGGCGCAGCCAGCGCACGTCGGGATGGCGCCGCAGCACGCCGGTGGCCGAACACGGCGCGTCGATCAGGATGCGGTCGAAGGGCCGGCCGTCCCACCACTCGTCGGGTCGCGACGCGTCGCCGACCGCGACCTGTCCGGTCAGGCCGAGACGCGTCCAGCCGGCGTCGATCCGGGCGGCCCGTTCGGCGTCGTTGTCGATCGCCAGCAGCTCGACCTCGGCGTGCTCGAGGATATGTGCGGCCTTGCCGCCCGGGGCCGCGCAGGCGTCGAGCACCCGCTGGCCGTCGGCGAGGTCCATCAGCTCGACGGCGGCCTGGGCCCCGGCATCCTGGACTGAAAGGCGGCCCTCGTCGAAGCCGGGCAGGTCGCGGATCGCGGCCGGGCGATCGAGCCGGATCGCATCGGACAGGAGGGGGTGGAGCGTGCAGGGCACGCCGGCCGATTCGAGCGCGGCGCACGCGGCCTCGGGCGTCGTTCGCCGGCGATTGACGCGGAGCCACGTCGGCGGCGGTCGATTGCCGGCCTCCAGAATCGATTCGGCCGCGTTCGGCCAATCGGCCCGGATTCGATCGATCAGCCAGCCGGGCATCCCGAAGCGCTCGACGTCGTCGTCGCGGTGTGCATCGGCCGAGGGTGCGCGCAGTTCGCCGCGCAGCACGGCGTTGACCAGGCCCGCCATCGGCGCGGCGCGGCCGGCGCGAACCGCCTCGACCGTGGCATGGACCACCGCCGGCGCCGGCTCGCGGGCCTCGTCGAGTTCGTCGAGCGCAACGGCGAGCAGGAGGTGGATCCATCGATTGCGCCGGGGCAGCGGCTTGCGCAGCCGCGCGCGAACCCGCGCGTCAAGCGCCGGCCAGTTGCGCAGGACCCGGTTGCAAAGCCGCCGGACCTGGGCGCGGTCGCGGGATCGGTCGAGGCGTGTATCGAGGTCGTCCAGCGCCTCGGTCAGGGCGCGGCCGCGGTCGAGCACGTCGACCAGTGCCTGCGCAGCCGCCAGTCGGGGTCGGGCGCCGGTCGCGGCCACGGTCGGATCCTCAGCCACGCCACTCGGGGCGGGCATTGAGCCAGTCGGCGACCGACATGCGTCGCTTGCCGGGGGCCTGCAGTTCGAGCAGCGAGAGCGCGCCGCGGCCACAGGCGACGCGCAGTTCGTCGGGTGCGCCGCGCCCGGTCAGCAGCTGGCCCGGCGCGGCGGCACCGATGTCCAGCTCGACCGGCCGGGCCCGGAAGATCCGGATCGGCTGGTCGACCAGTTCGGTGAACGCCACCGGCCACGGGTTGTAGGCGTGGATGTGCCGGGCGACCGTCGCGGCGTCTGCGGTCCAGTCGATGTGGGCGTCCTCCTTGAGGATGCGCGGCGCGTGGGTGGCCTCGGCGTCGTTCTGGGCGACCGGTTCGGGCAGCGTCCCGTGGGCGCGCCGGGCGAGCGCGTCCCGCAGCAGGTCGGCGGCCAGCGCGGCCAGTCGGTCATGCAGCTCGGCGGCCGTTTCCTCGGGTCCGATCGCAAGCTCGGCCTGGATCCTGACCGGCCCGGTATCGAGGCCGGAATCCATCTGCATCAGTGAAATCCCGGTCCGTTCGTCGCCGGCCCGGATGGCCTGCTGGATCGGACTGGCGCCGCGCCAGCGCGGCAGCAGCGAGGCGTGCAGGTTCCAGCAGCCCTGCTTCGGCCAGTCGAGCACCGCGGCGGGCAGCAGCAAGCCGTAGGCAGCCGTGACCAGCAGGTCGGGGTCGAGTTCGAGCAAGGCGGCCCGATCGGACTCGCGAGTCAGCCGCTCGGGCTGCAGCACCGGGATCCCGAAGTCGAGCGCGCGCCGCTTGACCGGGCCGGGTCGCAGGCTGCGGCCGCGTCCGGCGGGCCGATCGGGCTGGGTCAGAACGGCGAGCACGTCGGCTTCGGACCGTGCAACGTCCAGCGCCGGCACGGCGAACTCCGGCGTGCCGGCGAAGACCAGTCGCGGGCGGGGCATGCTTCGGGTCAGAGCGCCTGCGAGGCCGGTTCGCGTCGGGCCTGGCGAAGCTGCTTCTTCATCCGGCGTTCGATCACCCGGCGTTTCATCGGCTTGAGGTAATCGATGAAGACCTTGCCGTCGAGGTGGTCGATCTCGTGCTGGATGCAGACCGCCATCAGGCCGTCGGCCTCCAGCTCGTAGGGATGGCCGTCGCGGCCCAGCGCACGCACGCGGATCGACTCGGCCCGCTCGACTTCGGCATACTCACCGGGTACCGACAGACAGCCTTCCTCGCAGATCTGGCTGCCGTCGCGATCGATGATCTCGGGATTGATCAGGACGTACGGTTCCTCGCGGGTTTCGCTGACGTCCATGACCAGCATTCTCACGTGACGATCGACCTGAGTGGCAGCCAGTCCGATGCCGCGCGCGGCGTACATCGTCTCGAGCATATCGTCGGCCAGCGCCCGGATTTCATCGTCCACTGTATCGAGCGGGCGGGCCACGGTGCGCAGGCGCGGATCGGGGAATTGGAGGATGGTCAACTGGCTCATGACATGAACAATGTGACTTAAGGCTCAGAAATACAATGAATACGAGGGTGGAAAATCGCCCGCTTATGAGTATGATAGCGCAGGAAGGTGACCAAGAACCGCACTGATGCGGGGCTGATCGCGTGTCGGCGTACCTGGGAGGAATCCAATGAAGAAGCTGTGTCTGACGATGATCGCGTTGCTGGTGGCCCTGCCGCTGGTGGCCCAGGACGTTGAAATCCGGGAAGATCATCCGGGCGAATACGTCGTGCAGGAGGGGGATACGTTGTGGGATATCGCCGGCCGGTTCCTGACCCGGCCATGGCAATGGCCGGCCATCTGGCAGGCCAATCCGCAGATCGACAATCCGCATCTGATCTACCCGGGCGACCGCTTGACGCTGATCTACGTCGACGGCCAGCCGCGTCTGGTCATCAATGCCGAGGTCGACGGCACCCGCCGGCTGGGTCCGGAGATCCGCCGCGAAGACGCCACCGGTCCGATCACCACCGTGCCGCTGGGCGCGATCGAGCCCTACCTCACTCGGCCTCGTTTCGTCGGGCCGGACGCTCTGGCCTCGCTGCCCTACGTGGTCGCCAACCAGGACGAGCGCTACGTCGCGGCCCAGCCCGATTACAGCTACATCCGCAACCTGCCGGAATCGCCGGTCAACGGCGAATACATGCTGGCCCGCGTGACCTCGCAGTTCGAGCGCGTCGAAACCGACGAAGGCACGGTGATTCGCGAGAACGAACTGCGCGCCAACCGCGGTGCGGTCCCCAGCGACCAGCGGCCGGTCGAGGTCGGCGCGAGCAGCGGCTGGAATCCGTTCCGGCGGTTCGGAGCGCGCGGCGACGTCGTCGGTTACGGCATGTGGGAAGTCGCCCGGGTGCGGCTGGCGCAGAACGGCGATCCGGCCACGGTCGAGATCGTCGATGCCGAGCTCGACGTCCGGGCCGGCGACTACCTGTTGCCGCTGGACCCGTACCTCTACGACCTGACGTTCTATCCGCGCCCGCCGGCGCAGCCGGTGCCCGACAACGCGCGGGTGATCGGTACCTTCGGCGGCGAATACGGCGTCGGTCACTACCAGATCGTCACGCTGGATCTGGGCATGAACGATGGCGTCGAACCGGGCATCACGTTCTCTGCATTCCGGCCGGGCCGCATGGCGGAAGACGGCTTCAGCCGCGGGCTTCGCGGTCGTCCGGCGCCGAGTGGCGACCTCAAGCGCTCGGTCGAGCTGCCCGAGCAGTACGTCGGCGTGATGATGGTCTTCCGGACCTTCGGCGACGTCAGCTACGCGCTGGTCATGGACGGCAAGCGTGCCGTGCGCACTGGCGACCGGATCGCACACCCGGATCGGCGTCTCTGAGCGTCGGCGAGGGCAGGGCGAGCCCGCGGGCGGATGGCGGCCGATGAACGACGACGGGCCTGGCTGATTCTTCACCAGGCGCCCGGCCTGGGCGCCTCCGGCCTGCAGGAACTGATCCAGCGCGATCTCGACCCCGCCTCGTTGCCGGGTCGAGCGCGTTCCGCGTTGCTCGAGCTCGGACTTTCCGAGCGCCTGGCCCGGGCGTTGTCCGATCCCGATGACGAGCGTCTCGCGCAATCGCTGGCCTGGCTGGCGTCGGCGCCGGCGCATCAGCTGATCGCCTGGGACGATCCGCTCTATCCTCCGCTGCTGAAGCGGACCGGCGACGGGCCGGCGGCGCTGTTCGTCAACGGCGACGCCGAGGCCCTGGTCGCCCCGCAGGTGGCCATCGTCGGTAGCCGCGCGGCCACCGCCGGCGGACTGGAGATCGCGACCCGGTTCGCGCGGGAGCTGGCCGGCGCCGGACTGGTCGTGACCAGCGGGCTGGCCGCCGGCATCGACGGCGCGGCTCACCGCGCGGCGCTGGCCGCCGGCGGCCGGACCATCGCGGTGGCCGGCACCGGGCCCGATCGGGTCTATCCGGCACGCCACCGGGACCTGGCCCACGAAATCGTGGATAATGGTTGCGTGGTCACCCCATTCGCCCCCGGCGTCGGTCCTCGACCCGGTCACTTCCCGGCGCGCAATCGGATCATCAGCGGAATGTCGCTGGGAACGGTCGTGGTCGAAGCCGGCGTGCGCTCCGGATCGCTGATCACCGCCCGACTGGCCGGGGAGCAGGGGCGCGAGGTGTTCGCGGTTCCCGGTTCGATCCACAACCCGGTCGCGCGCGGCTGTCACCGGCTGATCCGCGACGGCGCTCGGCTGGTCGAGCGGCCCGAGGACGTGCTCGAGGCCCTGGCGCCGCTGGCTGGCGAACTGGCCGGGTCGATCCGCGACCTGCTCGATGACGCTGCGGGCCGCGATGCCCCGGTTCGGGACGAGCTCGGCGAGGCGGAGCCGGGGATCCGGGCCGTGCTCGACGCGATGGGCCACGACCCGACGCCGGTGGATGTGATCATCCAACGCACCGAATTGACGACTTCGGCGGTATCGTCCATCCTGATGACGCTCGAACTCGAGGGCCGGGTTCAGGCACATGCGGGCGGACGCTACAGCCGCGCCGCAACCGAAACGGAAAGGAACTCATGAAGGAAAACGTGCTCGACCTGCTGATGTACCTGTTCGAGAACTACATCTACGACGAGCCGGAAAGCGAACCCGATCGCGATTCCCTGAGCGAATCGCTGGAGCAGGCCGGCTTTTCGAGCACCGAGATCGACCGCGCCTTCCGCTGGCTGGACGGGCTGGCCGAGCAGCGTCAGCTCGACGACGTGGACCTGGAGCCAGCCGGCTCGATCCGGGTCTTCTCGGCCGACGAGCAGCGCCGCATCGACGTCGATGCGCACGGGTTCCTGATCGACCTCGAGAATACCGGGGTGCTCGACGCGACGCGCCGTGAGCTGGTCCTCGACCGGCTGATGGCGCTGGAAGCCGACGAAATCGGTCTCGAGGACCTGAAGTGGGTCGTGCTGATGGTGTTGTTCAATCAGCCCGGCCAGGAAGCGAATTATGCGTGGATGGAAGACATGATGTTCGAGGAGGACGGTCAGTTTCGACACTGACCGTGCTCTGACCCGCAACGCCGCGGCGCCCGGAACGGATCCGGAGTCGGGGCCCGGCACAGACCGAATCCTATGGCGAAGAACCTGCTCATCGTCGAGTCGCCGGCCAAGGCCACGACCATCAACAAGTACCTCGGCAAGGACTTCGAAGTCCTGGCGTCGTACGGCCACGTCCGCGATCTGGTTCCGCGCGAGGGCGCAGTCGATCCCGACCACGACTTCTCGATGAAGTACGAGATCATCGACCGCAACAAGAAGCACGTCGACAGGATCGTCAAGGCCGCCAAGAAGGCCGATGCCATCTATCTCGCGACCGATCTCGATCGCGAAGGCGAAGCGATTTCCTGGCACATCGCCGAAATCCTCAAGGACAAGGGCGTCAACAGCGACAAGCCGGTCCAGCGCGTGGTGTTCAGCGAGATTACCAAGAAGGCGATCGAACACGCGATGGACAATCCGCGCGGCCTGGCCGGCTCGCTCGTCGATGCACAGCAGGCGCGACGCGCTCTGGACTACCTGGTCGGGTTCAACCTCTCGCCGCTGCTCTGGAAGAAGGTGCGGCGCGGCCTTTCGGCCGGCCGGGTCCAGTCGCCCGCGCTGCGGATGATCGTCGAGCGCGAGGAGGAAATCGAGAAGTTCGATCCGCAGGAATACTGGACGATCGAGGCCGACCTGGGCGCCGACGAGGACGACACCTTCCAGGCCAACCTTGTCCGGCTCGACGGCGAGAAATACCAGCAGTTCGACATCACCGACGCGGCCCGTGCCGAATCGGTGCAGAAGCAGATCGAAGATGCCGCCGCCGGGGTCTTCGAGGTCGCGCGAATCAACAAGCGGCAACGCCGCCGCCGCGCCCAGCCTCCGTTCATCACCTCGACGTTGCAGCAGGAAGCCGCGCGCCGTCTGCGCTACACCACGCAGCGCACCATGCGGCTCGCCCAGCAGCTCTACGAGGGCATCGACATCGGCCAGGGCAACCAGGGCCTGATCACCTACATGCGTACCGATTCGGTAGCGTTGGCCGGCGATGCGATCAATGAAATCCGCCAGGTCATCGAGCGTGAGTTCGGCGCCGAGACCCTGCCGGACACGCCCAATTTCTACCAATCCAAGAGCAAGAACGCCCAGGAGGCCCACGAGGCCATCCGCCCGACCTCGGCGGCGCTGACCCCGATCCGGGTCAAGAACCACCTGAATGAAGATCAGTACCGTCTCTACCAGCTGATCTGGAACCGCGCGGTGGCCAGCCAGATGGTGCCGGCGGTGTACGACACGGTGGCCGCGGAGTTCGACATCGGCGAGGCGACCTTCCGGGCCAATGGTTCGACGCTGGTCAGTCCGGGCTTCCTGAAGGTCTATGCGGATACCAAGACCGAGAAGGACAATCGTCTGCCTCCGCTGGAGGAGGGCGACCGGGTGCCGTTGCAGGCGATCCGGCCCGAACAGCATTTCACCGAGCCGCCGCCGCGCTACTCCGAGGCCAGCCTGGTCAAAGCGCTGGAAGACCACGGGATCGGCCGCCCGTCGACCTACGCCTCGATCATCCAGACCCTGAAGGACCGCGAATACGTCGAGCTCGAGAGCCGCCGCTTCACGCCGACGGCCACCGGCCGGGTGGTCGGGAAGTTCCTGACCCAGCATTTCGAGCAGTACGTCGACTACGATTTCACCGCCCGACTGGAAGACGAACTCGACGCGATCTCGCGGGGCGAGCACGACTGGGTGCCGCTGCTCAAGGAATTCTGGCAGCCGTTCATCGATCGCGTGCACGAGAAGGAAGAGTCCGTCAGCCGACAGGAGGCGCAGCAGGCGCGCGAGCTCGGCACCGATCCGAAGACCGGCAAGCCGGTGATCGTCCGGCTCGGCCGCTACGGGCCCTTCGCCCAGATCGGCCAGGCCGAGGACGAGGAAAAGCCGGCGTTCGCCGGTCTTCGTCCCGGTCAGAAGATGGAAACCATCACGCTCGACGAGGCCATGGAGCTGTTCAAGCTGCCGCGCGATCTGGGCGAAACGCCCGAAGGCGAGCCGGTCCAGGCCAACATCGGTCGGTTCGGCCCGTACATTCGTTATGGTCAGCGCAATTTCGTCTCGCTCAAGGAGGTCGACCCGCTCGACGTCACGCTCGAGCAGGCGCTGGAACTGGTCGCCGAGCACAAGCAGATGCTCAAGGACCGGATCATCAAGACCTTCGAGGCCGAAGGCATCGAGATCCTGAAGGGTCGCTATGGACCGTTCGTGACCGACGGCAAGCGCAATGCCAGCGTGCCGAAGGACGTCGAACCGGCCGACCTCACGCTGGAGCAATGCCAGAAGATGCTGGCCGAAGCCCCGCCGAAAGGCAAGCGAGGCCGCTTCGGCAAGAAGAAGGCCGGAAAGAAGTCCGCGGCCAAAAAGGCCACGAAGAAGAAGACCGGCAAGAAGAAGGCAGGCAAGAAGAAGGCGTCGAAGAAGAAAAAGAAGAAGGTTTGAATGCAGGGACGAGGGGAGAGGGACGAGGGGCGAGTGAACTGCGGCGCCGATCCGCATCCCTCGACTCGTCCTCTACCCCCAGCCCCTGCACTCGTCCCTCGTCCCTTTCCCCTCGTCCGTAGCCAAAGTCCCTAGCCAAATGCCCACCTCCTCCGAAATGGTCCGCCTCGTCGAGGCCGAGCTCCACGCGCTGCAGGACCGCCTGTCCCGCGACTTCGAAGCCTGCGACGGCCGGGCGCGGTTCCGCGAGGACGCCTGGACGCGCGAAGAGGGTGGCGGAGGGCAGACGCGGGTGATCGAGAATGGTGCGACTTTCGGCAAGGGCGGGGTGAACTTCTCGCACGTCACCGGCGCGTCGCTGCCGGCCGCGGCCAGCGCGCGACGGCCGGAACTGGCCGGGCGCAGTTTCCAGGCGCTGGGCGTTTCGGTGGTCATGCACCCGGTCAATCCCTACGTGCCGACCAGCCACGCGAATGTCCGCTTCTTCATCGCCGAGAAGCCGGGCGAGCCGCCGGTCTGGTGGTTCGGCGGCGGTTTCGACCTGACTCCGGTCTATCCGTTCGAGGCCGACTGCATCGAATGGCACCGCACCGCGCACGATCTCTGCGCACCGTTCGGCGACGATGTCTATCGGGCCCACAAGGCCTGGTGCGACGAGTACTTCTACCTGAAGCACCGCAGGGAAACCCGAGGCATCGGCGGGTTGTTCTTCGACGATCTGAACGAGTGGGGCTTCGAGCGCTGCTTCGATTACATGAAGGCGGTCGGTCACGGCTACGGTGACGCCTACGTGCCGATCGTCGAACGCCGCAAGGACATGCCCTACGGCGAGCGCGAGATCGAGTTCCAGCGCTATCGCCGCGGCCGCTACGTCGAGTTCAACCTCGTCTACGACCGCGGCACGCTGTTCGGCCTGCAGTCCGACGGCCGCACCGAGTCCATTCTGATGTCGCTGCCGCCGGTGGCCCACTGGCGCTACGACTGGCAGCCCGGCTCCGATACGCCCGAAGCGGCCCTCGCGGAGTTCCTGGTGCCGCGCGACTGGCTGGGAGAGGGCCCGTGAATCGACGGCCGAAGCCGACGGCGGGCGCGCTGTCCGAGTGCGTGCAGGCGGTCGGACGGGAACCGCACTCGCCACCCTGACGCTGACGCGTCTGCCAATCGGCGCCTTCCGGATCTTCATCGTCGCCGCCGGCGTCGGCAATGCCGGGGCACGGTCGCGCTCGGCAAGATCATTGCGGCGATGGCTGAACGGATGGGGCTGGAGCCGCTGATGGCCGGCACGGCGCTGATCGCGGCGTTTTGCTCGGTGCTCGTCGAAAAGCCCCCGACGGCCGGCCGCATGATCGGCATGGTCGAGGACCCCGGGCTCGCCGGAATGCAGCCCGAGCTGCTCATCCACGAAGCGCTGATCGGCGGTGGCCCGGGGTCGAAGAGGCTGTCGATCGGACCGCCGGCCGCCATCCTGCTCGCCGTGCCGGTGCCGATCGCTCGGGCGGGTCCGGTCGGCGTTCCGCTGCCCGCCGTCCGACCCCGTTCCAACCTTTTGCCGCGTTGGCGCATCCTTGAGGATATGGATGTGCCGATCGACCTCGCACTGGATGCGCGAACAGACGTCCCCGCCGCTGCGCGCGGCGACCGCGACGCATTCGAGCGGCTGTATCGGGCGCACGCCGCCGGGCTGTACCCGGCGCTGTGGCGGCTGGCCGGCGGCGACCGTACTCGCGCCGAGGACTGGCTGCAGGACGCGTTCATCCAGGCCTGGAGCCGGCTCGACCAACTGAAGGACCCGGCCGCGTTTCCGGCGTGGATCCAGCGGCTGGCGGTCAACGTCGCGCTGTCCGACCGGCGCCGTTCGGGCTTCCGGGTGGCCTCCGAGGCCCCGGATAGAGCCGCACCCGAACCGCCGTGGCCGGGCGCCGATCTCGACCTGGAACGGGCGATCGCGATGCTCCCGGACCGCGCCCGCCAGGTGTTCGTGCTGTTCCACCTCTGCGACCTCGGCCACGCCGAGATCGCAGAGCGAATGGCGGTCGAGATCGGCACAACGAAGGCCCAGCTGCATCGGGCCCGGACGATTCTCAAGGAGAAACTCGCATGACTTCGCCCGATTCGAGAAACGACGCCGACGCCGCGCTGGACCTGCGCATCGCGGCGCTGGCCCGCAGCGCCGAACCCGGCGACCGGGTCTGGACCGGGATCGCGGCGCGGATCGAACCCGCACGGCGCGCCGGCGGGCGCCGGGCGGCGACTGCGGCCGTGGCGCTCGCATTCTTGATCGTCATCGGGTTCGGGATCGTCTTGGTTCAGCCGGGCCCGCAGCGTTCCGTGACGATGTCGGACCCGGCCGTGCAGCTGGTCAGGGCCGAGGCCGAAGCGATGCGTCGGACGGCGCCCGCCGTCACCGCCGGCTGGGTCGACGAGCTGCCGTGGGCCGAGGCCTGGGCCGACGCCTGGGCCGGCAACCAGGCCGCGATCGACGAACTGGAGGCCGCGCTCGCGCGCGATCCCGACAACCGCCTGCTGCTGGAATTCCTGGCCGAAGGCCGCCTGCGGCAGGCACGACTGATTCATTCGGGCCTGGCCCGTTCCCCCCAAACGAGGATGACCTTATGAAGATCTCTCCCTGGACTGCCGGCGCGGCCCTCGCGCTGCTGATTCCGCTGGCAGCGCTGCCCGCGCGGGCCGATGACGTGAGCGAAGTGCGCGAGGCGCGGCCGGATGCGGTCATCGAGTTTGCCGGTGTCACCGGCGAGTTCACGATCGTCGGTCGCGAAGGCGAGCGGCTGGAACTGACCGGCCGGATCGGCGACGACGTCGAGGCCGTGACCCTGGAAGGCGACCCGTCGCGCTGGACGATCGAGATCGAGATGAAGGACGGCGGCAATCGAGGCTGGAACTGGTCCAGGGGTCCCGATACGGTGCTGGAACTGGTCGTGCCGCCCGGCGTCGACCTGAGCGCCGGCGTGGTCAGCGCCGACCTGGAGGTCCGCGGCCTGCGCGGCCCACGCCTGGACGTGCGCGCGGTCAGCGGTGACCTGGTGCTGAGCGGCAATTCGGTCGAGCGTCTGCTGGCCGAGACCGTCAGCGGTGACCTGGAGATCGACGGCGGCGGCCGGGAGAGCAATGTCCTGAAATCGGTCAGCGGCGACATCGAAGCCACCGGGCTGGCCGGGCGGGTGCGTGCCGAGACGGTCAGCGGCGACACCGAGATCGACGGCGTAGAGATTTCCGAATTCAACGCCGAATCGGTGTCCGGCGATCTCGAACTGACCCTGCGGCCGCTGGCTCGCGCGACGATCGATCTCCAGGCCCATTCCGGCGAAATCGATCTTGCGCTGCCGGGCGGAACGCCGGTCGACCTCGAGGCCGAGACCTTCTCCGGCGACCTCGAGAATGGCTTTCGTGCCGACATCGAGGAGTTCCGCGACGATGGCATGACGGTGCGGCTGGGCGACGGCAGCGTGCGGATCCGCGCGCAGACCTTTTCCGGCGAGTTCCGGTTGCGCGAATCCGGCCGCTGAGTCGGCGCCGGAGCTCGGGTCACTGCGCGCTCGCCGGCCACTCGGCGAGCGCGCAGCTCGGGTTCTCTGCCTCAGCGATACCGCTGTCGGTAGTCCTGCCGGCCCCAGTACAGGATCAGCGCCAGGCCGAACAGCATGCCGCCGAGGTGGGCGAAGTGGGCGACGCCGGCCATGGTGCCCGTTACGCCGAAGAACAGCGTCAGCGCGCCATAGCCGATCACGAACCATTTGGCCTTGATCGGCACCGGCGGAATCAGCAGCATGATCCGCTGGTTCGGGTACATCATCCCGAACGCCAGCAGCAGCCCGAAGACCCCGCCCGAAGCCCCGATCGTCGGATAGATCTCGCCGGAAACGGCCGCGGTCAGCAGCTGGACCAGCCCGGCGCCGACGATGCAGACCAGGTAGAAGATCACGAAGCGCTTCGTGCCCCAGGCCTGTTCGATCGGCAGGCCGAACATGTACAGCGCGAACATGTTGAAGAACAGGTGGCCGAGGCCGCCGTGCAGGAAACCGTAGGTCAGCAGTTGCCACGGCGCGAAGCCGGTCTCGAGAACGCCGGCATCGGAAAACCGGATCAGCTCGGGCGTGGCCACCGGCCACAGCGCCATCAGACGCAGGCTCTCGATCGGGTTCATCGACTGCAGCAACCAGGCCACCACGGTGATCCCGAGGATCACCAGGCTGGCGGGCGGATTGGACACGCGCTGCCGGATCATTCCGGCGGTACCTGCTCGAGCAGCGCTTCGAGGCCTTCGCGGCCCTGGGTCGGCCGGTTGCCGGTGGCCAGTGGCCGCAGTTCATCGATGCGCGCGGCGTCCGGGAGCGATTCCCAGTCGGTCCAGCTCCGGCCGATGTAGCCGATCAACTCGGCGATCTGCTCGTTGGAGATCTGGCGCATCGGCGGCATGTAGCCGCGGTAGGTGCGGCCGGCGACCTCGATTTCGCCGCTCAGGCCGCCCAGCACCACCAGCGCGACGGCGTCAGGGCCGAGATCCAGCCATTCGGAGCCCGCGATCGGCGGAAACGCCGGCGGCTTGCCGCCGCCCTCGTTGCCGTGGCACGAGGCGCAGAAGCGCAGGTAGGGCTCCTGGCCCTGGGCCAGTTCTTCGCGGTCCGGCGTGCAGGCAGTGGTGAACAGCAGCACCACGGCGAGCAGGGCGGCGCGTCTACAATAGCGGGCTCGTCGTTCGTTCGTCATTGCAAGGAAAGTCATCCGGTGTCCGAGGAATCGTCAAGAAAGCGGGTCACAGTCTACGCGGCCTCCAGCCACGCGCTGTCGGCGAACTACTTCGATGTTGCGGCCCGTCTCGGCCGCGCGCTTGCCGAAGCCGGCCATCCCATCGTCTACGGCGGTGGCGGCACCGGCCTGATGGGCGCGATGGCCGATGCCGCACTGGACGCCGGCGGCGCGGTTCACGGCGTGATTCCGGAATTCCTGACCACGCTCGAGAAGGGCCACCCGGGCCTGACCTCCATGGACGTGGTGCCGAACATGCGGATTCGCAAGGAGAAGATGCTGATCGACAGCGCTGCGGTGGTCACCTTGCCGGGCGGCTGCGGCACCTTCGAAGAAGTGTTCGAGGCCATGACGCTGAAGCGCCTCGGCCAGTACTTCGGGCCGATCGTGCTGGTCAACGCCGACGGCTACTACGACAAGCTGATCGAATTCCTGCAGCACAGCGTTCGCGAGAAGTTCATGAGCCAGTCCCACCTCGACCTGTGGCACACCGTGGAGCGGGCCGAGGACGTGCCAGATGCGCTGGAAACCCTGGAACCCTGGAGTGCGGACGCGCTGAAGTTCGCTTCGGTCGACGCCGATGATGCGAGCGCTTCGGGCTGACTTCCAGGCACTGCTGCGCTTTCTCGAGCGCCTGCCCCGGCCGATTTCGCTGGCCTGGGTCATGCTGGGCCTGCTGCTTGGCTGGTGGATCTACGTGCCGGTGCACGAACTGCTGCACGTGGCCGGCTGCCTGCTGGCCGGCGGTGAAGTCAGCCGGCTCGAACTCGCCCCGCTGTACGGTGGCGACCTGCTGGCCCGGGTCTTCCCGTTCGTCGTCAGCGGCTCCGACTACGCCGGCCAGCTGACCGGCTTCGACACCCGCGGTTCGGACTGGATCTACCAGGCCTGCGTCCTGATGCCCTACCTGCTGACCGTGTTCCCGGGCTTCTGGTTGTGGCGTCGCGCGCTGGACGTCGTCGCGCCCGGTCCGGGTGCGATGCTGGCCGTCGGCGCGCTGCTGCCGGTGGTCGCCGCGCCGTTGATCTCGCTGACCGGTGACTACTATGAATCCGCATCGATCATCGTGTCCCGGCTGTTCGCCGGGGTCGCCGGCCGCCCGGTCGAGGCCTGGCGCAGCGACGACGTGTTCCGCCTGGTCGACCGCTGGGCCCTGGACTGGACCGCAGCCGACATTGCGGCGGTGGCCGGCGGTGTAGTGCTGTCGCTGCTGCTGGCGCTGGCCACGCAATCGCTGGGCGCCTGGCTCGGCCACCGTATCGATCGACGACCCGAGGAGACGACCCGATGAGCACCCAACCCCGCATCCTTCGCGTCGCGTTTGCCGACGGCACCCGCTGGCTGACCGGGGGCGCCGACCTGCTGGCCCGCGGCGGCGGCCTGATGCTGCGCGTCGCCGCCTGGCTGGTCTTGATCACGCTGATCCAGGTGATTCCGGTGATCGGCGTGCCGCTGCTGGTGCTGATTTCGCCGGCGCTGACCGCCGGCATGCTGGGCCTCTTCCGCCGCCTCGACGAGGGCGCGGCGGCCCGTCCGGACCAGCTGTTCGACGGGTTCCGCGACACCGCCGTCCGCACTCGCCTGCTGGTCCTCGGCGGCCTGCTGCTGCTCGGCATCCTGGCTGCGGTGATGACGGTCGGGGCCTGGCTGGCGCCGCAGATGGACCTCGAGGCGCTCAGCGCGCTGATGAACGATCCGCAGGCGATGGAGAACGACCCCGACCGGCTGTTCTCGCTGTTCGAGGGCGTCAACCTGTTCGGCGGCCTGGCGCTGGGCGCTCTGGTCATGGGCGTGGTGCTCGGTGCGCTGTACTTCGGCGTTCCGCTGGTGTTCTTCTGGAACTGGCCGGTGGTGGCCGCCCTGTTGTGGAGCCTGCGCGCGGTCCTGGTCAACTGGCTTGCGTTCCTCGGTTTCGGCCTGGTCGTGTTCGGCCTGCTGTTCGCGCTGGGCTTCGTGTTCCTGCTGACCGCCGGCCTGCTGGCGTTTGCGCTCGGTCCGGCCGGCGATTTCGTCGGCCAGTTGCTGTCGGTGCTGGTTTCGCTGTTCGTCCAGCTGTTGTTGGCTGCGGCCCAGTGGCGTGCGTTTCGCCAGGTGTTTCCGTCCGGCGACGGCGCCGGCCCGGGATCCGACGTCGAGACCGATAACGATCCGGACCGCGGCGCGGTCGACGCCTGAGCGCGGCCGTCGCGTCAGTGCATTCGGCGGCAGCTGTCGATCAGGCGGCCCGGCGAACGCGCCATCATCGCCAGCGCCAGCTCCCCGCAGCTGATCGCGTCAGCCAGCGCGTTGTGCGCATTGCGACGGGGCAGGCCGTATTGTCGTCGCAGCGCGTCGAGCGTCAGGCCGCCCGATTCGGCGTCGTCGCCTCGGCGCTGGCGACGCATGCGTTCCCAGGCCAGCGTGTCGAGCATCGGCGTGGGCCAGCCGTGGCCCCGGACGCGTCGGCAGGCGCGATCGACGAAGGCGTGGTCCAGTTCGGCGTGGTGGACCAGCGGGACCCGGCCTGCCAGCGCCTCGAACAGGCGGTCCAGCGCCTCGGCCAGCGGCCGGCCGGGCAGCCGGTCGCAGTCGCGGATGCCGTGGATGATGGCCGAACCACCCACGCCGGCGTCTCCGCCGTCCTCGCCATCGGCACGGACCAGCACGTGATCGCCATCGCCCGGCCGCAGGCGGCCGCGATCGATCGGCGCCCAGCCGAAGCTGACGATGCGGTCGTGTTCGGCATCGAGCCCGGTCATTTCCAGGTCGAGTGCGAGCAGCGGTGCGTCGTGCAACGCCAGCTCGGAATCGGGAAGCGGCGCGTCGAGCCCGGCCGCGGCCCGCTCGCGCAGCAGGCGCTGCCACGCCCGCCGGGCCAGGAACCTCACAGCACGTAGCGCTGCGCCAGCGCCTGCTGGGCCTCGCGCACGATGCCGAAGGCCGAGCGCAGGTAGCGCCGGTGCAGCCCGGACAGCGACGCCGGGTCGACCAGGTGGTCCGGGGTTTCGCCGGCCCGAAGACGCTGGACCTGGTGGCGAAGCCGGATGTCGGCGATGAAGCGCAACGCGTGAACCAGGTCGTCGGCATCGCGCTCGGTGACCACGTCGGCCTCGGCGGCGGCCCGCAGGCGTTCTTCGGTGTGGACTTCGGGCAATGCGCCCTCCAGCGCGTGGACGCGAGCCAGGTCGACGATCGGGATCACCCCGCGCTTCTTCAGGTTCAGGCCTTTCGAGGCATCCCCGCCGGTCTCCTGCACGAACTGGCGGAATACGCCGATCGGCGGGCGGTGAGTCAGCGAGCCGGCGGCCAGGAACCGGCGGAAGATCTCGCTGGACTTCGCCTGTTCGAGGACGTTGCGGCGCAGTGACTCGGCCAGCGCCATGTCGCCGTGAACGGCGCGCAGGTCGAAGAAGATGCTGCAGTGCATGACCGACTTCGGGTCGGGTTCGGCCATCCAGCCGGAAAACGTTTCCTGCCAGCGCGTGCGGGTCATGCGCCAGCGGCCCTTGGCCATCACACCGCCCGGGCAGAACACGTAGCCTGCCGCGTCGAGACCGTTGCAGACCCGCTCGGCCAGTGCCTGGAACCAGGCCTCGCCGGCGCGATTGTCCGCGCGATCCAGCGTATCGTCGATCAGCAGTCCGTTGTCCTGGTCGCTGATCAGGCCCTGTTCCAGCCGAGCCTGGGATCCGAACGCCAGCCACGCGTACGGGACCGGCGGAGGTCCGAGTTCGGCTTCGGCCAGTTCGATCAGCCGGCGCGTGGTCGCATCGGTGATCAATCCGGCCATCCGCCCGAGCTGCGTGACGTCGGTGCCGGCCTCGACCAGGCCGGCCAGCAGGGCCGGTCCGCTGCGTGCGCTGCGCGCCACCGCATCGGCATCGTCGGCGCGGGCCAGATCGCGGACCAGCCGCAGCGGGTGCGGCGACTGGGTGCGCATCAGGTCACCGGCCGAGACCACCCCGGCCAGCCGGCCATCGGCCATGACCGGCATGTGGTGGATGCCTCGGCGGACCATTTCGACCAGTGCGGCCTCGATCCGGAGTTCGTGATCGACGCAGGCCGGTTCCGGCGTCATGACCTGCTCCACCGGCATGTCCGGATCGAGCCGGACGGCCACGACCCGGCCGCGCAGATCGCGGTCGGTCAGGATGCCGACCACGCGGTCGTCGACCACCACCGGAAGGCAGCTGACCTGGTGCTCGGCCATCCGCCCGGCCGCCTCGGCGATGGAGGCGTCGGGCCCGATCGAGACCGGCCGCCGAAGGCCCAGGTCGGCCAGCCGCGCGCGCCGCGCGCGCCTGTCCTCGACGCGCCGGAGCCGGGCCCCGGGGGCATCGGAAAGAAACGCATCGAACTCCGGCACGCGGTCGGCCAGCGCGCGGACCGCGACGGCCGGCAGGTGCCAGAGCAGGCAGTCCTCGAGCGCGCCGACGCTGTAGGGCACCGGCTGTTGGCCGAACCGGATCGGGTGGCCGAACAGTTCCCCTTCGCCGCGCCGCTCGAGTACCCGACCGTCGACGTCGCGCAGTTCGACCGCTCCCGAGCGCACGATGTACAGGCTCCACGGTTCGTCGGGATGGGTCTCGCCGGTCGCCGGCGCCACCGTGCTCCCCTGCCGCAGGTACTGGATCTCGATCGCGCGGGCCGCCGGCTCGACCGCATCGGGGTGGTCCTCGAAGGGTGCCACCTCGGCCAGGAAGCGCGTCAGGTCGTCCGGCAGATCGTTCATGGATGCGATTCTCCGCGAGAAAAGACCGGCGGCACAAGGATATCCCTGACCGCCGGAAGCGGGGCCGGTGCGCGGGGCGAACCGGTTCGGTGGGCGGCGTGGCTCACTAGTGGCTGTGCGCTCCGCCGGCACCGCGCGGCACGCGCACGTCCTCGATCATCTCCCGGATGTGCGCCGGCGGCGCGGCGGTCAATCGGCTGACGGTGAAGGCGACGGTGAAATTGATCAGCATGCCGACCACGCCGATGCCTTCCGGCGAGATGCCGAACAACCAGTTCTCCGGCACGTTCTCGGCCAGCGGCGCGAAGAACACGCCCTTGAAGTAAAGGATGTAGCCGAAGGTGAACACCAGGCCGGTAATCATGCCGGCGATCGCGCCTTCGCGATTGATGCGGGTCGAGAAGATGCCCATGATGATCGCCGGGAACAGCGAGGCCGCGGCCAGGCCGAACGCAAAAGCGACCACCTGGGCCACGAAGCCGGGCGGGTTGTAGCCCAGGTACCCGGCCACGCAGATCGCCACTGCCGCGGCCACCCGGCCGGTCATCAACTCGCCCTTGTCGCTCATCTTCGGGACGAAGATGCTCTTGACCAGGTCGTGCGACACCGCCGAGGAAATCACCAGCAGCAGTCCGGCCGCGGTCGATAGCGCCGCGGCAACGCCGCCGGCCGCGATCAGCGCGATCACCCAGTCGGGCAGGTTGGCGATCTCGGGGTTGGCCAGCACGATGATGTCGCGGTCGACGCTCAGTTCGTTGCCTTCCCAGCCGCGCGCCTCGGCGATCGGTGCGTAGTCGGGGTTGGCGTCGTTGTAGTACTGGATGCGGCCGTCGCGGTTCTTGTCCTCGAAGCCGAGCAGGCCTGTCTCTTCCCAGGTCCGGAACCAGTCCGGGCGCTCGTCATAGGCCAGCGCCGCCGTTTCGGGCGAGCCGCCCGGCCAGATCGTTTCGACCAGGTTCAGCCGCGCCATCGCGCCGACCGCCGGGGCAGTGGTGTAGAGAATGGCGATGAACAGCAGCGCCCAGCCGGCCGAGCGGCGTGCGTCGGCTACCTTCGGCACCGTGAAGAAGCGCACGATGACGTGCGGCAGGCCGGCGGTGCCGACCATCAGCGCCAGCGTGATGCAGAACACGTCGATCATCGACTTGCTGCCGTCGGTGTAGGCGCCGAAGCCGAGGTCCTGGATTACCTGGTTGAGCCGCTCGAGCATGTACATCGACTCGCCGGTGATCTCGCTGCCAAGGCCGAGCTGCGGCAGCGGATTGCCGGTCAGCTGGAACGAGATGAACACCGCCGGCACCGTGTAGGCGAAGATCAGCACGCAGTACTGCGCGACCTGCGTGTAGGTGATCCCCTTCATCCCGCCGAGCACCGAGTAGATGAACACGATGCCCATACCGATCAGCAGGCCGGTGAGGATATCGACTTCGAGGAAGCGCGAGAACACGATCCCGACGCCGCGCATCTGGCCGGCCACGTAGGTGAACGAGATGAAGATCAGGCAGATCACCGCGACGATGCGGGCAGTCTTCGAGTAGTAGCGGTCACCGATGAAGGCCGGGACGGTGAACTTGCCGTACTTTCTAAGGTATGGCGCGAGCAGAAGGGCCAGCAGCACGTAGCCGCCGGTCCAGCCCATCAGGTAGACCGAGCCGTCGTATCCGAGGAAGGCAATCAGGCCGGCCATGGAGATGAATGAAGCCGCCGACATCCAGTCGGCCGCGGTCGCCATGCCGTTGGCAATCGGGTGGACACCCTTCCCGGCGACGTAGAAATCGCTGGTGGTGCCGGCGCGCGACCATACCGCGATCCCGATGTAGATCACGAAGGTGAAGCCGACGACGAGGTAGGTCAGGAGTTGCAGGGACATGGTCGTCTCCTCAGTCTTCGTGGACGTCGTGTTTGCGGTCGAGCTTGTTCATGCGCCAGGCATAGAAGAAGATCAGGACCATGAAGGTGTAGATCGAGCCCTGCTGGGCGAACCAGAAGCCCAGCGGATAGCCGAACAACTGGATGGAATTCAGTGGTTCGACGAGCAGGATGCCCAGGCCGAACGAGACGATGAACCAGACGGCGAGGCAGCCCGCCATGAGTTTCAGGGTGGCGGTCCAGTAGGCCTCCCGGCTTGTGTTCTTCGACATATCGATCCCTCCGTCGTCGATGACAGTACGCCGGCAATGTAGCAACGGGTCCGGCCGATTACCCTTCGACTTTGGTCGACTGCCCGGTGCGAAGCGCGCTGCTATGATGGAGCGCAACGGCCGGATCGAGGACCCCGCACCGACGATGTTTTCCGCGCCGTTCATCGCCCTGGTCTCGCTGGCCTATGTCGGGCTGCTGTTCGCGATCGCCTGGTACGGCGACCGGCTGCCTGCCGGCCGGATCGGGCCGCGGCTGGGCGGGGTGATCTACTCCCTGTCGCTGGCCGTGTACTGCACCTCGTGGACCTTCTTCGGCGCGGTCGGCAGCGCGGTCGACAATGGCTGGCTGTTCGCGGCGATCTATCTCGGACCGATCCTGGTCGTGCTGTTCGGGCACGATCTGATGAAGCGCATCCTGGCCATGACCCGCGACCATCGGTTGACGTCGATCGCCGATTTCGTGTCGTTCCGCTACGGCAAGTCGCGACCGCTGGCCGTGCTGGTCACGCTGGCCGCCGCGCTTGGGTCGATCCCCTACATCGCGCTCCAGCTCAAGGCCGTGACCATGGGCCTGGTCGCCATCGCCGACGAGCCGGCCGGTCTGTCGGAGTCGTCGCTGGCTCTGCTGCTGGCGCTGGCTCTGGGCGCGTTCTCGATCTTGTTCGGCGTACGCCGGCTCGAGGCCAGCGAGCACCACCGCGGCATGGTGCTGGCGGTGGCCTTCGAATCGTTGGTCAAGCTGGTCGCGTTCGCCGCGGTCGGTCTCTGGGCGCTGTACGCGCTGCTCGGCGGCGTCGGCGGCATGAACGAGGCGCTGCAGGCCAACGCCGAGTGGCGCGAACGCTTCCTGCCGGAGTCTCTGCCAGCCGGTTTCTGGATCCAGACCCTGCTGGCGGGCGCGGCCATCCTGTGCTTGCCGCGGCAGTTCCAGGTGACCTTCGTCGAGAACGAGCGGCCCGAGGACCTGGTCACCGCGCGCTGGCTGTTTCCCCTCTACCTGCTGCTGTTCACGCTGCTGGTGGTCCCCATCGCGCTGGCCGGACTCCAGCGTTTCGGCGGCGGGAACGCGGATCTGTTCGTGCTGACGCTGCCGATGGCGGCCGGCCACGAGGCGCTGACGCTGCTGTCTTTCCTCGGCGGGTTCTCGGCGGCCACCGGCATGGTCATCGTCGCTACCGTCGCGCTGGCCACGATGGTGTCCAACGACCTCGTCCTGCCGCTGCTGCTGAAGCTCCGGCTGCACCACGGCCGCGATTTCGGCCGCCTGCTGTTGACCAGCCGGCTCATCACCATCCTTGCCCTGGCGCTGGCCGCCTGGCTGTACTACCTGGTGCTGCAGACCACCGACCGGCTGGCCGCGATC